>DEAF01000030.1 GCA_002346625.1 Gemmatimonadales bacterium UBA2989
AAATGTGTGAGGAGATCTTTGGTAGCAGGGCAGCTTTAGTTCCTTATATAATGCCGGGATTTCAACTTGCGAAAAGCGCTCTGGATGTATTCAGGGCTAGCCCGAATTCTGAAGGCTTGATCTTACTAAAGCATGGTATTTTTACTTTCGGCGAGACGGCTGAAGAATCTTACAATCGCATGATAGGGTTGGTCACGTTAGCAGAATCCAATATTCCGGATTCTGCAGTGTCTGATGTAAAACCGATTCCTGACTCGGTGCCAAGTCATGATATAGCCCCAGTTATTAGGGGTAGGTGTGTGGTATCAGACCGGGAAGATGGGGAGGCACGCCCATTTATAGTTAGCTTTCGTACTAGCCGGGCCATAAGATCTTACAGCATTTCGAAGGAGGCATCGCGATTGGTGATGTCCGGTCCAGTAACGCCTGATCTTGTAATTAGAACTAAGCCGTGGCCACTGCTGCTGGATGCGCCTAAAATTGACGAATTATCGAATTGGGCTGATTATTTTGGCAGAAAGTTGCAAGACTATGGGAAACACTACCATGATTATTTTGCACGAAATAACTCGAACCAACAAACTCCTAAAATTCCTCTAGATCCTCTGCCACGAGTTATCCTGGTGAAGGATATAGGCCTGTTTGCTCTAGGGAAGGATTTAAAAACCGCAAAAATCGTTGCTGATTTGGCTGAGACTAATATTCAGGTTGCCAGTGATGCCGAAAGAGTTGGGGCGTTTGAGAGTATTTCTGAGAAAGAGATTTTTGACATCGAATATTGGCCATTAGAGCAAGCTAAGTTGGGAGGGACTGCTAGGTCGAAGTTGTCAGGAAAGGTAGTTGTGGTGACGGGGGCGGCAGGGGCTATAGGTAAGGCGACCGCTAAGGCGTTCCAAGATGAAGGCGCAGAAGTGATTCTGCTTGATTTTTCCGAGAAGGGATTGAAATTAACGGCCGAGGATATCGGAGGATACCCCATATGTTGTGATGTCACGAAGCCGCGACAGGTGGCGTCGGCGTTCAATCAAATAACGGCCTTATGTGGGGGCGTTGATATCCTTGTATCCAATGCAGGGATTGCATTGCAAGGCCGCATAGGGGAAGTGTCAGACGAAGTTCTAAGACGGAGTTTTGAGGTAAATTTCTTTGCTCACCAAAACGTGGCTAGTTGCGCTGTTGAGATAATGCGAACTCAAGGTATGGGAGGTGTGCTTTTATTTAATGTTTCTAAGCAAGCTGTAAATCCTGGGAAAAATTTTGGACCCTATGGGCTTCCAAAATCGGCAACCATGTTTCTTTCTCGTCAGTATGCGCTTGATTACGGGGGGGATGGCATTAGGTCGAATGCTGTAAATGCTGACAGAATCCGGTCTGGGATTATGACTGCTGAAATGATTTCATCTCGTGCCCAGTCTCGTGGGCAAGATGTGGAACAATATATGAGTAATAACCTTTTAGGCCAGGAGGTGGCAGCCGAGCACGTGGCTAAGGCCTTTGTGGATCTTGCCTTGTCACCCAGGACAACTGGTGCTGTGCTAACAGTGGACGGTGGCAATATCGCTGCGGCTCTGCGCTAACGAATGAATTGGTGGCATTAGTCAAATGCATAATTCTTTGTCTATGTTGTCGAGGTCTATTGATAAGGTGTGCTTTTGTTGAGGGATGCCTAATACAAGCTAGGGAGTGTTTTTATGTCGAAGAAGGTAGAATTTTTGTTTGATGTGGGCAGCCCCACAGCTTATTTGGCTTACACCCAGTTACCCGCTATTGCAGAAAATACGAGTGCCCAAATTGAATGGACGCCGATGCTTTTGGGAGGGCTTTTCAAAGCTGTCGGAAACCAGAGCCCGGCTTTCCTCAAGCCAAAATCGGAGTGGATGTCTAAAGATATAGCGCGGTTTGCGGAGAGATATGGAGTTCCTTATCAGAGAAATGAACACTTTCCTGTCAATACATTGCATTTAATGCGAGGTGCTATTGCCGCTCAGGAGGACGAAAATTTAGATGAATATCTCGATTGTGTTTTTCGTGCCATGTGGGTGGAATCAAAAAAAATGGATGACCCTGAAGTGGTTAGTCAAACCTTCGAGACGGCTGGTCTAGATCCAAAGCATATTTTTTCTCGAGTACAAGAGCAGTCAGTCAAGGACCGTTTGATCCGCAATACCGAAAGTGCGGCAGAAAGAGGAGCTTTTGGAGCTCCTACTTTTTTTGTTGGGGACGAGATGTTTTTTGGCCAAGATCGATTAGATTTTGTGGAAGAATTCTTGAGGGCCTAAGGCACTAAATTTTCGGGCTCCTGTATGTCCTGGGTGTTAGGGTTATGCGTTCCGCGAGGAGCTTAGTACGGCGGGCAATGGTATCCTTTGGGCGATACGGTAAAAATTTTATGGCCATTTTTGGTAACGCCAAGGGAGTGTTCAAACTGGGCAGATAATGAGCGATCGCGGGTCACTGCCGTCCATCCATCTTCTAAGATTTTTACGTCGAGTTTGCCCTGATTAATCATAGGTTCGATTGTAAAAAACATTCCCTCCGCCAGTTCCATTCCATCTCCTTCTCTCCCATAGTGCAGCACGCTGGGAGCGTCATGGAACACCTGTCCTATCCCATGTCCACAGAAGTCACGCACAACCGAATAGCGGTGTTTCTCGGCAAAAGTCTGGATTGCGTGTCCGATATCTCCAAGAGTGGCGCCTGGCTTAACTACTTCTATGCCCCTCATCATGGCTTCATAGGTGATTTCCACTAGCCGACGTGCCTTTAAGGGAACCTTGCCGACCAGAAACATTCGGCTGGAGTCGCCATGCCATCCTTCTAAGATGACGGTTATGTCAATATTGATAATATCTCCATCTCTTAATTTCTTTTCCCCAGGGATACCATGGCATACAACATGATTGAGTGAGGTGCATATTGATTTGGGGAAGCCCCGATAGTTAAGTGGGGCGGGTATCGCATTCCTGTCAACTATGAAGTCGTAGCATAGAGAATCTAATGCATCTGTCGTGATGCCTTGTTGCACATGCGGTGTGATAAAATCCAAAACTTCGGCTGCAAGAGC
>DEAF01000017.1 GCA_002346625.1 Gemmatimonadales bacterium UBA2989
CCGAACTTTAATCCAAGAAGTCGCCACCAAAATCCTAGAAATAAGCGATGGAACTCCCTACCTTTTTGATGGCAACTACAATTCTTACCTATACCACAAAGCCCATCATGAACATGACAAACCAAATGAGACCAAAAAACCAGAGAAGAAACCCTCACAGACAAAAAAGCCATCAAGGCAAGAACTAGCCATATCTCCAGATAAACGAAACCAATCCAAACTCATCGAAAAAGAGTCACGCAAGGTCGCCAGAGAAATAGCTGATTTAGAAACTCTAATAGCTAGCCATGAAACTGCAATTGGGGAATTAGGCACGTTACTGTCAAACCCAGGAGAGCTGAGCGACCCAGACCAAATTTCGACTTATGGAGAGAAATACAACCAACTTAAGCAAGAGGTCGAAGAATTGTGGATCCAGTTAGAACATATGGAGCAGCAATTAGTGACGATCAATACGCAACTCTCACCGGAAACTAAGACCATAACAGACTCACCGTCCTAGAAATGCAAAGCTCCCTTTTTACCCACCCTGACAGGACGAACACCCACAAAGAGACCTCAAAAACTCGAACGTGTATATACCCGTGTAATGCTCATCGTTAAACAAAAACTGGTAAGCGTAGTTTCCGACAGGAAGATAATCAAGGATTTCTACTTGAGCGGGAACCGTTACCGGATCAAGGATTGGTCGTTGTGTCCACTCATCTATACATGCTGCACATCTGCAACCCAAGCGCAGATCACGCGAACTGTATTCACTAGTATGGTTGTCCTGCCATTCAATGGAGATCTTATCGCCGGATAATAATATGTCTTTGGGACGAATTTGATTAGTACTCATTGATTTATTTGTCCATTCCTAATTTGTTTTACGTCGATGGGACATTTAATCATCACCATTATTGAGACTCCTGTACCCTCGTTCATAGTACACGAGTGGCTCTCCTTCACCTAAGTCAAAATGCTCGGCTTCTCCAATAAATATTACATGATCGGCGACTTCAAAATGATTAACCACTTTACAGTCTATATAAGCCAAACTGTTAGCAATCATAGGCGTTCCCTGTTCAGTGTACCAATAATCAACTGCCCCAGATCTATTGAGATCAGGATCGCTACTGGAGAAGTTAACGGCAATGTCTAATTGTGCCGTGTTTAGAAAATTGACGCCAAATCTATTCCTGACCTCTATCAGATTCCGTGACCTTCGCCCAAACCCAACGGACAACAATAGTAATGGAGGATCAATGGAAACCGAACATAGAGCATTTGCAGTCATCCCATGGACCGAAGTTGGAAAATCACTCTCGCCAGTCACCTGGCTAGCAGTCCATAAGTCACTCGAAAGATCCTCGAGCGTAGTGATCACTGCAACTCCCGTAGTAAACCTTGACCATATGTCCCTTATATCGCCAGTTTTTTTGGTCATACTCGCTAGAAGTCCCCCACTCGCATGCGTCACGTCAGAAATAACTATAGAATCTGAACAGAACTAGCACCAGCTGAGAAACCATTATACAAAAATGCTGCCACAAAGATAGGACACAAGCGTATATAACTAATATCTCTGCCTAGTTTCTTGCGAGCCACTCTTATGCCCGCTATAATTAGCTCACACCCATAAAGATAAATTTATCGCCAGAGAAATCGCTAGAAATCACAGGGAAGGACTACACCGATGGAGACTGCAACATTTCAAGTCAAATCTGGGCTCGCCCAAATGCTCAAGGGGGGAGTCATAATGGATGTGGCCACTGCAGATCAGGCAGAAATTGCCCAAAAAGCAGGCGCCTGCGCAGTGATGGCTTTGGAGCGTGTTCCTGCTGATATACGCGCTGCAGGGGGAGTAGCCCGCATGGCTGATCCCACAAAAATCAAAGAGATAATGGGAGCGGTCAGCATCCCTGTGATGGCAAAGTCCAGAATAGGACACTTTGTCGAAGCGCAGGTCCTTCAAGCACTCGGAGTCGATTATATAGATGAATCCGAAGTACTCACACCAGCGGACGAAAACAACCATATATGGAAGCATAATTACTCGGTTCCATTCGTATGCGGCTGCAGAGATCTTGGGGAAGCGCTCCGTAGAATCGGAGAAGGGGCAGCCATGATCCGCACTAAAGGGGAAGCGGGCACGGGAGACGTAGTAGAGGCAGTACGGCACATGAAGACATTAATGAATGACATTAAACGTGTAACAACATTAACTCAGGATGAACTAATGACGGAGGCAAAGCAGCTTGGGGCTCCATTGGAACTAGTCATCCAAATTAAAGAAACTGGCAAATTACCTGTAGTCAATTTCGCGGCAGGAGGTATAGCAACTCCTGCAGACGCTGCACTCATGATGCAATTAGGCGCTGAAGGGGTATTTGTTGGGTCTGGCATTTTCAAATCATCAGACCCCGAAAAAATGGCTAATGCTGTTGTACAAGCTACCACGCATTATCAGGATCCAAAGATAATAGCCGAGGTTTCTGAGGGTATCGGAGATCCTATGTCCGGACTATCCGTCCGTGATATGAATCCACAAGAAGCTTTGTCGGTTCGAGGATGGTAGTACACCAGTAAATGTATGGTACAAAACAATCGTTAACCCAAGAATTTATGCAATTCAATAGCTGCGGAGGAATCTGAGTAAATTGAAGCGATTCGGCGTATTGGCACTACAAGGAGATTATCAAGAACATAGCGCTACGCTCAGTCGCCTATCAGTTCAAGCACAAGAGGTAAGAAAACCGAACGACCTAGCAAATCTAGATGGTCTGATCGTTCCTGGCGGCGAAAGTACCACCATGGCCCATCTACTCCAGAAACGTGCTAGCTCCTCAGACACAAAAACGCTGGGCACGGAATTAACATCCCTAATCAAAGAAGGCCTCCCAGTATGGGGTACTTGCGCAGGTATGATCATACTCGCAAAGAAATTGATTCAACACGAGCCAAGCCCCCTAGGCCTAATCGATATAACTGTAAATCGAAATGCATTTGGAAGGCAAAAGGAAAGCTTCGAACAAGAGCTAACGATTCCGGAAATTGGATCTCCTCCTTTCAACGCTATCTTTATACGAGCTCCAGTCATAGTTGACATGGATGATACCGTGACCGTGTTAGCAAGGCTACAAGATGGCACTACAGTGGCCGCAAGACAAAACAATGTACTGGTTACTGCATTCCATCCTGAATTAACAAGGGACGACAGGTTTCACCAATATTTCATAGAATCCGCAACCAATCACCGCGTAGCACAAGAATGAAATAAGATATGACATCTATGTTGAGCAGCTTGTGAACCAATAAATCACATCTAAAGGAGATCCCAGAGTAATGCTTGACTCCTACACTGATAACTCCTCTTTCCACTCCCCAAATTTCGATGGTGACATTGGGTCTTTCTTATCAATATTACCAGTCTCCATCCAACAAGGACTGTATCCATACGATCTAAGCAACGATCTGATAGAAGTAATCCTTGATTTGGGACGGAAACCACAAGCACGTTTCACTGACCTCGAGATTGAACTGAGTGAAAACGATGTAACCTCAATGGATATCAATTACATCACAGAACGAATCGGTGATTTTGGGGAAGACAATCGTGCCGGTATTGAACAATCTCTTCACCGGATATCAGCGATCCGAAACCGAGGCGGAAAGATTATTGGGCTGACGTGCCGAGTCGGACGAGCTGTAACGGGAACAATAAGAATAATTGAAGATCTCATATATTCCGGGAGAAGTTTATTGCTCATTGGTAAACCAGGGATCGGTAAAACTACCATGCTTCGCGAAATGGCAAGAGTACTCGCCAGCGAAGCAAACCGGCGAGTTGTAATAGTTGACACTTCCAACGAAATAGCAGGAGATGGAGATATCCCTCATGCAGCTATCGGGAAAGCCCGACGACTTCAAGTACCAAAACCCAATCAACAGCATCAGGTCATGATTGAAGCAGTGGAAAATCATATGCCTGAAGTTATATTAATTGACGAAATGGGCACAGAACTCGAGGCAGCAGCAGCACGAACAATTGCAGAGCGAGGCGTCCAGTTGATCGCCACTGCCCACGGCAACACTCTACAAAATCTCATGTTGAACCCCACATTATCCGATCTCGTTGGAGGAATCCAAACAGTCACGTTAGGAGATCAAGAAGCCCGCAGAAGGCGCGGTCAAAAAACTGTTCTGGAAAGAAAGGGGCCACCTTCATTCCCAATCCTTATTGAACTTGCGGCCCGAGATCAGGTGGCTATACATCGAGACGTTGCTAGTACTATAGACAGGCTATTAAGAGGAATTTCCCCTACTCCCGAAATACGTCAAATCGATTCGGCAGGAGTCATTTCTCGCAGCCAAATAGGATTTCAAGACACATATTCGTCAGGACAAGTTGCTGGGCAGACCTCTGAGCCTACGGAAAGCTCAGACATACTAGACACGCCCGAATACGACAAATCTGACCGAGGGCTGTCCCAAACAGAGGAAACTCCCTGGTCCTCACTCTCTACAGACCAGAGTTCTTCCATCCCAAATACCCGTGTTTTGCCATATGGTGTTGGCGTCGCACGAGTACGGGAATTTCTTACCCGCAATCCAGCCAACATTGAACTCGTTGATGACTTAAAGCAAACTGATGTACTTTTAACCACGAAGGCACAGTATAGAAAAAGATCTACGCTGCTACAAAATGCCCAACATCAAGGAGTTCCGATATATGTGTTGAGGAAAAACACTGAAGGCCAACTAGACCACTTCATAAGAAATCTATCCTCACCGAGATCTGGACAAATTGGAGTTCACACCGCACTAACCGACGCAGCAAGTGGAGTCGACCGAGTCCATCAAGGTGAATATGAAGTGGAGCTAGAACCACAAAATGCATACATCCGCAGATTGCAGCACGTGCTAGCTAGCGAGAGTAATGTGAACAGTAAAAGTAGGGGCAGAGACCCAAAAAGACGAGTCACACTTTACCATCAGTAACCCAATACCAGTATATGCCTTCAGAATAAAGCCGACCTGAAGTCAAACAGACTCAACTGAACATGGAGGATTAATCCATTTATGGCACTCTTAATCGTCTTTGAAGGAGTCGAAGGTAGCGGTAAGACCACACAAACCCAAATCCTCAGGGACAAATTAGAAAGTGTCAATCAGCATGCTATAACGACCAGAGAACCCGGTGGTACCGCATCAGGAGAACTTATAAGAAATATTATCCTTGACCAAGAAGATCTAACCCCTATGTCCGAATTATATTTATTTAACGCTGCTCGATCCTTACTCATTGAACAACTCGTTATTCCCCAACTTCGCAAAGAGGTCCATGTGATAATGGATAGATTTATCTACTCAACCATGGCATACCAAAGTTACGGACGGGAGATTCCCCTTCAGACAGTAAAGACGATTAATGAGATAGCTAGTCATCAGGTAGTCCCCGATGTAATCGTACTTCTCGACATACCACCGCAAAAAGCTCTTAGCCGCCGACCAGATCCGCGGGACAGATTCGAAAGAGAAGCTCTAGATTTTCACACCAAGATCCGCGATGGATATCTCGCTATGGCACAAGAAAATCCACGGGATTGGATCGTCATAGACGCGGACCTAAAGCCTGATCAAATTGCGGAGATTGTTTGGGGGAAGATCCAGCCCCTTCTTAACATTTGACTCTCAGTACGCCACTTCATAGACTATGGCAGTAGGAAAATCCAATTCTGGCCGTCATACAACTTTCAAAACTACCTGTAGGAGATAATGTGAATTTCAAGGATCTACATGAATTTATTGATTTTTTAGAAGCAAAGGGAGAGCTAGTTCGTATCAAAACCCCCGTTACGTGGGATCTTGAAATAACCGAAATCACCACGCGTACTATTGCAAACCAAGGGCCTGCTTTGCTTTTTGAAAATGTCGAAGGGTATCAATACCCTCTTCTCATCAATATGTATGGCACCCTCAAGAGAATGGGTTGGGCACTAGGATCCGAAAATTTAGATGAATTAGGTCACCGTATACAATCACTGATAGGAATGGCTCAGTCAGGCCCCCCTGAAACAATATTGGCAAAAATGCGAGCCTTAGGCGACCTCGTTAAATTGGCTTCATACAAACCCAAACTTGTGAGTAGCGCTCCCTGCCAAGAAGTAGTGTTAAATGGAGAGGATGTTAATCTTTTCGACTTGCCAATCCTCAAGTGCTGGCCCCTCGATGCAGGAAGATTTATCACTCTCCCCTTAGTAATTACCCAAGACCCCGAAACTGGCATTAGAAACGTCGGTACGTATCGAATGCAAGTATTTGATCGCAATACTACAGGCATGCACTGGCAAACTCATAAGGTCGGGGCACATCATGCAAGACTAGCTAGAGAACAAGCTAGTCCTAAACTTGAAGTAGCCGTCGCGTTAGGAGGAGACCCTGCCACCATCTGGACCGGCAGTGCCCCATTACCTCCAAGTGTGGATGAATTCATGATGGCTGGGTTCATACGATCTCAGCCTATCGAACTAGTGAAAGCAAAAACTGTGAACATTGAAGTCCCTGCCCATGCGGAATTCATTCTAGAAGGGTACGTCACACCAGGAGAAACCATGGAGGAGGGCCCCTTCGGTGACCATACCGGTTATTACTCTCTGAAGGAACCCTATTCGGTATTTCACATCACAACCATCACACACCGTAAATCACCGGTTTATCCCACTGTCGTCGTAGGGAAACCAATACAAGAAGATTATTTTATGGGCAAAGCTACTGAGCGCACATTCCTCCCACTAATCCAATTATTATTACCAGAAATACGCGATATAAACATGCCAGGGGAAGGCATATTTCATAATTTGATGATCGTGTCTATACGTAAAGAATTCCCGGGGCAGGCACAAAAGGTCATGCATGCCATATGGGGGTTAGGATTATTAATGCTCACGAAGACCATTATAGTGCTCGACGATTTCGTCGACATCCAGAACGCGTCCGAGGTGGTTTGGAGAGTAACCGCTAACATTAACCCGGAAACTGATCTTCTCATGACTAAAGGTCCCGTAGATGATCTCGACTATGCTACCGCCGGAGAGTTCAGAGTGGGAACCAAAATAGGAATCGATGCTACTCACAAAATCCCCGGCGAACCTCGCAGCAATGACTGGCCACCGGAAATAGAAATGGAAAACGAGATAAAGAAGCTCGTCACTGAGAAATGGGAGGATTATGGCATCTAGTATCTCAACAAACCGATCCTCACCTATTCAAGTAGCGAAGTATATATTAGAAGCTGTAAAAATGGAGCAAAGCCTTTTCGCGTTGCCATTCGCTTATATAGGAATGCTTCTTGCTCAACAATCATTCCCCGGCCTAGATACATTCCTCTGGATCACTATTGCCATGATCGGAGCACGTAATGCGGGAATGGCGCTAAACCGTGTCATCGATCGAGACATGGATGCAAAAAACCCTCGAACCCAATCACGCCACATCCCTCAAGGACTACTGACCAAACGGCCTCTGATTATCCTTGCCATAATAGGCATCACTGCAACTATCGTATCTGCCGGAATGCTAAATACTACAGCACTGGTACTCAGCCCAGTCGCCATTTTCGCCATCGTAGGCTATTCATACGTTAAACGCATTTCATGGATGACACACTTTTTCCTCGGCTGTACCTTATCCATCGCCCCTGCGGGAGCGTGGATAGCAGTCACAGGACATTTACCAATAGAAGGGATTATATTAACTGCATCCGTAGCTGCATTCGCTAGTGGCTTCGACATTTTCAATACCATCAACGACGTCGACTTTGACAGGGCAAATCGGGTCAACGCTATACCAGCGCGATTTGGAGTAGCCACCGCTCTATGGGTTTCCAGAGTATTACATACCCTAACTTCTGTAGGATTACTAGTCCTAGGCGTGCTGATGAGTCTCGCTTGGCCTTATTACGTTGCATGGATCACTGCTACGCTGATCCTACTATGGGAACACCAATTGCTTGCAAAAGATCTTGGGAATATCATGAAGGTATTCTCCTCTCTTAACGCCCTAGTTAGCATGACCATGCTTCTAGGCACAATACTGACACTAGTAGTGTCTTAAGGAATCACTATGAAGCCATTAATAGTTGCAATCACTGGAGCTAGCGGCTCCGCTCTAGCACGATTAGCGATTGATCGACTGCTTGATATCAAAGTACCGGTAGAGTTAGTGTGCTCAACAGCAGGAAGGCTAGTATGGGCAGAAGAAATGGACGAGTCATTTGGCAGTGCGCTCGAGCGCTGGCAAGCCTCACCTGATTTCAATCATTACGGGATTGGCCAAATCAACGCGCGTATCGCAAGCGGTTCCTTCCCTACGCAAGGGATGTTAATAATCCCGTGCAGTATGAATACAGTTGCATCAATCTCCCACGGTATATCTGAAAATCTCATTCAGCGATGTGCCGATGTAACCATTAAAGAGGGACGCAAACTGGTGATAGTACCAAGAGAAAGCCCTCTCTCTACAATCCACTTGGAGAACATGCTGCGACTAGCTAAACTTGGCACCACTATAGTCACTCCTGACCCAGCTTTCTATTTACATCCTCAAAGCATAGATGATGTGACAGACTTCGTCGTCTCACGAGCACTCGTAGCATCAGGTGTCACCGATTCCCTACCTTCTCATCTGCAATACGATAAATCGGATAAGGATCCGCTCTTTTGAACACTCTATCAATAATCGAATACTGACAAATCCAATATTGCAGTTATCCTTATCAAGCTAAAACACTGGAGGCCAACATTAAGTCGCAACTACACGGGGATGATAAAGCACTATATGTACGTTCGCTATTCTCCAGAATAGCGCCTCGATACGACTTGTTAAATTCGGTAATGACCGGATTTATGCACTATAGATGGAAAAAACAAACTGTGGTAAAAGGATTGTCTCAGGAAAGAGGAATAGCCTTAGATATTGCCACCGGCACTGG
>DEAF01000015.1 GCA_002346625.1 Gemmatimonadales bacterium UBA2989
CTTCAGGCTACAGGTGCCCACGTAGCAGTATTCCCTAAGATCAACGGCAATACGTATGAGAGTGGTCTGACGGCGTGGCATTGGGATCTATATGCAGGTGCTGATCTTTTGATCAACACAAGCCTTGGAGCTTCGGCTGGTCTTCCAGGAGCAGTGACGGCTTATGGTGATGCAGTTGCTGATCATGATTACCGTACTGACTTCGAGTATATCAGTCGTCCAGGTTCGAGGACGAGGTGGTTACAGTTTGGATATGACCTCGGACGCCAGCGGAGATATTTCCCGACGGCAGAGAGAAGGGGTCGGACACTAGCGGGTGCTAAGCTCCTGCAGAATTGCGGAGACACAACTGGAGAGCTGCGTATCACAAGTGATGCTGGCTCAGATCTCCGAATGAATATGCAAGGCCGTCCTGGCCATGCCCAGTATGGGATTGCAGATTTCGGAGGTCGCTGGGACAACTTCGGATATGGTTGTGTTGCGTGTGCACCAAACGAGGACACAGCAGAAGGTAAGCTGGTTCTACAGCCTGGTGATCACATTCGTAACTTGTATCCGGCAGTGATCGATGAGAATGTCACTCTGAACTTCGAGGGAGGAGCTGTTGTAAGTGTCGAGGGTGGCAAGACAGCCGCTGCGTTCGATGCACACCTTCGCTCGTTTAATGATCCAAATTCGTTAGTTCTTGGTCATTTCGGATGGGGTACTCATGAAGCCACTGAGTATACGAGTGAAGCTGATGGCGGCAACTATCATCACAATGATGAAGGTAGCCTGCTCATGGCCCTAGGAATGAATTATGGGCATGGAATTGGAGGACCTGATATGCTCTATTCTGGTCTAGGGTACTCCAATAATATAGCTCCTAACCATTCGCATTACGCTATGTGGAATTGTAATGTCTATGTGAATGGCAATAAGGAACTTGAAAATGGAAGAGTTTCCCGTGCAGCCGGAGGATCGGGCTACTAGGGTTTTCCATAACGAGTATAAGACGTAAAAAACTTTAGTAGGATTTACGTCGAGCGTTATAGGTAAGGGGAGTGGCTCTCAGGAAGTTTATTGGGAGCCACTCCCCAGTTTTCCCAGCCAGTATTTATATAGGTATCTTCCCATAAATTTGACTCTGTTTAGGGAATGCTTCGAATAAAGATTCTATTGCCTCTGAGCTATCAGCGTGGAGTGGTAATATGCAGATAAGACCTTGTGAAAGGTTAATAGGTGTCCTGGTTTGTGTTCTATTCATTGCATTTACACAAGCAGTGAGTGCCCAGGGTAATAATTCTGGACATCTTGCCATAGTGGGTGGCTACCTAATAGATGGACAGGAAGGTGTTCCTATACAAAACTCAGTGATACTCGTAGAAGGTGATCGCATCACTCATGTAGGAACCGTATCCGATACGGAAATTCCGTCCGATGCTAAGGTTATCAACGCTAACGGATATACGGTGCTTCCTGGTCTTAGTGATGCCCACGCTCATCTCTTCATTGTTGGTCATGGCATTTATGATGAATACTTCCCCAGATATCAGGGCAGGTGGCGAGAGATCATGCCGATCTCGGCACGACAGCTCCTCATGGCTGGGGTTACTAATGCACGAGATGTAGCAGGACCGTTAGAAGAGTCGATTTGGATAAAAAATGAGATAGATGAGGGACGTTTGGTAGGCCCTAGGCTATTCGTATCTGGTCCTTTTCTACAGAAGTCGCTCCCCAGTGGCGGAGGACCTAACTACGATGCTCGCCACCAGGCGTTTTTCCGATGGACAGTCGATGGGCCCGAAGACGCTAGGCGGAAAGCGCGAAAACTCATCGATGCGGGGGTAGACCTCTTAAAGGTCATTCAACTCAATCAGCTTACCAGTGAAGAGCGTTTAGCCATCGCTGACGAGGCCCGAAAGGCTGGGCTCCACATAGCAGTACATGCGGGCTCCACTGAAGAGATTAGGTATGCTGCTGAGATGGGAGTAGGATCCATTGAACACGTTGGAGGTCGTCTTAGAAACACAGGCTATGACGATGAAGCAGTTCGTCTTATGGCAGATAACAGGATATCCTGGGTTCCTACCGTTATCCACAACCTTCTAATTGATGTTGTCGAAGAAGATCCGGAACGCCTTGATAATCAGCAGTTGAAGAGGGACTTGCCACCTGACATCTATGAGGACGTTCGTGAGTCATTCCAGTTCCCAAGTAGATTAGGGTATTTTTTCAATGACAGAGAAGAGGATCGTAAGTACGGTTCTAAGGTCAGACAGTTATATGATGCTGGTGTCCGAATCGTTGTGGGCACTGACTCAGGAACTCCTATGAACTTCCATTATGAGGCTACATGGCAAGAGATGGATCTACTAGTAAAGTATGGCATTCCGCCTATTAAAGTCATCAGCATGGCGACTCGCTATCCTGCCTTGCTATATGGGGCTTACCAAGATCTGGGAACCATTGAGCCAGGGAAACTGGCAGACATTATTATAGTAAATGGCAACCCTCTTCGGCACATGAGTGCCCTACAGCAGAACAACGTGATATATGTGATTAAGGGAGGCATACAGTACAAAGGACCTGATCTTCCTTAGAAATATTAACTGAAGGAAATATAATGATGGGTAAATATTCATATAGAGCAGTTTTTTTTGTGCTAGCGTTTTTCTTGAGTTTAAATGGTATTCAAGATGCTAGTGCCCAACAGAGATCCAACAAGATTGCCCTCGTCGGAGGAATGCTTTTAGATGGATATGAGGCCGTTCCTATACA
Organism: Gemmatimonadales bacterium UBA2989; assembly: GCA_002346625.1. Classification (GTDB taxonomy): domain Bacteria; phylum Gemmatimonadota; class Gemmatimonadetes; order Longimicrobiales; family Gaopeijiaceae; genus UBA6934. The sequence continues at coordinate 2,761 of DEAF01000015.1, forward strand.
CCACGCTGCGGTTGTTATTGAGGGGAACCGTATTACAGCTGTAGGGCCAGCAAGTGAGATAGATATCCCTGAAGATGCTGAGGTCATTAGCACGGAGGGGTTAACTATGTTGCCTGGTATTGTTGATCTCCATGCCCATCTTATGATTCTCGGTCATGGAGAATACTCGGAGTGGTGGCCTATCCTTGAGGATAAAAAAGAAGAGATGATGGCTATCTCGGCAAAACAGCTTTTAATGGCTGGAGTCACTACCGCTGTTGATCTGGGTGCTCCATTGGAAATTCTTAATGTTAGAGACAACATCAATAATGGACGACTCCTGGGTCCACGCATGTTCGTTAGTGGGCCATGGATAACGCGATCTGGAAGAAGATTTCCTTCACATTTTCAGAGGAGGATCTCATCTCCAGAAGAAGCCGCTGAACAGGCGAATGATCTAATTGATTCGGGAGTTGATTTAATCAAAACTTGGTCTGGAATGACTGAGGATGACATTCGTGCTGTAGTTGAAGTTGCTCATAGTCGTGGTATAAAGGTTCACAGTCATCTCTACTCACCCGAGGCTATGTGGGCAGGTGTTCGGGCTGGTGCAGATGTGATTCAACATGCAGGATCAGGAGGAAATCCGCCTTACAGTGACGATTTAATTGCGGCAATAGCTCATCGTGGAATTCCTATTGTACAGACTATTGCCCATCGGATATGGATTTATCCTGCTACCTTGGAATTTCCAGAGCGTTTGCAGGATGCCAGGTTAAAAGAAGATTTACCTCCGGATCTCTATGAGGAATTCCAGCGTTCTTTCGAGGGATTCCATCGTAATTCCTATTTCCGTACAACTCCTAGACAGATGCGCCTTTCAAAAATAGCTGCCCGTCAATTCATCGATGCTAACGCTACTATAGCCATGGGAACCGATTCTGGGTCTCCAATGAACTTTCATACTGAGTCAGCCTGGAGAGAGATATCTGCTTTAGTAGACAGTGGCATGACTCCTATTCAGGCTATCTCTGCGTCTACTAAGACAGGAGCAGAAGTGATTGGACTAGGAAGTGATTTAGGTACTATCGAACCAGGGAAACTGGCTGACATTATTGTGGTGGAAGGAAACCCGCTTTTTGACATCAACGTCTTAGGATATGTGCGTATGGTGATTAAGGATGGAGTGAGGCACAAGTGATCTCTGCATTTTATGCGAGAGGTTGTCCTAATCAATTTCTGTCAGTTGATTCCACAAAAAAAATGATGTTATAGTTGTTGTTTAAAAAAAGAGAGGGAGCACCATGAAGAGTATAAGATTATGCGCCTTGTTCTGGATTACAGGGGCACTTCTTGCGATAGGTGGGACAGCTTCGCTTGAAGCCCAGTCCTCGAACCGACTAGCAATAGTCGGAGGCTATTTGATAGACGGACAAGAGGGCGTGCCCATCCAGAACTCAGTGATACTCATAGAAGGTGA
>DEAF01000008.1 GCA_002346625.1 Gemmatimonadales bacterium UBA2989
ACTTTAGGCATCTCATCTTTAAATCCGTCTACCAGAAAAGCAGTAGGATCTGCAATAGATTCAACCAGATAATCGGTTGCCGTAATCTCTCGGCCCAGAACAACAGATCGCTCGTTTGCTCGTTCTATAGCCCGAATGGCAATATCCGGACCTACGATTGACTGACCCAAGTTAGGGCCTCTCACTGACCCCCCCCTGTCACCGATAGAATGGCATGTACTGCACTTCCCCTGTCCCCAAAAAATCTGCTCGCCATTATCCACGCTTATCCCACTACCCAGAACCGTAAAAGCACCCTCTCCAGAAATCTGAGTAATACGATGGCCTGACCAGATAAAGAGAACGATCAATAGAAGGGTGAATGAGAAAACCTTGAGGATCGCCATGTGCATTTTATGAATCCGATCCTAAATTTTGGGGCACAGCTAACCGGGAATTTCCTTCAACAGAATCTGTCGACACGTAATCTTTTCTATCCAAGCTTGAAAGCCAAAATAAGAAAGACACAGCCACCAAAAACACCATAGTTATAGCCCCTACCATCTGTGTCATAACGGCAGTAGTAGGAGTAAACCCCCATGCAGAAGTATCTCTCATAACACCATAGATATGCCAGTTTTCTCTAAGTCCAGAGCGAACAAATCCCATGAGCCCCATTGTTAAAACCGTGGTAACACAAAGTGCGATAAGGGCGTATTGAGACCGTGGAGTGGCTTCACCCCAACGGATAGGACCTAAGCTTCGAGCTCCGCGGAATAGAAGAACATCAATAGCCGTAACCAGAATTAAAGCTGACATCAATATTAACCACTGTGTAGCCGCAATCTGACGCAAAAGGGGATTAGCTTTTACCATAGCAACAAATCCGTATACCCCAAGCACTCCCACAGAACCCAATGCAACTGTCGCTACATATATCACCTGTGCAAGATGGCCTCGATCACGCAAAGACAAGATCACACAAATGACTACAGCGAGCATGGTTACAACGAGAAGGAAAGCAGGGATACGTATGTAGATTGCCTTTTCAGGCCCTAGACCTATGGATTCTGGGAGAAGAGTAAAAAGAACTCCCGCATACCACCCAAGAATCAGGAGACATAATCCTCCTGATAGCATCATGAGAGTAACAGCTCCACCACCTTGCTTTGAAACAGGCACCAGGTCGGTTTTATTTGCTCTGCGATAGAGCAAAAAACTGGCAAATGTAGTCAGAATTATGAAGTTAATTACTGCATTCTTAGCCGCCATCAGGCCAAAGTACCCCAGTACCGGATGAACTTGCCCCCCCAAAGCAAGCTGTTCCTCTGCACTCAATGGAAGGTTCCTTGGAGTAAGCCAGATCGCTAAACATACTATTAGAATGACATTGAAATATTTGATGAACCTTTGATAGCGATCCGCTCCCGGAATACGATTCATTCCTGACCAAAGATAGTAGTTGCCTATTATAAAAAGCATTCCTACAAGCAAACCCTGAAGGATAAAAGTCCACGAAAACTCTCCACCCATCATGTTGTTACCCATGATAGGGCTATAGCTGTATACCTCCCGCCCCAAATAGTATCCTGCAAATGGCAGCGGTATTAAGGCAGCTAAGCCGATGAAGTTGCCCACGTATCCCATCCAATCGTAGTGGGCTCTTCTTTCTGCCGTACGAGATGCCAAAAATTTCACAGCAGCATAAGCACCAACTACAAACCCACCAAATGCCACATTGCCCAACAGACGATGGATGTTTAGGGGTATCCATAGAGGGTTCGTGATCGCATCCATGGTTGTTCCTACAAATGTACCGGTCTCGTCCACACCCACGGGACTCATCATGTATGAAGCCCAAGCATTACTGATCAAGACAAGGATAGTTCCCGCCAGATTAAGCATTATACCAAGGGAGATGTGTAACCCCTTGCGATTCATCAGGCGATCCCAGGAATAGTAGTAACTGTAAAGAATCCCTGTCTCAATAAAGAAAAAAGCAGCATAGACGTATAACGAAGGAGAGAAGATGCTAATGAAGTAGGCAGAAAAAGCCGGATATAAACCAAACAATGTGAATGCTAGGAGTCCTCCGAGTCCTGCAGTAGTAGCAAAAGCTACTGTCAGAAGTTTTATGAATTCTCTTGCAAGATTATCATAACGTTGATCGCCCGTACGCCATCCAATGTATTCCACAATAACCGCAAATATTGGCACTCCTAGAACGAACGCTGCGAATAGGAGATGGAGTTGGGCTACTGCCCAAATAGTATTGCGTGGACTAAGCCCAAAGAAGGAACGGACATCCGATGTGTCACTCTGAATTCCCAACAAATTTTCTGGGAATAAGGCACAGATAATAAACCCTGCAGCGACCCCTGCAGTTATAGCTGATCGTGACCACGTAATCTTTTTCATGAACACAGTCCGGCAGAGCTTACAGTCACTATGAAATCTGTTTTAGTTCAATGCTTAAGTCGGTTGTCTGTCCAGAATCTATGGTTACTTGCCTTTTGGTAGCACCAGGAATTTCATGCCAAGCTTCCAGGGTATACGTACCAGGAGGCACGTTCTCTATGACAAAATTTCCCTCAGCATCCGTAATCGCATGATAGGGATGATCAACAACAACAATCCAACTGTTCATCCAACCATGAATATCACATTTGACCTTAACTTTCTCAGCAATTTCAAAACTAGCTTCAATCTTATCTAAAGAGGGAGGCTGAGTACGATTGAATGTGCGGTTATCAAAAGCAACTGTGTGAATATTGTGCGAAATCGGATCACTGTTGAGGATATCGACAACCTGATTAATGGGTGCAAACATAATATGGGGTACAAACCGACAAAGATGCTGTTCCAGAACAGGTGAAGACGCAAGCGTCTCAAGGCTAGCCCCGCTATTTATGTCAACCAAAGACACAACAGCGTTTCTAAGCCCACCCCCGACATTAACTTCTATATCTTGTATTTTCACTGACTCACCGCACGCCTCCACATCGTCAGTAATAACTACAGTACGGGGGGCAGGTATAGTTCCCGAGAAAGTTACAGTGCCACTAATAGAACCTCCGTTCTCCACAGGGACCGCATTATAGCCTAAGTCATCATCGGTCACAGTACCAGTAGTAGCAACACCGGCAGAATCATTCGTTTTATCAGTACCCTGAACACAAGAAGCCACGAAAAAAAAGCAGGACAAACATATGGCAAGACATTTAATTCTCTGTGTATCCATCTTCCATTCCCTTATTTATAGAGATAGGAAATAATTCTATTGCTTACTCACATGACCGGATCACCTATAGAAACAACCATATGAGTTTAAACAAATTGGGACGCCTAAGTACTGTGAGTAAAGCCTTTGGTATGGGATTCTTTATCAAACCATTGAAGACAAGTTAAAATACTCTACAATTTTGAGCTCCAGAAAACATGCAGAAGCTAAGAATAATTAGATTATGGAACCTGATACTTCCATATGCTCTGGTAACATTATTTGTTTGCTTCCAGTAAGGAAATTTTGATATGCGGCCATTTTTTTATCCTCTAACTATAAGCTCTATTTTATGCATAATCTTAGGGTGTACTGCAACTGAAGAAGACATTGCAAGGAATAGCCCCGATGAGAATTTCACACTTGTAGTACTGATTTCAGTAGATCAGTTAAGGGATGATCTATTAGACCGGTACAATCCTCTGTTTACAGGTGGACTCCGCCAATTATTAGATCATGGACATCGTTTCCTCAACAGTACACACGATCACGCAAGCACCACTACAGCACCAGGCCATGCAACATTGGCAGCAGGAGTACACCCAAAGAGGCATGGCATCGTAGGTAACTCTTGGTCTGAATTTCAAAACGGTAAGTGGCATAACGTGTATTCCGTGGAGGATGCCCAAACCAGTATTGTCGGCTTCCCTACTATGCCTGGAAGATCTCCAGCAAACATTTATCGAGATGGTCTGCCCGACTGGATTTCTAAGGCAAATCCGAAAGCTCGAGTGGTGTCCATCTCTCGTAAAGATAGATCAGCTATTGGGCTAGCAGGTAAAACAGTCGGCGAAGTTTATTGGATGGCACCAACTCTGGGACAGTTCATCACATCTACCTTCTATCATTCGGAATATCCAGAATGGGTTAATCGTTTTAATGAAGAGGTGATGCCCAAAATCTATGGTGACACTATTTGGAATAGCCTGGTTCCCGAAAAATATGAAAGTCTCACACGACCAGACACATCGGTATACGAAAGGAGAGGCGCGCCATCGCTCTTCCCTTACCTGGCCTCTAAAGAGGCGGACTTGAACGATGGGTCAGCTCTAAATCTCTGGCGTTATAGTACCCCATTTCCCGATGAAGCCGTTTTAGGGTTTGCTCAAGCAGCGATAAATGAACTGGCACTGGGCCAACTATCAGCAGTCGACTATCTGGGGATATCTTTCTCCCAGACTGATCAGATAGGACATATATATGGCCCCTTAAGTCGGGAACAGCTGGATAATCTGCTTAGGCTTGACGACATACTAGGACGACTGTTCCAGATGTTAGACGAGACCGTGGGACCCAAGGCCTGGGTTGCAGGTTTTTCTGCAGATCACGGGACATTAGAGATCCCAGAACTTCTTGCCAAGTCAGGAATTGACGCTGGAAGATTGGGGTCTGAGGAAAGTGATGCATTCCGGCAGACAGTAGAAGAGGCTTTATCTAGCAGTACAAAAAGCGATTCTCTATCCTGGAAAATGAAATCTTCATTAGAAGCTCTTCCTTTTATAGAGAAAGCTTACACATCAACACAACTAGAGATCGTGCAGTGGTTAGAAAATATCAAGATACAACCAGATTCTTTTGCCACTTTATTCGCAAATTCTTTCTCTAGAGATCGTGCAGTAGGACGAGCTGCTCAGAATGGAGTATATCTCCGCAATCTCCCCAACTTCCTTTGGACTTCTTATCCATCCACTCACGGGTCTCCGTATTATTACGATCGAAATGTTCCTATAATCTTTCTGGGTTCCAGGATAGAAGCAGGGGTGTCTGAAGAAAGAGTGGCAACTGTAGATGTGGCTCCAACCTTGGCAAGGTTGGCTGGGATCAAAATTCCCGAAGACTTAGACGGACGAGCTTTGCTAGTGACACCATCCCACTGAATTTAGACTGTCCCAGACATAACTCTACTCTAGCGTAATCTGGTATATATCGGCCATTATTATCTACCATAACTTGTATAGTCTCGGGCAATGGTAGAAATATATTATTCCATTAATTGCCTGAGGTCTTCATGGCCTCTCATACAGTGGAGAGCTTCACATGAGTATAGAGCTCCGTTTTTCAAAATATACTTCCGTCCGAGCCTGGCTAACCATTACGATCTGTGCTTTAGTAACAAATGGCTGTACTGACACCCAAGGCCCTGCAGGATCTCCTCCTGAGGGAGATTGGCTAAACATCACAGGTAATGCCTCAGGTCAAAGATATGCACCCTTGAGCCAGATTGGTCCTGATAACTTCTCAAGCCTGGAAGTTGCATGGACTTGGGACGGATCTGATTTCCCCAATGTTAATGCTCGGTCTACACCGATTTATGTAAATGGCAAACTCATAACTGTGGCCGGTGAACGACGGCATGTTGTTGCGATAGACGCAAGCACGGGGAAGACCGTCTGGACTTTCGTGGAGCCTCCGACATTCCGATGGGAATATTCCATGCGGAAGAACCATGGTAAGGGGGTCGCTTACGGTAAAATCGATGGAAAGGATGTGGTCTATGTTGTCACTCCTTCATTCTTTCTACATGCATTAGATGCCGAGACAGGAGAACCCATCGAAGGATTCGGTAGTGGTATGCCTATAGATGGTTTCCCAGAAACAGGTACTGTCGATCTTCTGGCAGACCTTGGTCATCCTTATGATGTGGCAGATGGCATTCCATTAGATGTCGGATACATAACCAGCTCTTCTCCAGCCATCGTGGTAAACAACGTTATCATAGTGGGCAATTCCGCAGAGCAGGGTTATAACCAGTCTAGGCAAGAAAACATACCTGGTGACATTCTGGCATACGATGCACAGACCGGTGAACATCTCTGGAAATTCAACGTTATTCCAGGCCCAGGAGAATTTGGGCACAATACATGGGAAAACGATGCCTGGGAATGGACCGGAGACATCTCATCTTGGGCACCTCTATCCGCCGACCATGAAAGAGGGATCGTCTATATCCCAACTAATGGAGCAACTGCTGATTTCTGGGGAGGATTCCGACCTGGGGACAATCTATTTAGTACCAGCCTTATAGCTCTGGACGTAAAAACAGGCAAACGAGTATGGCACTACCAGTTGGTACATCACGATATCTGGAATTACGATACGCCCACAGTACCGCTACTCATGGACCTGACAGTAGACGGCAAAGAAATACCAGCAGTTGTGCAGGTCACTAAGCAAGCCTTTGCATACACTTTCAATCGTGAGACAGGTAAGCCCATATGGCCCATAGAGGAACAACCAGTCCCTGAAGCACTTATGCCTGGGGAACATCTATCTCCTACACAGCCATTCCCGACCAAGCCTGCTGCCTACGACATGCAGGGTCTTACTGAGGATGATTTAATCGATTTCACTCCAGAACTCCGTGCTGAAGCCCTTGAGATATTGGAAGACTTCGTGTACGGACCTTTATTCACACCACCCCTACATCGTGATAATGACATCGGAAAAACAGCTTCAATCTGGTGTCCTGGCGACGTGGGTGGAACGAATATTGACGGCACACCTGCAGCTGATCCAGAAACAGGCATTCTTTACGTAACATCCCAGAAAGGCTGTTCGTCGAGAATCATGATTCCTGGCACAGAGAGGGACGCAAGAGAGGATGCTCCTACAGGTACCACAATAAATAAGTTTGCTGTCGGCAGTTCTGTTCGAGTCGGCCGTGTAAGAGGAATGCCTATATTTAAGCCTCCTTATAGTAAGATTACGGCAATCGACATGAACACGGGAGAACATCTCTGGTGGATTCCAGTAGGAGACACTCCCAATATCGTTTTAAATAATCCAGCACTCAGAGAAATTGAAATCCCTAATACAGGTACTGGGCGTCAGGCTGCTCAGGTCGTTACGAAAACCCTTCTTATCCACACCGGTAACGGCAGCGACGGCACACCCTATCTCTATGCAGTCAACAAGGCTACGGGAGAACGCTTAGCTCAAGTAAAGTTGCCGGGGAATCCTCGCTATGGCTTGAGCACTTTTATGCATGAAGACGAGCAATATATCGTAGTGCAAATTCCAAACATGCTGGCAGCACTTAAGTTGCCTTAAGTTTTAACATATCATCAAGAGTAAATACACCTGAACGGCCCTGGATCCATTCCGCAGCCTGTACCGCACCTCTGGCATATGCCACCCGTCCATGGGATTCATGGCGAAACTCTATGCAATCATCAGGTCCTTCAAGCTTAACGATGTGAGTTCCTGGGATTTCTCCAGTACGTTTACTAAAGACGTATAAAACCTCAGGATCAAGCATATCTTCCGAAGAGGATCCCGACCAATATTTCTTACGATCGATCTCTTCAACCAACATATCTGCCAGATGTATAGCAGTTCCACTGGGACAATCAATTTTGTGTTTGTGGTGCTCCTCTAACACATGCAAGTCATAATCCTCAAGGGCGTTTACTTGTCTTGCAGCTTTACGAACAAGTCCCATAAATAAGTGTACACCTAATGAGAAATTAGGTGCGTGAATCAATCCAGTATTAGATGCCTCGACCACAGTCGCTGCTTTCCCCATTCCTGTATGCCAACCCGTTGTACCAACAACGACATCCACACCAGCCTCAGCTATAGAACAGATATTATCAGTAGCAGCATCAGGCACACTAAATTCGATCGCCACCTCTGCTTCGCCAAGTGATTCGCTCGTTATTTCAGATGATCCTAAAAGAGGATCAATTCGGCATACAATATCGTGTCCAGCCTCAATTGCTATTTCCTCGACCGCATGACCCATCCTGCCATAACCTATAATAGCTATCTTCATGATGAACTTTTCTGGACCATTCTGCGCTCGATAAGCGATGAGTGAAGTCTGCTTACCAGCTTAGGTGATTCGGCATCATCTACCACAAAACTGATACTGACATCAGAAGCTTGGGATATTAAATATACGGGTGTTTTATCTACCACCGAGAATACCGTAGCATTAAGACCAGATTCCCTTAGGAGACCTCGTCCGACAACAGTTACAGTAGAGATGTCAGTCACCACTCTCACTTCTGAGAACGTTGAAAGTTCACATTGCAGTTCACTTAGATCTTGACTGCGATCTATGGTGAAAGCTGTGTAGCGATGGGAGGTGGCCACCAGGTCGACTGGTACTTGATAGCGCCCAAGCACTTCAAATACCCTGGCTAGGAATCCGTAAGCTAGAGCTGTGGGAAACGCTTCCACTTCTATCATCGCCACGTCCTTTTTACGTACCACAGCTGCAAAGGTTTCCGTAGCCTTAAAGTGGATTAGCGAACCTTTTAGATTAGGTTTAAAGGTATTTTTGATCCTCAGCAACACACCCTGGGCCATAGCGTGTTTGACTGCTGCAGAGTGGATTACTTTTGCTCCAAAATAAGATAGCTCCACCGCCTCCCCAAAACCCACCTCAGGTATTACTTCAGCGGTCGCAATAAAATTAGGATCTGCCGAATATATACCGTCTACGTCAGTCCAGAGAACCACTTTTGGTACACCAAGAGCCGCACCTATAAGTACTGCAGTTAAATCAGAACCCCCTCGTCCCAATGTAGTGGTTCTCCCCTCTGTATCACTCCCAATGAAACCCTGAATAACAGGCACTGTCCCTAAATCTAAGAAAGGTATTACACCATCAGGAACTAGATGGCCAATAGCTTCAATATCTGGAACAGCAGAACCAAAATCCGAATCTGTACAGATGATATCACGAGCATCCAAACCTATAGATAACACTCCTTGAGATTTCAGAGCTGTAACAGTCATTTCAACCATTAGATCTTCACCAACTGCCATGAGTTGATCACTTAATTCAGGTAGGCCTGTCTCTGATTCTGGAAATTTCAACACAGACACTTCGTCCAAAATATGATCAATTTTATCAGCCACAGCGATTCGCTCCGGGCCCCCTTCAATCAGCTTTATTAGAGCATTTTGATGCCTGTTACGTAAATCTTCAACGAGTTTTGAAAGGCTGGTTGTCCACGAACCTTCATCTGAATTTGTTAGCAAATTGTTTAATGAGTCGCTAACACCAGCCATGGCCGAGACCACAACAACAGTAGGGCCAGTCTGATTTCTGATAATATTTGCCACAGCCTTGAGTTCTTCTGCGCCACCTACAGAAGTGCCTCCAAACTTATGGATGCAAGGAATAGAATCCTTTGAGTTGCTCATAATATCTTAGCTCAAAAATGCCTGATCTGAACTGTCACCACAGATACTTGTGTCTGTGAGAGTAGATCTGTTGGTCATATTAATCCTGTAGAAACGCCTTTTGCTCGACACAATTCAGCATTTAGGAGAGCAGCTCCGGCAGCTCCTCGCAATAAATTGTGGGAGAGCACAAAAAACTTAACATCCAGCACTTCACATGGTCGGACTCTACCTACGGTGACCGTCATTCCATTACCTATATCACGATCAAATCGAGGTTGTGGCCTATCCTCATCTTTTATTACCTGGAGAGCAGAATCTGGTGAAGTTGGCAAACCCCTTACCACCTCTGGGACCTCAAAGTCCTGAAGGGCTTCTGTGACCAATTTGAGTGAGGGAGAGCCAGCTAAGGAAACAGATACCGAAAGTAGATGGCCGTCCGAAACCGGAACACGGGTACATGATGCACTAACGAAGAAATTAGCTGTATCTAGAATCCCTTCATTAAAATGCCCGAGAATTTTCTGGGGCTCCTGGGCTAGTTTTTCTTCTTCGCCATTTATGAATGGTAGTATGTTATCCAAAATGATCCCAGCCGAAGGGCCAGGTTTGCCAGCTCCAGAAATTGCTTGGAAAGAAGTAGTTATTACACGCTCGATGCCAAATGCTTGATTCAAAGGTGCTAGAGCAAGGGCCAGGCCAGCGACAGCACAGTTAGGATTAGTAACCAAGCCTCCACCCCATGGTTGATCGTCCACCATTTTTAAGTGATTAGAATTAATCTCAGGGATTAAAAGCGGAACATCGGAATGCATACGATGTGCGGATGCATTGCTTACAACCAGATGTCCAATCTCCGCAAGATTGATCTCAATATCATATGCCACACCTGATGGGAGAGCAGAAAAAATTATGGGAGACTCCCACTTTGAATCTAGGGAGCTTAAGCGAAGGTCTGCCGCTTGATTGGGCAGAGCATCTTCGGACACCAGCTCGCCCAAAGTATGTCCGGCTGACAAGCCAGAAGCACCCACTTCTGCTAAACGAAACCAGGGATGGCCATCTAGAAGCTGGACGAGTTTTTGTCCTACTGTCCCAGTTGCTCCCAGAACCCCTACTGCAATCCTATCCTCCACCTGCTAATCTCCTTTGATATAGGTCAGCTCAAATGTGTAAAACTTTAAAAATCTTAACTCATCTATACTGAAATATGTTGATGCTTTAAAAGTATACCAAATCCTTATCTACCCCACTCCTCTGTGCGTAAGTAAGTTAAGCCATGAAAGATCTCAGCACGTCAACGTCCCGTAAACGGGTGCTCAGTGGAATTCAACCCACGGGCGAGGTTCATCTGGGCAATTATCTGGGTGCTCTTCGGCAGTGGGTTCATATGCAAGATGAGTACGAATGCTTCTATGTAATCGTGGACCAGCATGCCATTCTTGGAGACGGAGATCCTGCAGATCTCCCCACCCGTACGATAGATACAGCGATTAGTTTGCTTTCAGTGGGTCTCGATCCTGAAAAATGTACAATATTTGTCCAATCTGACGTTCCAGAACATCTAGAACTCCAATGGCTCTTTAACACAGTAGCTCCTGTGGGAGATCTGGAGCGGATGACTCAGTATAAAGATAAGGCCGCTAAGTACGATTCTATACCAGCAGGATTGCTCAACTATCCTGTTCTTCAGGCAGCCGACATCCTTATATACCGGGCGAACGCAGTGCCTGTGGGAGAAGACCAGAGACAACATCTGGAGATGACCAGAGATATTGCCCGAAAATGGAACGCCCGCTACGGCGAATTATTTCCTGAGCCTGATGCTATTATCCCGGAAGTGGGACGAGTCATTGGACTTGATGGGGATGCCAAGATGAGCAAATCTCTGAAAAATACCATCGGAATTCTTGCCGATGAAGAAGAAACTTGGAGTCGAATCAAGGGTGCAGTGACTGACCCTAAGCGTATTCGACGGGAAGATCCAGGAAGGCCTGAAGTCTGTAATGTCTATTCGCTTCACAAACTACTTTCAAATCCAGCAATAATACCTGACATAAAAGAGCAATGCATGACAGCTCAACGTGGTTGTGTTGATTGTAAAAGAATACTCTTCGACAGCATAATTGATGTAATCGCACCCATACGCAAAAAAGCTTTCTATTATCAGCAACATACTGATGAAGTATGTGACATCCTTAAGGCTGGAGCTACTCGCGCACGATCTATTGCGATTGATACTCTGTCAGAAGCCCGTGATAGGATGGGCCTAAACTGGACCTCAGCACTATAAAAGTTTTGGTAGATCTGTGGAACTAGAAGTCACTCAATACGGCACAAGGATATTCTGATTATGAACTTGGACTTATCAGGAGTTTTCATCCCCTGCACTACACCCTTCAGTTCTGTTACTGGCGAAATCGATATCACCGCACTCCGTATTAACTTTAAGACTTGGTTGACTCACTCCATAAAAGGCATTGTGGTTGGAGGTTCTACAGGAGAAGCTCTACTGCTTGATGAGAACGAAAGAACCCTGATAATAACAACTGCTAGAGATTTAATATCAGATGAAAGATTGCTGATTGCTGGCACAGGAGCTGAGTCGACACGTACAACAATTCGGTACTGCAAATTAGCTGCTGGGTGTGGCGCCGACGCAGTATTAGTCCAGCCTCCAGCCTTCTATCGCGGAGCTATGACTGACTCCGTCCTTTTAAATCACTACCTGGCAGTGGCTAAGGAGTCTCCGGTCCCGGTTATCGTGTACCAGGTCCCCCTCCATCTAAATACTATCGAATTTTCAAGTAAACTCCTGACAGATTTATCAAGCCTGGAAAACATTGTGGGAATGAAAGATTCGCGTGGAAAATTAGATATAGTGGGTGAAATAGTATCAAAGACTCGCGATGATTTTCAGATTTTGGTTGGGAGTGGAGCAATATTTTATGGTGGACTAGAGCTGGGTGCTGTAGGCGGTATACTGGCAGTGGCTTGCTTGGCTCCAGGACCATCAGTAGCTATTCATAAATTTTTTAAGGCTGGAAACTTTGCCGAGGCTGGGCGCATCCAAGAGATTATTGGACCCGTCCATAAAAAGATAGTAGGAAGCATGGGAGTTCCTGGGGTAAAAGCAGCCATGGATTTTATAGGACTCCAAGGGGGAGAACCTCGTCCACCTCTTAGGCCATCACCAGGACCTAGCAGAGATAAAATCCTAGAGGTATTAGAAAGTGCAGGACTGGATATAAAATCGGAATAATAGCCTAATCCTAAAACAGACTCGTTGACTCGATCCCCTTGGCCTTCTAGCTTCCATTGAAGGATCCGTCCACACAGAGCTCATTCCCTTAAGAATGGGCTTTTTTATTGTCCAGTAAGGCCATAGGGCCTACCCAAAACAGAAAGTATTACTGTGTCAGAAGGTGCTATAAACAGCCACTGCTCGGTGGTGGTAGGCTGTCAATGGGGTGACGAAGGAAAAGGTAAGATCGTAGACGTTCTGGCCGAGGACGTGAACCTTGTGGTTCGTTATCAGGGTGGTGCCAATGCAGGCCATACTGTTCACGTTGGAGATACAGAGTTTGTCTTACATCAAATCCCATCAGGGATTTTACATCCAGAGAAACGGTGTCTGCTGGGTAACGGAGTCGTCATTGATATCCTGGAATTCTTCAAAGAATACGATGATTTATATAATAGGGGAATTGATCTTGATGGCAGGATCGGCGTGAGTGAGCGAGCCCACGTTCTTATGCCTCACCACCTAATACTAGATCGCATCTCAGAGGATGAAGCAAAATATAAAATTGGGACCACTGGACGTGGCATCGGACCTGCCTATCAGGAAAAAGTGAGCAGGATGGGTATGAGGGTGGCCGATTTATATAACTCCAAGCGAGCCCGATCTTTGGTGGAAGAAAGTGCCCAAAGGGCTCAAGAAAAGATTGCTTCTCTGGGGGCCGATGTCGAAAAACAATTTGATTCGGATCTGGAATCCACCCTGGCTAATAGCAAACGTCTAGTAGAATTGGCCACAGACACTGGCCTAGAAATTATAGATGCAATCAGAGGGGGAGGACGAGTCCTTTTGGAGGGAGCCCAAGGCACAGCCCTCGATCTCGATCACGGAACATATCCGTTTGTAACGTCCTCAAATACTACCGCCGCCGCCGCCGCTACAGGCTCAGGGATTGGCCCTACGGAAATCGACACGGTGATAGGAGTAGTTAAAGCCTACACAACTCGAGTCGGAAACGGACCTCTGCCTACAGCTTTTGACGCAGCAATGAATGAAAAGATGCGCACTTTAGGCAATGAATTTGGAGCCACTACGGGACGACCACGCCGATGTGGTTGGTTTGATGCTGTGCTGGCACGCTATTCCGCACGAGTAAACGGACTTACCGGACTAGCTGTGACAAAGCTCGATGTTCTGGATACTCTGTCAGATATATCTATCGCTACTTCATACAGAACACCTGAAGGAATTATAGAAGAATTCCCAGCAAACACTTGGGATCTTGGCGATGTAGAGCCCATATACGAAACTCTCCCAGGTTGGTGTGAGCCTACAAATGGAGCCAGAACTATAGGAGATTTACCTGCTCCCGCTCGCCAATATCTAGACCGCATTGAAGAGCTTGCCGATACTCCTTTACGAATGATTTCTGTAGGTACTCGTAGAAGTCAGATCATAATGGTGTAGACTCTCGAGCCATAATCACCCAATTTTGAACTATTACTAAATTTCATAGGGAAATTGAAAAACACTATACCTTTCTGATCATTGAAGATGATGGGTAGCCAGCTATCAGGGGAGTGACTAAGAAAAACATATGTCTGTAAGAATTAGACTTCGTCGTATGGGCCGTAAGAAGCAAGCCCATTTTCGTATTGTAGTTGCTGATTCCTCCGCACCAAGAGATGGTCGCTTTGTTGATACCCTTGGGTATTACAAACCTCTAACGAGTCCAGCTCGACTCGTAGTAGACATTGATAAAGCCGACCTATGGATTTCCAAGGGCGCCGAACTCACGGACACTGTCCGCACACTTTTAAATAAAGCTCGCAAGGGTGGTGACAACTCTGTGGCTTTGGGCGAAATAGAACCTGAAGAGGCAAGGGCAATTAAGTTAGCAGCCATTGAAGAACTCAAGAAATCCGAGATAAAAAGTAGTACAGAAGAAAAAATCATAGAGGATCCAGCTGAAGAAGAAGCTGAAGAAGAAGCTGAGGTGACCGAGGAAGCCGAAGAAG
>DEAF01000007.1 GCA_002346625.1 Gemmatimonadales bacterium UBA2989
ACCGAGGAAGCCGAAGAAGAAGCTGAGGTGACCGAGGAAGCCGAAGAAGAAGCTGAGGTGGCCGAGGAAGCTGAAGAAGAAGAAGAAGAAGAAGAAGAAGAAGAAGAAAAAGCTGTAGAATAACTATTAAAAATCATGATTAATGGCAAAAAAGATGTCCCGGAACATCTTGTCGTAGGCCATCTCAATAGGGCACATGGCTTGAAGGGTGAAGTTTTCGTATCACCTCTTACAGACCACCCTGAGATAACGTTCGCCCCTGGAGTTGTACTACATCTGGGAGATACTGAAGGGGAAGTGTCACCAGATCTTTTGCATCCTCACCTTATAGAAACAAGCCGTGCCCATCGTCAAGGATTCCTTATACAGTTCAGGGGCGTTTCAGACCGAAATAGTGCAGAAGCTATCTGTGGTCGTTACGTATTACGTGCTGGGAACGAAGTCAGAGAGCTCGATGATGAAGAAATTTTCCGCCATGACCTTGTAGGGATGGAGGTGGTAACATTGGATGGTAATATCATTGGTGAAATCATAGAGGTCTACGAACTTAAATCTGCCGATCTACTAGAAATAAATAATTCCCAAAAGAACATACTAATCCCTTATGTTTCAGAAATCATTCATTCTTTGAGTCTGGATGAAAACCGAGTTTTCATCGATCCACCTGAGGGCCTTTTGGATATTTAAAATGACAGACCCAGCACCTTTGAAAATCAACATCGTTACGATTTTTCCGGAATTCTTCAGAGATCCTTTAGCTACAAGTATTATTGGAAGAGCTGCACAAAATAGACTGGTGGATTATCATGTTGTAGATCTGAGAGACTTCACTAGTGATTCCCATCGAACTGTGGATGACACTCCCTATGGAGGTGGTTCGGGGATGGTGATGAAACCAGAGCCATTCTTTGAGGCTGTAGATAGTTTAAATACCACTGGACCGATAATACTTTTGTCCGCTCGTGGTGAAGTGTTTGATCATTCAGACGCTGTATACTATTCGATGCAAACTGAGCTTACACTACTCTGTGGCCATTACAAAGATGTTGATCAAAGAGTAGCCGACCATCTGGCTACCAAAGAAATCTCAGTCGGTCGTTTCGTGCTTTCAGGCGGTGAAATTGGAGCCCTGGTTATTACAGATGCTATAGTAAGGCTTATCCCGGGAGCCATAGGAGATCACGAGTCTGCATCCGGAGACTCATTCTATAACGATGGACAACTGAGTGCTCCGTCCTATACACGGCCACCAGAATATAGAGGCTATCAAGTACCTGAGGTTTTGAGAACTGGTGACCACGCCAAGATAGCTTCCTGGAGAGATGCTGAAGCTGCCAGATTATCGGATAAGCGGAAAAATTACTAGAAAAACCTTTCACTATAGTTAAAAAATGCCTCACAACCTCTTCACCGAAGCTTAACCCTAGGTTAATTTGCAGGGTTTTCAGAGATAATATATTTGCCCGAATTAACGAGGACTGGAATGTCTGGTTTAATACAAGAGCTAGAGACCGCAGAGACCCGGGACGACAATCACGATTTCAATCCTGGTGACACAGTCCGCGTGCTCTACAACGTTCGCGAAGGATCCAAAGAACGGATTCAGGCATTTGAAGGGATTTGTATAGGGCGCCGTGGTTCCGGTACTGGTGAAACTTTTACAGTACGTAAGATCTCTGGAGGTATTGGTGTAGAAAGGGTTTTCCCGGTTCATGCTCCCACTGTAACAAGTATAGAAGTGATCCGGCATGGACGGGTGCGTAGGGCCAAACTCTATTATCTGCGAGGCCTCCGTGGCAAAGCAGCTAGAATCCGAGAAAAGCAGATTAAATAGTATGAATCTGCCGGCGGAATCGCCGGACCAGACTGTGACCAATGAACACCAAGGTCTCCTTGGCTACGAAAAGAGTTTTTGGAGCTCAGGCTTTTCCAATCTAGCCGGAGTAGATGAGGTGGGACGTGGTGCACTTGCAGGTCCAGTCGTTGCTGCTGCTGTAATCTTATCCAAAGACACTGTAATTGATGGTGCCACTGATTCTAAGCGACTTAACGCCAGGTCTAGGAAAGAGCTTACATGCGTGATTCATGAACGTGCTAAAGCGGTTGCTTTAGGCGCTGCGTCCGTACGGGAGATCGATCAGTATAACATAATCATTGCAACAGCTTGGGCTATGAATAGGGCAATAAGCAGATTGTACACGAAACCAGATCACATAGTTTTAGACGGTCTGCCTATGAAATCCCTTAATTGGGAACACGATGCTGTTGTAGGTGGTGATGGGTTGGTGCATTCAATATCGTGTGCTTCCATTGTAGCAAAATTCTGTCG
This sequence comes from Gemmatimonadales bacterium UBA2989, assembly GCA_002346625.1. Classification (GTDB taxonomy): domain Bacteria; phylum Gemmatimonadota; class Gemmatimonadetes; order Longimicrobiales; family Gaopeijiaceae; genus UBA6934. Next base: position 2,330 of record DEAF01000007.1, read on the forward strand.
AGATCAATTAATGGTTAAATTATCTAAGCATTACCCAGGCTATGGATGGGATCACAATATGGGTTACGGTACCCAAGAACATCGTGACGCTCTTGGCAGGATAGGGCACACACCGCACCATCGTCAGAGTTTTTTAGGCATCCAATACGGATTGGATATATAACAGGATGAAATCTTACTTGATCATAGCCAGGGCCTGTGCCACAAGCCGAAAAGCTGAGAGCTTAAGCGTGTGGAGATTATTCTAGCTACTGGCTATTTTATTCAATAGAGCCGGTAGCTCAGTTGGTAGAGCAACGGACTTTTAATCCGTAGGTCGTGGGTTCGAGACCCACCCGGCTCATTAGAAGAGTGTTTTGTAATATCAATATTTGCCATAAAAACCTTATACTGACATCTTTATAGTATGACTTGTAAACTTAACATTCGAGATCTCCACACCCACGGAGCTAAATGTATCTGTAGGTGTTCGTGTTCGTGTTCTATAATAGATCTGGGTGTGTTAATGCGCTGAAATCAAGTCCAAGATTGTTTCTTAACCGCCCGGGTCAATTGGCCCGGGCGGTTTTTTATGCATTGTGACTCTCAAAATGACCTTAGTTAACATCAAAACAAGAAAAATATGACTAGCTCGCCTTTACCGAACATATACGTACTGTACGAAAATCCTGATTGGATTCCTCCTCTTCAGGAAGGACTCGAAAAAGAAGGCTTTAGTGTCTGCTTGGTTCATGTCAACGACGGAATAATCGATCCGTCAAAAACCTCCCACAAAGGCATATGGATAAATCGTATTAGCGCATCATCTCACACTCGAGACCATATCCATACAGTGGAGATGTCCCGACAACTACTGTTTTGGCTGGAATCCCAAGGCCGTAGGGTAATCAACGGGATTCAAACTTTTGAACTTGAGATGAGCAAGTTCCGACAAGACCTTATTCTTAGGAGACACGGCATAAAAACACCTCAAACCGTTCTAGCAATCGGAAGAGATAACTTATTAAAAACTGCCGGCAGTTTTGACGGACCATTCATTACTAAGCACGATCAGGGCGGCAAGGGTCTGGGCATAAAGCTTTTTCAAGATTTTGATGAATTTGAAAATTATATATCCAAAAAAGAATTTGACTCTGGACCCGGGAATAGGATGATTATCCAAGAGTATATATCTGCACCTGAGCCTTTCGTCACGAGAGTAGAGATAGTAGGGGGCCAATTTCTGTTTGCCATGAGGAGTTCTACGTTACAGGGTTTTGAGTTGTGCCCTTCGGATATCTGTAATCCAACATCAACCAATCAAAATGGCACATGCCCAGCAGGAAATGGCATTTTCAGTCCATCTCCAATAACTGCTAAAGACCCATTGGTACAGCAGTATATTCAACTATGCCAAAAAGAAGGATTAGAAATAGCAGGAATTGAGTTCGTGGAAGACGCCAATGGATCCCGTTACACTTACGATATCAATTGCACCACTAACTATAACCAGGCTTTAGGCTCTCAGTTAGGAATAGATGGAATGAGAGAGGTGGCTCGATACATCCGTAAAACTGCTATGTCAAATTAAGGATTAAATGACTTAAAATACTTATACAAGATTAGTTGAAGCACATTTAAGATTGTAGATTTCATATCGCCCGAAACCAGGGTAGTATTTTAATCAATAAAGTGAGCTTGGTAATGAGCATTGTAGAATCTGAAAGATAGAACATGGAAATCAACTACCTAAAGGGTGTCGGCGTAGCACTGGTAACTCCATTTTGCGAAGACGGATCCGTAGACTTAGAAGCCCTTCATGATCATGTAAAATTCCAGATTGATGGCAATGTGGGATTCATGGTTCCTTGTGGCACTACCGGTGAAAGCGCTACGCTCTCAATAGAAGAACACTCTATCGTAGTGCGAGAAACTGCTAATGCTACCCAAGGAAAAGTGCCAATTTTAGCAGGAGCGGGAGGGAATAACACGGCTGACGTGATTCTTAGAGCACGTGCAGTAAAAGAGGCCGGAGCCAACGCTATCGTCTCAGTGAGCCCAGCCTATAACAAACCCAGCCAAAGGGGAATTGTCGAACATTACCGTGCGTTAGCAGCAGCTGTAGAGTGCCCAATCGTAGTTTATAACGTACCCGGAAGAACATCTTCCAACATACTACCCGAAACATTGATGTCTCTAGCTGAAATAGACAACATTGTTGGTGTCAAAGAAGCTTCTAGTAATATCAGTCAGATCATGACAATAATCAGGGAGCGACCCCAGGGGTTCCTAGTACTCTCAGGAGACGATTATCTAACTCTGCCGTTGATCGCAGCTGGAGCGGATGGAGTTATCTCAGTAGTAGCCAACGAAGCACCTGGCCTAATGTCCGGCATGGTGAGTGCAGCACTCCGCGGAGATTACAAAGAGGCTCGAGAGCTCCACTACAGGCTACTACCTTTGATGAATATAAATTTCATCGAAACTAATCCTGTACCGGCAAAAGCTGCCCTGGCAATGATGGGGCGCATGGAGGCCAGATACCGTCTCCCTCTAGTCCCTCTTGATACTGCCAATGAACCGAGCGTACGACAGGCTCTGGTTGAGTCGGGGATATTGGAATCCAGGGTAGCAGGTTAATGGATACAACTGACCTGAATACTACTATAGTCCAGTTGGCTAAGTCAGACCTCAACCAAAATTCTAAAGAAAGTCAGGCTGCCGTAACTCAACTTCTGGATGCTCTAACTCGCGGTGAAGTGCGCTCCGCTGTTAAGAAGAATGGCGAATGGCAAGCCGTTGAATGGGTAAAGACGGGGATCCTACTGGCGTTCCGTATCGGGCAAGTCCGTGAATTCCCTGCCAGGCCATCACCTTACTACGACAAAGACACACTTCCACTCCGAAATACACGTGGTATCGAAGAGAATATTAGGATTGTTCCTGGGGGCAGCTCAGTGCGCGCCGGAGCATTCCTTGGAGAGAACGTGATTATCATGCCACCAGCCTTTGTCAACATCGGAGCATATGTTGGCCGGGATACCATGATAGACTCCCACGCACTGGTAGGTTCATGTGCTCAAATAGGAGAGCGAGTACATCTAAGTGCCGGCGCACAATTAGGCGGTGTGCTTGAACCGGTAGGGCTTCGTCCGGTGATCGTGGAGGACGATGCCCTAATAGGTGGCAACGTGGGTGTCTTCGAGGGGACTCTGGTGGGAGAAAGAGCAGTGCTAGCACCTGGTGTTCAATTAACTTCTTCTACTACCGTATACGACCTAATACTGGGAAAAAGCTATCGAGGAAGCCCCAGCCATCCTTTAACTATACCTCCCGGTGCCGTGGTAGTACCTGGTTCACGGGCAGTGAACAATAAGTTCGCACAGGAACACGGTGTCCAGCTCTACGCACCTGTGATTGTGAAGTACCGCGATGCGTCTACAGACGCAGCCACAGCCCTAGAAGACGCTCTCCGCTGAAAAGGTACTACCCCCTAAAATTAACTCGCTGATATGGACAGTAGGTCCATCATCCAAAAATAGTTTAGCTCAATTATCAAATCCTGTTTCCACAGAAACAATAGCCAATTGACTAGCTCCCCTAGCAGCATCTACCACCAGGTCACATACCTCAAAGGAAAGACTTTGTATAGATGTCAAAACTTTCTGCCGGAGTGGGCCATCTGCGTCTATTAGCCCACCTGTGAAGGCCACCATCGGACGGTCGGGCCAAGGGCTTAGACGTTTTGCCACGGTAAGAACATGATCGACTAGATGATTCGCAGCATTTTCGATTATAGTGCCGGCCACCTCATCACCTGCTTCAGCTTGAGCACACACGATAGGAGCCAGGCTGGCGATATCCGATTTGCTGGCTATAGCCACCCAGGTTATCAAATCTTCGATGCGATCCACTGCGAGTTTCTCCAGGATCGGGGCACAGAGCTGTGTTTTCATACTGCGACCATCCTCTCCTTGCACTACAGCTCGGAGGGCCATCATACCCACGGCGTAACCACTACCCTCATCACCAAGTAGAGCCCCCCAACCACCAACATTAACAGCAGATCCATCAACTCCTCGACCCAAGGATGCCGATCCCGTGCCTGAAATGAGAAGGATCCCCGGCCCTGATCCAAAGGCATCATGAAATGCAGCATCGGCGTCTGTGCCAACATGGACAGCCTTGGCAATCCCTGCATCCTGAAGCCCATTTTGCACCATACTACGAAGAGAATCATTGCCCGCCCCAGCGATCCCAGCCCAAAGGACATTAGCTGGAAACATGGCCCCTACCTCATAAATAGCTTCGCGACAGACTTGTGTGATAACATCTATAGTGTCTTGCAGATTTGTGGGATTGATCAAACTGGATGGCCCTTCGGTACGAGCCAGTTCTTTGCCATCAACGTTCATGACCACAGCTCGGGTTCGAGTGCCTCCCCCATCCACACCTATAAATAGGCTCATCCTACACTATTCCTGCTCGAATCAAGAAAATCTTGGCCATTGGAATTCCATCCACCTAAAACCCACCCCACAGCCATAGTGACCACTGAACCTATAGGAACAAACCAAGGCCAGGCTACTGCTTCACGAGCAAAAATCCAGATAGATATCACCACAGCGACCCCGGAAATCATACCCAGTATTACGCTCAACTGGTCAGCGCGACTCGATCTGACCGCAAGGATAAATGCCCCCAGAAGACCACCGTATACCATGGAAGCTACTGCCAGTGCCATTTCAATTGCAGTGGTTCCTTCGCTGAGAGGAATGAATAGCACGGCTCCACCTACAAGCATTATCGCCCACACAAGTGTGAAAAGTTTCCCTGCCCGTAGAATTCGAGCCTCATCATCTTCAGCACCTGCCAGGGGAGCCCAAAAATCATATGCGGTGGCAGAAGCCAAGGAGTTGATGGATGAGGACAGTGATGACATGGCTGCGGCAAATACTCCTGCAATGAGAAGTCCCGTTATTCCGGAAGGAAGCACATTAACCACAAAACTGGCGAAAATATCATCGCCCCTGCTGAAGTTCTGGCCACCGTAGTACGCCCAAAGACCTAGCCCTATTAAAAGAAATACAGCAAACTGGATTACAACAACGATACCGCTTCCTACGAGAGCCTTCTGGCTAGAATGTAGATTACGGCAAGCGAGAAGACGCTGTACAATCAGTTGGTCAGTACCATGTGATGCCATAGTAAGAAATCCTCCGCCCAAAATACCAGCCCATAACGTATAGGGCACAGCAAGGTCGAAGGATAGATCAAAAACGGCCATCTTCCCAGATTCACTCGCACTAGCCAAAATGCTTCCCCAACCACCCGAAACAAGTCCCTGCAGGGCCACTATCGCAACTAACGCTCCTAGTAAATAGAGACCCATCTGAACTGCGTCCACCCATATCACCGCCCTGATCCCCCCGAAATATGTATAGACTAAAGTCATCACACCGATCACTACTATAGAAACAGAATAGTCCCAGCCCGTAATCAGAGCCAATGGGATAGCTGTGGCGAAGAGTCTTACTGAGTCAGCGAGAAGGCGAGTTATCATGAACACTGCCGAGGCAAAGCGACGAGTTTCCCGACCAAAACGGTTTTCTAGGAGTGCATATGCAGTACTCAACTCTCCTCGGTAATATGATGGCAACAGAAACACTGACACCACCACTCGCCCGGCAAGATATCCAAAGGTGAGCTGTAAAAACCCAAGAGTTCCCAAATAGGAGACCCCTGGGATACTTAAAAAGGTGAGTGTGCTGGTCTCTGTAGCAACAACGGAAAGCATGACAGCCACCCATGGCAACTCTCTGTTCCCTAGAAAGTAATCGCGCCCACTAGCCTGTCCTCTCCCAAGCCACGCACCCCAGGCGGTAATCCCTACTAAATAGACCAAGAGAACAGAGATATCGAGGGAGGTGAAGGCATTCACTGATAGATACTTTCGTAGAACCTAATTGGCCTAGGGTTCACGTTTTCTCACTTCCCGATCCGTGATCGCCAAAGCGACAGCATCATGCACAGCACGTCGGAGGGGAATATGTTTCTGCTGGTCCCGAGTAGGATTAACTCGGTTCGTCAGCAACACAACAAACAAATCGAGTTCGGGATCTATCCAAATGGATGTCCCCGTGAAACCAGTGTGTCCGAAGGCACTGGAGGTAAAATAGTCTCCAGCTGAGGATCGTCCGCTAGGGGTGTCCCACCCCAACGCACGGCTGGACGAGGAATCATGGCGCTTAGTGAATAATCGTAAGACAGAATCGGATACAATACCAACATCCTCAGACATACCTCCGTCCAGAAAGGACTGCGCAAAAACTGATAAATCCAGAGCGGTCGAGAAAAGTCCTGCGTGGCCAGCCACTCCGCCAATGGCATATGCATTTTCATCGTGAACTACACCATGGACGTGGATACCGCGGAAGATCGTGTCCACTTCAGTAGGAGCAATCCTTCCTAACAACTCAGTGGAAGGCCGGAAACCTGTATCAACCATGCCCAAAGGTTTCCAAACCTTTTCCTCCAGAAATACATCCAGACCTTGGCCAGTCACTTCTTCTATGACGAACGCCATGGTCATAGATCCAATATCGGAGTATAGAGTGCGATCTCCCGGCATATACTCGAGCGGAAGACCGCCGATGGCACTCTCGTAAGCATCCCGGCCTTCCATATCTACATAGAAGCGACGGAAGGGAGGGAGCCCTGCACGATGGAGCAATAGATTTCGAATTGTTACTTCAGCCTTATTCGGATCTCCCTTGTCCCACCATGGGAGATAATCCACCACAGCCGCTTCCAAATCTAGCCGGCCTTCGTCTACCAGAATCATAGCAGCCATAGTTGTGCCTGCTACCTTGGTCAGAGAAGCTAGATCATAAATTGATCTCATAGTGGCATGAGCGGATTCCACAGCCCAATCCAGTCTACCATAACCTCTGAGTCGAACTATTTTTCCACCACGCCCCACAGCCAATACTGCACCTGGTGCCACTCCGTTAGCGAGTCCTTCTGTAATCAGATAGTCCAGAGCCTGGAGACGTCGTGAACTCATGCCTACTAACTCAGGTTCAGTTTCAGAAACAGAAATCGATACAGGGATAGCCTCTGCGTGATCCTTGGCTTCTAATTCGATGATGACACTTTCGGTGTTAACCTTGCTCGTCGAGCTGATGGATCTGGTAAGGCCATCTCCTATAGCATGAAAAGGAGGAATGGATATCGGTAAACGTCCATCGATATCTGTCTCACCAAATAATGCACGGATTGCAGCAACCTGTGATACTTCTCGATCACCCCATGCAATCAAGTAGCTAGGTGTCTTAGGTAAAGTCACTAGCAGATAAGGATTGCCGAATGAGGTAAATATAAGTGGATGCTTTTGGCCAACCTTGTTAACGAAATCAGTAAAAACTTCCGGTACAGCAACTTCGCCAACCCCTGCCCGTGGTGGCACGTATGCACTCACCATTACGAGATCAAAGTTTTGAGCATGGGAACTTATGGAGTCGTAAACCTCTGTCGGAGTATCCGGATTGACACGCACTTTGCTCACTGACGTTACCCGGCTAGCCAAGGTCTGATCGAAAGCCGTGCCGGCCACTAAATTACTTGTTCGAGCATAGGTCACGCTAAGAACCTTCCGAGTCACCGTATTATCCACCGGGACTACACTTGTGCGGTCTCGTAGAAGTGTCATAGAACGTGCTGCCACTGTATCAGCGAACGCCAGATGATATGAATTCCCTACCACATCGTCCACGGCATCCAGGTCCACAATCCGTGTGCGATGCAACCCAACTCTGGCTTTGGTTTCTAAGACTCGGCGAGCTGAAGCTTTAATCTTACTCGGATTCAGACGACCCACTTCCACAGCACTAACTACCGCTTCAATTGCTTCCGTGATATCCGCAGGCATGAGTAAAACATCACTCCCGGCCTCCAATGCCAATACTGCCAACTCACCTGTATCGTAACGACCTGCTAGTGCTCCCATATCTAGAGCATCAGTTAGGAGGAGGCCCTCAAAGCCCATCTCTTCCCTAATGAGGGTGGTCATAAATACCGGATCAAGTGTTGCTGGAGGACCTTCCATTCCCTGAACTCCGGACACTACTATGTGAGCCGTCATCACGGCATCTACTCCAGACTCGACCGCTTTCCGGAACGGCACTAACTCAACAGAATTAAGCCGATCCCAATCTGCTGGTACTACAGGAAGATCTAAATGCGAATCCGTGTGAGTGTCACCGTGACCTGGAAAGTGTTTTGCAGTAGCAAGAATGCCTCCCTCATGTATGCCTTGGATATATGCAGATCCCAATTTAGCTACGGCAACTGGATCTTCACCGAAAGATCGTGTGTTAATAATTGGATTGTTAGGATTTGAATTAACGTCTAACACGGGAGCAAAGTTCAAGTGGACACCGACTGCTTTTGCCTCTACCGCGGTGATCCGAGCGTATTCTTGGACAAAACGTTCTTCCCCGATAGCACCGAAAGCCATCGTGGGTGAAAAGCTTGTTCCGCCACCCTGAGGAAGCATAGACGGCAGAGCATAGGAATGGTTAATACGCATACCTGGGCCACCGTTTTCGAAATCAGAAGTGACAAGAAGTGGGACATGGGCCAACATTTGAAGTTCGTTGATTTTAGCAGCATATGAGTGTGGCATTCCTATGGACAAGTAAATCCCTCCAATCCCTTCATCTCTCACCCAAGTAGCCCATTCCAAAAACTCAGGACTGCTAGTAGATGAATAAGAACCTGGCAGCCACTGGATAATAAGTTGTGCCACCTGTTGCCTTAGTGTAAGAGATGCTAAGGTCGCATCCACCCAAGCTGCATGGTCTCCATTAGATGGTTGGGATATGCTTTTACCTCTGACTTCCTGGATTACATCTATCGAAGATGCACAGCCACTAAGCCATAGAATAGCCAAGAAAGCCAATAGGTGAATCTGCTTAGTTCCCAATGCCAGTCACCTTCAATGGAACCTGTATACCGTCACCTGATTTGAAATAGGGCTGCATACTCGTAGGGGTACGGCCACTAATCTCAATATTTCCAAATAGAGACTTAGCGGCAGCCTTCTGGCTCACGGGAGCTGAACTCCACGCAAGAATATAGGCTTGTACATTCGGAAATTCCGAGATTAGGTATGGATTACCGAATGAAACTACAATGTGAGTGATTTTATTTTTTGCCAATTCATTAATAAATTCCACAATATCTTCAGTAAGCTCAACCTTGCCGGCAAAATTAGAATAGATTGATACCACTACTAGATTAGAACGGCCCGCTCTTACCTTTAGATCTTTGTAAACAGCTTCATGGGTTTGATCATCCACCCTGGTTCTCACAAGACGTGGATAAGTCTCTCGTAGAAGAGCATCGAAGTAGCGACTGGCTAAGACGTCAGTGCGATTGCGGAAAGTCACCGACATCACCCTGGCCGTCCTAGTTCCCAGAAGAGGCAGGAGATTGCGCTCGTTACGAATCAACGTGATAGAACGTTCAGCCACCTCTTCTGCTAAACTTATATGTTCAGGGACACCAACTACCTGAGGTATAACATCTAATGGAACCTCACGATCTTCGTTAAGATTCATATCTTCCTTCAGCCTGAGTAACTTCGTCACCGACCGGTCTATTCGGGACTCAGGAATCCTACCATCTTCAACTGCTCGTAAAATCGCTTCGATGGCTTGAGTCACATCAGGGGGCATTAGAATTACATCAGCACCAGCCAACACTGCCATAACAGAAGATTCTCCTTGGGGATAAAGTCTATTCACCGCACCCATGTCCATAGCATCTGTAAATACTATTCCGTTGAACCCTAGATCCGAGCGCAATAGGTCATATAGAACGTTGCCCGACAGGGTAGATGGAAGATAATTTCCAGTAATTTCCGGAACGGCAATGTGAGCTGACATCATCCCCTGGATACCAGCATCTATAACAGCTTTGAAAGGCACCAGCTCTACCGAATCCATACGCTCACGATTAACAAGGATAACCGGTAAAGCTAGGTGGGAATCAACCTCAGTATCACCGTGCCCAGGAAAATGTTTTCCAGTTGCAGCAATTCCATTCTCTTGAAGTCCACGGACGAAAGAAACCCCCATAGATGCTACCATCTGTGGATCATCACCAAAAGAACGGATATTAATAATAGGGTTTTCATTGTTGTTGTTAACATCGAGAACAGGTGCAAATGGGAGATGGACTCCTAGAGCTTTGGCCTCCAGGGCTGTAATACGCCCCATTTGATAAGCGTAATCCGTGTTACGCGTTGCCCCTAGACCCATAAGTGACGGAAAAATGGTAGCACCGCCCAGGGAAATGTTTGTGGGTACATGTACGGATCCCCAGAACCGGAAACCTGCACCAGTTTCAAGGTCAGCTCCAACAAGAAGTGGATATTTAGAATGACGCTGTAAATCATTTAGTTTCACAGCCACATCAGTGGGGACTCCTACAGACATTATCACACCACCCACACCATCTTTCTCTATAACTTCAACAATACGATCATGATTATCAGTACCTTCGGGTGCAAAATTCCCCAAAACAAAAGGCATTATCATCTGAGCAATCTTCTCCCGGAGAGTCATTTCATCTATGACTCTCTGATGCCAGGGGATATCGGCAGTGGTAGAATCGAAATTTTGGATCTCTGAAGTAATCTCTTCTGGATTGTTGTCGATAACGTTTTTATCTGGTAGATCTTCAGAGATTGTAGGTGGACTTGCAGTGCCAGATTTAGAAACAGAACATGCCGAAATTAGTATAACTAGGATCCAGAAGGCTCTCACTGGGTTATTCAGTGTGTGTTGGGGTTTGCTCCAGATAGACATCAGGATAGTTAAGCAACCTCGATATTAGAAAAAAGCAGACAAGGTACAAACTGGAAAGTAAGCTATGGATTTAACGAGAGTGTCACAATCCTGGATCATACTGATCCTCCTTACATTAATGTCCTATAGCTCACATACCCTTGCTCAAAACCCTGGGGAAACCCCAACAGTATTCCATACCCATAACTCTTTATACCAAAGTGAGATCGGAGATTTCGGTCCAGTACGGCCAGGCATAGAAGTACTTCTTCAAGATTCAATTCATCTGGTGTCTGGTAAGAAGGTTGGACTCATAACTAATCATACCGGTGTAGACTCGTCAGGACGGTCTTCCATCGACCTTATTTTTGAACATCCCAAGATCAAATTAGTAGCCCTTTTCACACCCGAACATGGAATACGGGGCACCGCTCAAGCTGGAGAACTGATAGAGAATAGCTTAGACGGAAGCACGGGTGTACCAATCTATTCTCTTTATGGAAAAACACGCCGTCCCACCAACAATATGCTTGTAGAAATCGAGACCCTGATATTCGACATTCAAGATATAGGTGCACGCTACTACACCTATGTATCAACCATGACCTTAGCTATGGAAGCAGCATCTGAAAGAGGGATACCAATAGTAATCCTAGACCGCCCCAACCCAATTGGTGGAGCTGTTCAGGGTAACATCCTGAAATCTGAGTTCGCAACTTTCGTAGGACGCTATCCAATAGCAATGAGACATGGCATGACCCTGGGCGAATTAGCCAGGTTCTATAAAGGAGAATTCGGCATCAAAGTTAATCTGCATGTTGTTCCTGTTTCTGGATGGAAAAGAAGCATGTCCTTTGTTGAAACCGGACTACCCTGGATACAACCTTCGCCGAACATTCCCAGTATTGAGAGTGCACTACACTATCCTGGAATCTGCCTTTTTGAAGGAACTAATATCTCAGTAGGTCGTGGCACTGATATGGCATTTCAACGTATAGGCGCACCATGGTTGGACGGAGAAGAATTGGCTCGCATTATGAACAGATACAACTTTGCGGGCGTAGAATTCAAAGCAGACTACTTTACTCCTGTCTCACCTGGAGACGGCAAATTTGACGGGACGGAGGTATCAGGAGTTCTTCTGAACGCTACCTCTTCAGAGTACGATCCCACAGAAGTAGCTGTAGCATTACTAGCTGAGGCCTTAACTATGTCAGGAAATTTCTGGGAATGGCGCGAAGGTCACTTCGACCGTTTAGCTGGAACCGATCAGCTTAGGGGAAAAATCCAGGCAGGAATCGGATTAGAAAAAATACAAAAGGGATGGGAAAACGATCTTATTAATTTTATCAGAGCCAGGGAAATGTACCTTATCTATCCTTAATGATCGGAACAATATCTAGATCACTTGTCCACCACTGACCTGAATTTATCATAAAGTGCCTTAGTCACCGGGCCCACTTTTCCGTCACCCACTGGACATCCGTCAAGATATACTGTGGGTCTTACTTCTGCGGTCGTTCCAGTGAAAAATATTTCTTCAGCACCCCTCATTTCATCCAAGGCAATCGGACGCTCAATTACCGCCATTCCCATCTTTTGAGCTAGTTCTATGATTGAGCCTCTTACTACTCCGTGTAAAATTTCGTGGGTAGCTGGATGAGTGGTGACAACTCCGTTAAAAACACCAAAGACATTGCTATGAGATCCTTCCAGTACCATTCCATCCTTAACCAACAGTGCTTCTATAGCACCTGAATCAATAGCTTCTTGTTGTGCAAGTACATTTGGAAGAAGTGCTATGGATTTGATATCTACCCTGCCCCAACGATTATCCGGGACCGTAATTGCAGCATAACCCTGCCCCCACCGTTTTGAATCGGGACGTTTAAAATCTCTAGCAAAAGCATAGACCGTAGGTAAAGTTTCTTCAGGTGGGAAACAATGGGTGCGGGGAGCCACACCACGCGTGATTTGGAGATAGACTATGGATGCTTCCTGATCTTCTAATTTGTTCTCAGCCAACAGACGAAGATGCATTTCCAGAATGTCCACAGGATCATAGTTGATCCTCAAAAAATCCAATCCTCTAATAAGACGTTGGATGTGCTGTTCAAACCGAAAAAAGTTCCCCTTGTATGCTGATGTCACCTCATAAAGGCCATCCGCAAGAAGAAAACCCCGGTCATCGACTGAAACTGTAGCAAGATCTTTATTAAGATACTCGCCATTCAGATATACAACGCTCATAACGATCTAGGGAGTTTAGAAAAAACTGATAAATAATATACTTTATTAAGCAATCACTGCTGTTAAACTCATAAACTTTGAAATATTACAAACTCACCATAGCATTGCTTGGTTTAGAGAGCAATCCAAAACATATATAGAATCCATATTAAAAACCTTGTAATTTCACAGATAACAAAACAAGGACGTCTTCATTTGAATAAAAAAATTGTAATTCTAATCTTATTTTTAATTATCGCCCCAACATCAGTTAATGCCCAAGGCTTTGCTGTCTCTGGCCAAGTCGGCACTACAGGGCTGGGGGGTGGGGTTATCATAGGCATCAATCAAAAACTCAATCTTAGGGGTATGTTCGGATTGTTTCCAGGAGAAGCAGGCCTGAAGGTTAATAACATCGATTTTACTATAACTGCACCAGATTTTTTTCTGACCACAGTGGATTTCTATCCAGTGAGTGGATTCCATGTAAGTGCAGGTGGTTTGATCATAGGTAACGGTGGCAATCTAAAAGTTAAAGGCAAATTCGAGGGACGCTCTGTGGAATTCGGAAACACAACCTATACCGGTGGGGCAACCGATGAAATCGTGGGTGTTTTCTCTCTTAAAAGTTTTCAGCCATATTTAGGTGTAGGATTTGGCAATGCGATCGGGAAATTAATCGGCATCAACCTAGATGCGGGATTAGGTTTTGGGAAACCAAGCACAGTCACCTTAAATGCCCAAGGCCCACTTGCAAGTGCAGCAGGAGATGCCGGATCAATTTTTAGAGCCAACGTCCAGGCTGAAATACCCGATATTGAAGCCGATATCCCTGTGCTACTTAGGTTTTACCCCGTCATAGTGCTATCCATATCGATTGGATTCTAGGCCTGTGGCCTTATAGCCCCATATCTGTAACGAAGGGAAGAAGGAAAGAACCAGTATGGGAATTAGAGTTTTTCGCGATTAAGATCGGAGGTCCTTCAGCAACGATTCTACCTCCATCCCCACCACCTTCAGGACCAAGATCGATAACCCAATCTGCCGTCTTGATTACCTCCATATTATGCTCAATCACAACCACCGTATTACCGCATTCCACAAGCTTATGTAGCACATCAAGAAGAACCCTGACATCTTCAAAATGTAGGCCTGTTGTAGGTTCATCCAGGATATAGAGTGTTCTGCCAGTAGCTCTTTTTGAGAGCTCAGTGGACAGTTTTACTCTTTGAGCCTCTCCTCCTGAAATAGTAGTTGCTGGCTGTCCGAGACAGATGTAACCCAACCCCACATCCTGCAGCGTTTGAAGTTTGTCACGAATTCTTGGTAAAGCATCGAAAAAGTCTAAAGCTTCACTCACGGTCATGTTAAGGACGTCGGATATGTTTTTGCCCTTATAATAGACATCTAGCGTCTCCCTGTTATAGCGCCTGCCACGGCATACATCACAGAGCACATATACGTCAGGCAAGAAGTGCATTTCTATCTTAACAAGACCGTCACCACCGCAGGCCTCACAGCGTCCACCCTTAACATTGAAAGAAAAACGTCCGGGAGCATACCCCCTGATCTGAGATTCAGGGAGCCTTGAGAATAGTTCACGTATAGGAGTGAAGAGGCCCGTATAGGTAGCTGGATTTGATCTAGGGGTACGTCCTATGGGAGACTGATCAACTTCTATCACTTTGTCTATAAACTCTATCCCTTCAAGGCCATCGTGCCTTCCGGGCAAAGCCTTAGCACGATATAAGTGTTTGGCCAAGGCTCTATAAAGGGTTTTGTTTACTAATGTAGATTTTCCGGAACCACTCACACCGGTCACCGTTACAAAACATCCTAAAGGAATCCTAACATCCAGATTTTGTAGATTGTGCTCTCGAGCACCCCTGAGGCATAAGACTCTGCCTTCATCAACTTCCCTACGGCTATCTGGAGCCAGAATTTGGCGATTTCCCGACAGATAAGCCCCTGTAAGGGATCCCTCTTCTTTTAAGATGTCCTCAAGTGGACCCTGTGCCACTACATCTCCCCCAGCTCGCCCAGCCCCTGGTCCTAAATCCACGATATGATCTGCAGATCTGATCGTCTGTTCATCATGCTCCACCACGATCACCGTATTACCAAGATCTCGGAGTGATTGGAGTGTGTTAATAAGCCGTTGATTATCTCTTTGGTGAAGACCTACAGAAGGCTCGTCGAGAATATAAATAACTCCAACAAGACGACTCCCAATCTGAGTAGCGAGACGGATACGCTGAGACTCTCCTCCGGACAGGGAATCAGCAGAACGCCCTAAGGTCAAATAAGTGAGGCCTACATCTACAAGAAAAAGCAGCCTCTTCTCGATCTCTTTCAGTATGGGGCCTGCAATCTCCATGCGGATCACATGTTGATCCAATCCTGCATTTGTGATTTTACCGGCCTGGAGTTCTTGAATAAAATCTAGAACTTCTAAAATCGACATGCTTACAATATCGCCAAGAGATCTTCCCACTAAGGTTACAGCAAGTGATTCAGCTTGCAACCTGCTCCCGCCACACTCGCTACACGGAATCGTAGACATATAACCTTGTAGCTGGTCTTGGACGCTTTTAGAGGAACTTTCCCTGTAACTCTTATCCACATTATTCACAACACCTGGCCAAACATCTTCGTAGTAACCAATCGAATTGCCAGACCCCGTCTTATAGGGAAAACGGATCTTCATTTTACCTGATCCGTATAAAATTATCCGCTTAACTTCCTGGGGTAGATCGTTCCACGCTAATTGGACATCAAACTCATAGGCCTCGGCAAGGCCTTCAATCACAGATTGACGCAGATGACCGGAAGGCCGTCCCCAGGGGAGAACAACACCTTCAAGAATCGATAGCTCGTCATCTCCCAGCAAAAGATCCGCATTAATCTCCTTGCGACTACCAAGACCACTACACGCTTCACATGCACCAAATGAAGAATTGAAAGAAAACTGCCTGGGTTCAATCTCAGGAATGTTAATTCCACATTCCACACAAGAGTAAAGCTCACTAAAAATATGAGAAATCCGGGTACGCCCCCTAAACTCTACAGCCTCCAAAACACCATCAGCAGTTTTAAGTGCGGTTGCAACTGAATCAGCAAGACGATCCTGATCCTTAGTTTGAATCACAAGGCGATCCACTACAATAGCAATATCGTGGTTTTCGTAACGGCTCAAATTGAGGGATTCAGAAATGTCGACAGTTTGTCCGTCTACTACAGCACGAACAAATCCTTGCTTGCGTGCCTTCTCAAAAAGACTCCGAAATTCACCTTTCCTCCCACGTACCAATGGTGCTAGAACCTCAATCTTAATTCCTTCTCCAAGGGATAATAGGCTGTGCACTATCTGAGAAGCTGATTGGCGGATAACTGGACTTTTACATTCAGAACAATGGGGGACACCTTCCCGAGACCATAGGAGCCTTAAATAATCATAAATCTCAGTTACCGTACCAACGGTAGACCTGGGGTTATGCCCTACTGTCTTCTGTTCGATAGATATGGCAGGTGAAAGCCCCTCTATCATATCAACTTCAGGTTTCTCCATAAGGCCTAGAAACTGGCGAGCATACGCCGACAGTGATTCTACATAACGCCTTTGGCCTTCAGCATAAATAGTGTCAAATACTAACGATGATTTACCTGATCCCGAGAGCCCAGTAATAACCACTAGTCGACCACGGGGAATCTCCAAGTCAATGTTCTGGAGATTGTGCTCCCTAGCACCACGAACGATTAGAGATTTCTGAACCATAGCCTTTTAGATTACTACAAAAGCGACCTTGGTTCAAAGGCAGAAGTCCTGATTTTCTTAGCTTTTAATCTCTCTAGATTGAATCCTTAGTGCAGCTACACGTTCTTCAGTAGGAGGATGCGTACGGAACAAGCCAGTCATTCCAGGACCGCGCATTCCGGATAATGGATTTACGATCGCCAGTTGAGCAGCGGCGGGGTTTACCTGCATGGGAATCTGATGAGAATTTTGCTCTAGACGTTGGAGTGCCTCTGCTAGAGCCATTGGATCACCAACTATCTCTCCACCAGTCCGGTCTGCCTGGAATTCATTAGAGCGACTGATCGCAAATTGTATTATCATAGCCCCGATAGGAGCCAGGATCGCCATCACTAAAAATGCTAAAGGGTTATTACCTCTGTTTCGCCCACCCCCAAAAATCATCCCCCAGCGAGCCACACTGCCAAGCATAGCAACTGCACCAGCGATAGTAGCTGCTAGGGTACTCACCAGCATATGACGGTGTTTGATATGTGCCAGCTCATGTGCGGTAACACCCTCAAGCTCTCGGGGAGTTAAGTTTTTCAAGATCCCCCTTGTGAAGCATACGACCGCAGTCTTAGGGCCACGTCCGGTAGCGAATGCGTTGGGTTGATCATGCGATGACACCGCAACAGTGGGTGTCGGAAGGCCCGCTTTCTGGCTCAGGCGAACCACCATTTGATAGAGTTCGGGGGCATCATCAGGAGTGATGATCTGAGCTTTATACATACGGAGAACTGCACGATCACTAAACCAGTACATGCCCAGATTCATAGCCGCAGCAATAACAAGGAAAACCATTGCCCCATTCTGTCCCCCTATATATTGGCCAAAAACCATCAGGAGAGCAGTGAGCCCTGCCATAAGAATAAAAACCTTGATGTTTCGCATTGTATAAAAACTCCTTACTAGAGCTTAGGATATTGAGTTAAGAAATAATTTAGTATGACCACTCACGGAAAATCGATAAACCCAAACCTTTCTGATTTTGTAGTCCTAGTTCATCAAATCGGACTATACGACCTCGGAAGAAGCGATCTTCGAAGAAAGATTCTACAGTATACGAGTCCGAGATCATCCACTCAAAACGAGTTCCAACGAATGGACTTCCGGCTCTCTGATCAGCCAGCGGCCTAAGAAGCAGGGTAACAAAAAAATCATCGGCAAGATAGAAGCCAGTCTCAACAACTGTGGTGCCCAGGGTACCTCGAATACTGGCATCACCTAAAATCCCTAACTCCTGTTGAGTTATGGATAAATAATCCACACCTAGTTCCTGGGCAAACGCTGATCCCAGACGGTTACTGAAAGTACTGATCCCCATCGCCACACCCGATCCCAGAAGCAAGCCGGCAGTGCCCATAGCTTGAGTCTGGCCAGATGTAAGGGCATACGTAGGTCTTCCAAAGTATAAATAACTTAGAAGGTCATCCTCAGTAAGGCCCGTCTGATCGCTGGTAAGGCTAACCCTAGGAGCTACCAGAGTGCCTGTGACAGCGGCTGTAATAGTAAAATTATCTCCCTGGACAGAACGTACACGATTACTAGCCTCAATATTGAGATCGGGATTGACACCAGGTGTCCCAAGGAAGCTAATGGTGCCATCGTCCACCTGGAATTGCCTCCCAAAGGCTCCATACGATCCACGCACAGCTTCCAGTGTGCCTACCATTGCAAGATCTTGAGTTAATCGGTCATAGATAACTTGGAGTTCACCGTCAAGTTCTACATCCATCCGGGCACTGCGGATCCAACTGTCACGCTGTAATGTTAAGGTCATGTTGTCCATGCGAATATTGCGCAAAAAAGGATTCTGTCCTGGCAGCCTCTCTTCAAAATCTACCGTTGAGGTATCTATTACTTCGTAAAACTCGGGGCCTGCAAGGTCAACTATCTCAGCAGCTCTTTGGAATTCCTCTAGGAATAGTGTTCCTTCGTTAACTCGGAGTTCTCCAGAAACCACAGGCCTTTTATAAGACCCTCCTACTTGGAAATCTCCGCTTAAGCGTGCAGTAATATCCTGACGTTCGATACCCTGAAAAGCATCAAGGTTAACTGTCAAATCAAGACCCGGATCAGATATAGGCATCAAAGTTACAGTTCCATGAATGCTCGCATCTCCTGATGCCTCTAAGGTAGCATCTACTTCAACGCTCCCATCAGGATACCAATCCAGCGTCCCATTAAGATTCTGTTGACGAACCCCCAGTCCCCCTATGAGGGCTTCGCCTTCGGAAATAACAAGCTGACCCTCGGGGGCCATGTTCTCCAGTGTACCCCCTAATTCAACACTTCCAGATACAACACCCTTAACTTCTTGGTAACTTTCGAAGGGAGCCATGATCATAGAGAGTGGCAATTGCTTAGAAGAAACCACGAGATCGATTTGCTTATTAGGGATTCGGTTAGGGATAGCTTGAAAACTCAAATCCAGAGGCATATCACCATTGATGGTCATAATCTGGAGAGAATCTTTCCAGAACCCCAATTCACCCATTAAAATCTGGCTGTCGTATTTCCAGGATCCCATGAGACGTTCGAAATCATAATTTCCAAAGACAACATCTTGGACAGAAATCTTCCCCGACATAACTGGATCAGTATGGATCCCAGTTATATCGAAATCCAAGTCAACTATTCCCTCTAAGCGATCTTGAGTTTGAAGGATACTAGCTATGCGCTCGACGTTGATATTCTCAGCTTCTAGATCGAAGTCTGCTTCGCCATAAAAAGGGAAACGCCCTTCAGCCATAAGCCTCATCCCACCTAAACCTGGACGAATCAAGCGTAAATCCCGAAAAGTGAGCCCATTGGGGTCCCAAGAAACGGTAGCTGGTCCACCTAAATTCCACCGCTCATCAGGAAAACGGAAAATGAGTTCATCAAAATGAAAAGTTCGAGTCATATCTTGTTGTTCGAATGATAACGCAACCCGATAGCTTTCTTCTTGGGATTTCGCTAGAAGAATATTTGCCCGACCTCGAAGCCCTTCATGGCCTAAGTTAACTGATACAGAATCGAATTCCTTATCGAATATGTTAACGCCCGCTCCTTCGAACTGCATTTCGATTTTTTGTTCCGATGAGAAAGATTTATCAACTGAAAACAACAAATCCATAACTTCCGCTCGATTGTTCCTATATGTACCATTCTCAAGGTAAGCACGGCCAGAAATTTCTAGATTATCAAAAGATTTTCCTAGTGTTAAATCTCCGGCCAAATTACCTGAAACAAATGTTTCAGATAGAGTGGGCAGGGTATCAGGATTAATTCCTTCCATAACCAAGACACTCGACTCAAGATCTGAAAGAGTGTCGCGGGCAATAATGTTCGACCCTATAATCAGCGGATGGAGTCCATTGAGGTTATTGGCATCAAATTTAAAAAAGATTTTATCGGTGGATTCACTATCTGACATGGCAAGTTGTCCACCTCCCTCCACTGACACTCCACCTATAACGCCATGGATGGTGTCAGCGGTTATAAAGCCTTCGGAAAAATGGATTTCAACCACTGCAGTGTCCGCTTCAATATTAGCAAATCTAGAAGAACCCAGTTGCACTTTGCCATAAATATCAGCGGTTTTGAGATTCTCTACGCTTCCACTGAAGTCCAAGGATCCAGATAAGATTGTGCCATGAGGGAGCATAGGAAATAATTCTATAACGTTGAAATTGTTAGCCTCTCCAAGAACACGATACGACTTCGAGGGTGACCTTGCATCAATGCTACTCTCTAGTTGCAGAGAGCCCCCGTCGGTCACTAGGTCAGCATTAACTGCCAGCGCAGACAAACCACCTTCAACATTAATATTACCCCTTAATACACCCAATTTTCGAGTTGGTAGACTCTCTCCCAAAAATCCACTGATATAAAATGGATTCAAATTTCCATTTAGGGAAAAGAAAGCATCTTCTTTGCCTATGTCTCTCAGATTTCCTTGTACTAATATGTGTGACTCATCAAAATTTGGATCGTGATGGATAACATCCAGAGAAATGTATACGCCCTCGTCAAAACTACCGTCTGCTCTGAAATCTAAATTCACAGTCCCAACCATAGGCATCCTATTCGGCAAACGATTTATAAGAGCAAGATCAACAGGTGTTGATCGGACGTGCAGGTCTGTAACACCAATTGATTCTCGTAAATGGAATAGTCCTTCAATCGCCAGATTTGTGGGTTCTGGATAGAAACGAGCTAACCAAGGTTCAGACTCTGGATCCAACAGGACGATACCGCCTTTTACTTGCAGAGAGTCAAAATTTCCAGAAAGATTTAAGCTACCATCGATTCTTCTTTCCAAATTCGGAATCCAGGAGAAATATTCATTAAGCGAAGAAAATGGTAATTTCGAAGCCTCTAAATAAACACCCTCCAGAGACAAGTGTTCTCCATGGGATTTGCTCAGTGCACCACTCCCTATAAGTTCACCCCCATCGATATCGAAACTTGCTCCAGACCATCTTATCCTAAAACCATTAGCATCCAAGTCTATCCCGATTTTTGAATTACCCTTAACACTGGGCAAGTCTGGCTGTAACCAGCGAAGGTCTGCCATGTCTAGGCGAGTGGCCAGAAAATCTGAACTTAATTGTGGCCTTGACCCCTCAATAAGATCCAAGGTCGCAAATCCATTGGCATCCGTTCCCGGAAAACCTAGATGTTCAGCAGTAATCGTAATCCGGTCACCTATCCAATCTACTTGTCCACTAAAACCCCTTACTCTCAAATAGTCCTGCAATACTTGGCCTTCAAAAATCAGACTTTTGACATCCACATGTATCCCTTCTGCTTCGGGATCTATTATAGAGAGTCGATCTAGGTGAGCTTCTATCCCGTGGAAATTGAGGACTTGTATGCCATCATCCCCATCAGATTTAGAAGCTTTAGCAATGCCCAACTGGGATCCCTCAGAGGAAGAGACAGGATAGCTCAAATCTAGGCTTGCCTCATAGAGAGATATGTCTTCGAATGCCAATTTTAAATCTTTTTTAGCTTTATCTTTCTCAGAAACCAGAGCTTCAGGATGACTCCCTACAGCAACTTGGTTTTCATAAACTACCTCTGGAGACAAATCTCCCCCAATAACATTCAGTTCATTACTGAAAAAAACTGACGAGTTGAATGGTTCCCCCTTATGTCTTTTTGTAATAATGAATTGTGGCCTCCAGAGAGTGACATTTGTAAGTAATATGTCATTTCTAAAAATACTTCGTATCGAATATTTAACTTCCAAAGAGTCAGCTATAAGTAACGGACTGCCGTCCGGTGTGTTCACTTGAATCCCCAATAGCTTTGCTCCTTTTAGGAGACCCCCAGATCTAATATCAGATATCAAAACCTCGCCATTTGTTGTGGCAGATATCCTTTGGAGAACAGTCTCAAGCACCAGGTCTTGCCCAAAGCTCAAACGTGTCACGATTAAAAAAACAGCTGTAGCACTCGCTATTATAGAAGACAAAGTAATGACGATTACTTTAAAGGGTTTCCAAGGTGGTCTCATTTTAGAAAGCCTGACCTATACTAAAGTGAAGCTGAAGGCGACCTGGAGAAAATCTTCTGGTGGGACCGAAAGACACTAAGGGTTTTAGTACAGCCAACTCGTCGACAAGCACGAAATCTATGGCTTCTTCGACGCCATTAACAAAACGAGTTATCCTGTCATCCTTTTGGTCATTTTCTGAGTTAAAGGGCCTGATCTGCGATGTCACAACCCGAAGATCTTGAGATCCACTGAAACGGTAACCCAAATCGATCCTAACAGGCCCTACAGGACTTAAGTAACGTACACCCAGCCCTGGAGTCACTTCTAATTTATTCTCATTACCAGAATCTGATTCAGACCATATCCTTCCAAGGTCAGTAAAAACAGCCAATTCTAATCGAGGAGCCAAGCGCATTCTATACTCGATTCCACCTTCAATAACCAAATCACCTCCGGTAGGCCGAGGGGTGCCAAAAGAATTGTGATCTAAGAAGTTGGCGTCACAAGTAAGGTCAAGGATAGCACTAGGCGTACATGGTGTGCCCGACTTTTCTGGCACAGAAGAAAGAAGCCGTGAAACATCAACCGCAAGAACTCGCGGACCTAACTGGTTTTGAGCAAACCCCCTAACACTGTTGGATCCTCCAGAGTAAAAACGTTTCTGCGGGTGAATAATATCAGCACGACCACTTAAAAGGCTAAAGGCCCCCGATCCTACCCATCCACCCTGTAAACGTATCGCAAGAACTTGTTCTGAGTTTATTTGTTGATACTTAGTTCCACCAATTAAAATTCTATTGTAATCAAAATCCGATCCCGTGATTCTAGAAGCACTCTCAACACTTAGAAATAACTGATAACCCTTTGTGGGATTCAGTATGCTGTTAGTGCGATCTCGGACAATATTCAAACTCACAGGAGCTAGCCAGTTGGCATCCTGAAGGCCAGATATATCCTCAGGAGTACATACTAAGAATGTGATACAGAAAAAAACTTCTGCTGCCTCCAACTGAGTAATCTCCGGCCTGTAAGTAAGACTGAGAGACGTATGCAACCCTAAAGATCTCGACAAAGAAAGATCAAAGCCGACAGCCTGACGGACAAAAACATCTTGAAGGCTTTGGCGCTCCTGGAATAAACTCGCATTTAAAGTGAAACGCTGACTGAATATCCATGGTTGGCTAAAATCAACCGACATAAGCCAATTAAGACCACCAAAATCACCAACGCCTGACTGGCCACAAATATTGTTTTCAAGTTTTTCAGACATGATATTAGATAGGCGTCCCCGAACTTGAAGGCGACGTCCTCCACCTAAGAAATTGCGGTTAATCCAGTGGCCCTCGACATTCAAACAGTCTGCGGTACTCCATCCTGCCCCAGTCCTTATTCGGTGCACTTCAGCTTCCGAAACTCTAACCTGAACAGGAAAAATTGTATCGGGGAAAGACTCAGTTGGATCTATAGCCTCATCTATAGAAGCATTCTGTATGATGTCTATGGAATAGAGATTGCGTTGCCCCTCAATTCTTAAGGTTTGCGAGTATTCATCGCCTTCCTCAAAGGGCAATATGCGACGTATCACATCTTCTGAAAGCTTTTGATTTCCCAAAAGTGTGATTGGACCAAATACAGCGTGGGGACCTTCTTCTACTTGGAATGTTACTTGGGCATTATAGGGTGTTTTAGTAGGGATCAGCGATGTACGCATTACATCGGCTCGGGGATACCCACGATTCTGCAATCGATAGATCAAAGTGTCTCGGGTTTCATCAAGTTTTACGGAACTAAAAAGATCTCCTTCCTGAGTAGGTAGGTCAGCTAAGACGTCAAGATTTTCCAGGATTTCGCTGGCCTGAATATCCAGTTTCGAAATGCGAACCGGCATACCTTCATTGATTTGGAATACGGTAGAGACCCGTTTGTTCTCCAACTGAGTTATAACCGTATCCACCTGTACTTCTTTGAATCCACGACTGCCGTAATAACTTCTAAGTCTAAAAATATCTCCGGTAAGCTCACGTCTATTAAACATCTGGCGATCAATACTGAAATCCATACCAAGAGCACAAAAAGGAGCTAAGAAAAAAGATCGGCAACGTGTCTCACGGTTAAAAATAGCTCTGGCCAAAGAGTCTTTGGGGAAAGTTTCATTTCCTATGAAATCGATCTTGCTGTGCTCAATCTGCAATTCTTGGCCCACCAACATGGTGTTAGGTCCTATTTGTAAGAATACCAAGAACGGAAGAATCAGAATTCTACTCATATTCTGTCCTGCCAGAATTTGTCTATTGAGAACAAAGAAAGGCTTAGCTTTTGAAAACACACCTTAAAAATCTGAATATGTGACTTATTCACAATTATCGGGCAATGGTGGTAGAGGCGCGGGCTACAAAACAACCTGGATCATCCTCAAACCAATGAGGAGTAACCACGATGTCATAAGAACTGATTTGCAATACGTTCAAGCTGTTTTTTCCTTTTTCAGCCATGCGTCCACGATTTGAAGTAGTGGTTCCACAATGGACGATGGTTAAATTTTCACAAAGACTAGCATTTGCAACTGAATCCGTCTCCGATGAAGTGCTGTCTATTTGGTTTTCGCTAGACAATTTCATAACACAGTTCCTGTGGATATGACCACTTAGGATCAACCCTATTCCCATCTTCCTAAATCTAGCAAGTAACGCACTGCTCTTTGGCATAACATTATCTGAACCACCATCGTCTGGACGAAAAAGTGAATGGTGAGTAACCAGAATACGAAAGTCTTCTGGTGAACATCCCTGAAAGATGCGTGCCGCAAACTCAACTTGCTTGTTACTAAGCCGTCCATTGACTATCGCTCTGTACGGATCAGCAGAGCATAAATCCACAAAAACCACATCTCCAACTCGAGTGAAACCGTTAAGATCTGCAGAAACGTAATTACGGTAATTACGTAGCGGAGAAAAGATTCTCTCGTGTACCCTATAGAGGGGAACGTCATGATTGCCCGGAGTAACTATGGTGGGTATATCGGGGAGTTTTTTTAGAAATTCACGAGCCTGATGGTACTCCTTAATCTTGGCACGTTGTGTGAAGTCCCCAGTGAGAACAATAACATCTGGATCAGTTTCCAGGACCGTTTTATGGAAGGCGGCCTCAACCTGCGACAAATACGGTTTCCCAAAATGGAAGTCCGATCCTTGAAGGATCGTTATCATCCTAATCTTAACTCAGCCAATTCATAGGATAGACTTTCTCATCGTCTTCTTACCCGAAACAACAGTGTGATTCATTCCCCATACACTTAGAATTATAAGTAATACCGCTATGAGCTGTGCAACTGTATAGGATCCCAGAAAACGATCGTCTTTAATCCTTACGAATTCTACAAGAAATCGTTCCAGACTGAGCATAGCTAGACATAACCACCACAGCCACCCTGTTCCATATTTGTGAATTCGCAGTTTCCAGAGAATAATAAAGATCAGGATAGCTAATGCCACCTCATATAATTGGGTGGGATGTACTGGCAAGACTTGCCCAAACTGTTCGACTAATACAGGATCCACTTGAATTCCAAAATGACTCTCAATAACGTCCACACGTGTGGGGGGAGATCCTTGTGGGAAACGGATGCCCACCCAAGACGCTGTGGGCCTGCCATAATCATCTCCAACTAAAAAACACCCCATACGGCCCACAGCATATCCGATAGCTAGGGGCGGAGCGATGAGGTCTGCCATCTTGCCCAGAGGCAACCCTCTTCTCTTGATCTCCCATATTATTAGCAGTACAGCACCCCCGAACCCACCATACCAGACCATGCCTCCTCGAGAAAAAATGGCCCTTACAGGGTTCTCAAATAACCAGGGATAATTCAGGATGACATAGTAGATCTTAGCTCCTACCACACCGCCCAGAACCGCCATAAATACTATGTCCCATGCCCTATCAGGATCTAATCCTTCTCTGTCAATCTCCGATCGCAAAAGGGTTCCAGCAACCAAGAAAGAAAAAAGCATGAACACGCCGTAGGAGGTGACAGGTTCTCCGCCCATAAGGGGTAACCATTCAGGAAAACGAAAAAAAATGGGATACAAGATCAGATCCCTGTCATTCTGAAACTCTCACAAGCCCAGGAAATGGTAAACGTGGATCCGCAGACACGTTTAGTGAAGCTATGTTTTCTTTTTCTAGCCTATAGGCTCCGGCACGGGCTACCATGGCTCCATTATCCAACGATAGGCGAGGCGAGGCAAGGAATAAGATTCCCTTGGTCCCAAGCTTTCTGTTAAACTCATTTCGCAATCTTTTATTAGCAGACAC
>DEAF01000014.1 GCA_002346625.1 Gemmatimonadales bacterium UBA2989
TAAGATTATTAAATTTTTAAATAAATAAATGTACGCCCGGAGGGATTCGAACCCCCGACCTACTGATCCGAAGTCAGTTGCTCTATCCAGCTGAGCTACGGGCGCAATCCGCAGGACGACTAAGCAAATCGGGGCGAGAGGATTCGAACCTCCGACCCCCTGCTCCCAAAGCAGGTGCGCTACCGGACTGCGCCACGCCCCGTACTACTATACAATTTAATAACCCCTAACTTGATTCCCTCTTTTTCAAATAACTTTCTGCATAATGAATGTCTTCCGGAAGATCTACACCTACAGGTGCATAGTCCACCTGAACCATCAGAGCATCAAAGCGATCAACGACTAATCTGAGCATATGTGTGTCCTCAATGGCCTCTATGTCAGAGGGTTCCGTAGCTGCGTAACGCTCAAGTGCAGACGCCTTCCAAAGATAGAGGCCCACTTGTCCATAGTAACGCACTCCATCTTTCTCCTTGAAATTGCATGGAAGAGGAGAACGAGAGAAAAATAATGCCCGCGAGCGATGATCCATAGCCACCTTAACAGTATGTGCACTCTTGGCATCATCAGGTGAAATCTCTGCATACGCTACTGCAACATCGAAAT
The DNA here is from genome assembly GCA_002346625.1 of Gemmatimonadales bacterium UBA2989. Classification (GTDB taxonomy): domain Bacteria; phylum Gemmatimonadota; class Gemmatimonadetes; order Longimicrobiales; family Gaopeijiaceae; genus UBA6934. Next base: position 607 of record DEAF01000014.1, read on the forward strand.
CACTCTTCAAACTATCCCTGATGAATGCATCTATCGTCTCTCCCTCTAGGGTGGGCTCGTCTCCCTGAATTTCCACCACTAAATCCCCGCCTACTTTCCTGCATACCTCATTGGATCTTTCTGAACAGTTTTTATGATCCGGCGAAGTCATCACACAAGGTATCCCCTGCCGCTCACAGTACTCCGAAATCTCTTCTCCATCTGTAGCGACATAAACCTCTTTCAACATGCTGCAGGAAGTCACGTTCTCATAAACCCACCCTATCATCTCCTTGCCCAGGATCTTGGCCAAGGGCTTTCCGAAGAAACGGCTCGACCCCATTCGTGCTGGAATTACGCCAATTAAACGGTCTCCCCCCTTAACTTGGGTCATCAGAACAGCAGCCTTTTTTTGATTTGGATTTTCTAGAGAACAGCCTACGGACACCCAAGGAAAACATCGCAACAGATATCGAGCCACCTCGAGTTATTAGTGAATATCTTAATGGTGCAATATTTTGTACAGACGGGAGAGATACCTCCAGCGAAAGAACTCGATGCACCGAGATCGTTTATTAAAACTTACCTCGACGCTTAAACGTCGCCAATCTGATCTTACAGTACTAATGGATCAGGTCCATAAGGCCCACAATCTTTCTGCCATTCTACGTAACTGTGATGCCGTTGGAGTATTCGAGATTCATGCAGTTGCTCCCGAAGGAGGCTTGAAGATCCATGACCATACCTCTGCAGGAACAGGCAAATGGGTAAAAGTTATCCAGCACGCAGGCATCCAAGATGCTGCCGACATCCTTAAGGATAAGGGGCTCCGATTACTTGGTGCTCAACCGAGCCCAGGAGCCATCGATTTCCGAGAGGTCGACTACACTCAGCCCACTGCAATCATGATGGGAGCTGAGAAGATGGGGCTGAGCGATGAGGGAGTAGATCTAGCTGATGAACATATAGCCATTCCTATGATGGGAATGGTTCATTCCCTTAATGTATCAGTGGCAACAGCTATCATCCTCTTTGAAGCATTTCGCCAGAGACAGGCCCTGGGCATGTACGATGAATCCCATATCAACCCTGTAGAATTCGAACGCACTCTTTTTGAATGGGCCTACCCGCGAGTAGCTCGCTATTATCGTCAAAAAGGCGAGCCCTATCCTTCTTTAGATCCTGACGGTGGGTTCATACCTACAGATCAAGGCTGACCAACAGAATGTCAGCCAGGCAAGCTTTTTCCTAATTGATACCTTAAAGATTCTTCCAAATCTGGATATAAAAATTCAAACCCGGCGCCCTCAGCCACACTTGGCAAGGCTCTGGTACTTGAAAGCAACGTTTCTACACCCATCTCTCCCAATAAAATCTTGACTGCAAACTCGGGAATAGGAATAAAAGTAGGCCTATTAATGACTCTCCCTAAAATATTGGTAAATATAGAGTTAGTTACAGGATGAGGAGAAGTTGCATTAACTGGTCCGTTTACCGACCCATCCTGTATTACATGGATGATTAGCCTCAGCATATCGCCATGATCTATCCAATTCACGTATTGTCGCCCATTTCCCAGGACACCACCAAGTCCAAATTTGAATGGGAGAAGCATGGTACCCAAAGCACCTCCAGATGGTGTTAGCACTAAACCTGTCCTGAGATTTACGACCCGGACTCCTATTTGAGCGGCCTGCTGTGCCTCATTTTCCCAAGCAACGCAGAGTTCAGAAAGGAACCCCCTGCCCTGTTCAGAATCTTCTGTTAAAAAATCACTGCCTCGATCGCCATAATATCCTACTGCAGAAGAGGACACTAATACCCGGGGTGGCTTTTGCAATCGGGAAACGACACGTACCAACCACTTAGTATTCCTAACCCTACTCTCCCAGATACGATTCTTTTTTTTAGCTGTCCATCTAAACCCTAGAATAGGTTCTCCAGCCAAGTGAACTATCGCATCTAAGTCCTCCAGGAGACCTACATCTTCAATTTCACCATCCTGATTACATAGTACATCATTGGGTCCGAAATCACTT
>DEAF01000024.1 GCA_002346625.1 Gemmatimonadales bacterium UBA2989
CCTGAGTCTCGTAGAATCGTCCTATGCCGTTACGGAGATGTGCCACGAAAAGCATATAGTTGGGTGCCCAGCCATCGTAAAAGTCATGGGTGTAGACACCAGGTATTCCAAGGGCAGTCATTTCGTCTACTTCTCTTCTTGCAAGTCGGTTCCATTCGTTGATCACAATTGGATCTACCCATGCGTTATATGGGCCTCGTCCTGTGGAAGCGTAGAAATGGGATGCAGACTCGTGAAGATCGTGAAAAACAAGGGGACGATATTCCAGAAATGTTTTTACTGTGATCTGTGAAAGGGCTAAAGATAGTGACATGCCGTCTCTATTATTATCGTGGGCAACGTACTTACCCCAATAGAGAGGGCGTTCGAGCATATTAAGGCTAGGATCCTTACGGGGGCCCATGTGAAGGTCCACCATCTTAGCCCGACCATCTACCTCTAGGACTGGTGTGGCTAAAAAGATCAAGTTGTCACGTATTTCTTGGATGAATTCTGTCTCTTCTACCGCCAATCGATAAACCAATTCCATTAGCATCTCAGGGGATCCTGTCTCCGGTGAATGCATGGCCCCAGTCGCCCAATAAATGGGAATTGTCGAAGAGATCAGTTGTTGGGCCTCGGCTTCACTAGTGATTCTTGGATCGCCTAGCCGGGTTACGTTGGCCTTGTGATATTCGATGTTGCGCAGATTTTCCTCACTGGATACCACCACAAGGATTAGTTCTCTGCCTTCTTCAGAATATCCGATTGTATGTACCTGAACACGTGGAGAAGCTTCGGCCACTGCTCTCATATATTGATATACCTCTTCTGGATAACTGAGTACGTCTGCTGCACCAGATATGTGTCCCAGTATGTCCAATGGAGTTGGCACTGTTTCTGATGCCGGTAGGTGATCCACATATGGAGTTATGAAGAAATCTTCAGTAGTGTACTCGAGGATTTTGGCTGTGTATTCCTCGTCTAGCTGCTGTTGTGCTACCACATGGCCAGGGATTGCCTGGAGTGTGATGGTAGCTATGAGTGCTAAAAGGGAAATACGTAGTATGGGAGATCTTATAAAATGAAAAAGTCCTGATTTTAGGCGCGTCAAATACAGATCATACGAAAGCATATTTAGTCTCCTTGGTGGGAGGGCAACTCTGTCCAGTCGCACCCCCCCGAGGTACGAGTTGATTTTCGAGTAGCGTTAATGGTATCTCTAAAAATCACGAGCCTGACAAAGTAGCACTCGGAGCACAGTTGAACATGGGGTAACATTAAACTTAGGCCGTACTCCAATCTTAATGTGTGTCCATTTCTTATATAGGCACAACTAGCCTCACGTCAATATCTATGATGTTATCGGTTTAGTTGTTTGCTCAAAACAAGCAGTGTTGCCATGGCACTAAGAGAAGAATACGTTTTTTAGTTATTAAAATCAGATTGCGAGATATTATATATTCCCTCGTCAGGAAACACTCAATGATTATTTTAACGAAATTACGGTCAATTGCGTTTTTAATATTTGTAAATGTTGTCATAATACTCCCAGCATTTGGATGCGTGTCAGGTGATCGTGAGACAGGCACAGATGAAACTTTATCGGAGCCAGCCTCTCCATCAGTCACTATTACTCAACCTGCTGATGGTGCGGTTGTAGAGGGTAATTCAGTGCTTGTTGCGTTCCAGGTATCTGATTTACAGATCGTGCCTGCGGGCACACAAGAAGATGGCACAGGCCATCATCATATCATTGTCGATGCTGATCTCCCGGAGCCTGGTGTACCTATTCCCGCTACTCCGGGAACCCATATCCACTTAGGTGCGGCTCAGACTGAGTTTGAGCTAACTGATCTCACCGCAGGAGAGCATACGGTCATAGCTGTCGTGGGTGACTGGTTGCACGTGCCATTAGATCCTTGGGTAGTAGACACCGTAAGGTTTGTCGTTCAGTAGTATCTTGGCTGAGGTGGCTTTAAGTATGGGCTCCACAACGTGAGTATTAATATCTCTAGGGTTGGGGAATGGTCTAAAGAATACGAATTCGCAGTTGATTCAGAACATATTTGTGTTTTTGCTGAGGCAACTAACGACAGTATTCCTGAATACCTAGAGGGATTGATAGCCCCTCCAGTGTTCTCATATATACCAATCGCTTCAGTTATTGAAGAAATTATCTCAGCCACCATATCTCCTGAAGCGCTCAAGTTTGTCATACACGCAGAGCAGGATCTATCACTTCATCAATCCATTATTCCTGGAAAAGTCCTACGGTCAAAAGGGGTTCTTGCTGGCACTAGAGCTGTACGCAAAGGAACTTTTTTAGTATTCCGTACTGAGACACGAGATGAAAACGGAGACCTTGTCAATGTTCAACATATGACACTATTCCTCGGCGGTGTTACTAATGCGATCAGCACTGGTGACAGGGCTCCGTCACATCGTTTTCCTATAGACACTAAACGTGAAGATCCATTAGCTGTTCTTAATTACCACGTGGATCATAACCAAGCTATTAGATACGCAAAGGTATCGGGTGACCATAACCCTATACATTTGGATGACGATTATGCTAAATCCTTAGGGCTTCCAGGCCTGATACTACATGGACTATGTACATTTGCGTTTTGTGGACGTGCAGTGTTGGCAAGCGTATGTGACGATGATCCCCGAAGTTTGAAGAGGCTCGCTGCCAGATTCTCTCGTCCCGTGTTTCCAGGTCAAGATTTGGTTACGTCACTGTGGAGACAAGATGACCGAGATGTGCGAGAGATCTACACATTCGAGTCCATTTCAAATGGAGAGGTAGTCATCAAAGATGGTCTTGCGGAAGTTGGGAACAGTGAATGAGATGATTAGTGATCTTCCGTTTTTCTTAAAGGGCAGTTCCTGCTGGCAAAATGTTATCCCTTATTTTGGCTATGTGGTCTGGTTGAAATCGGCAGCATCCCCCGATCCCGGAGACTCCTAAGTTTTTCCATTCCTCTATTAAGTCTTCCCAGTAAATACGATCCGAAGCAGGTGTCCAAATCTTTCTTGAAGCGTCATAATCTTCTCCGCTGTTAGGGTAAACTATTATGGGTTTTGAGCTTGCTTTCTGAATTTCCCTAATCAATGAAGATATGTACTCAGGAGCAGTGCAATTAATTCCTACAGCAGCAACTTGGGGCTCGGCATTGCACAGCTCGGCCATGTGTTCTAGACGGCTACCATCTCTGAGGTGAGCACCATCACAACAACTGAAGCTTATCCATGCCCGGCAGTTCTGTGTCTTTTGTAGGAGATTTAAGAGTACCTGGCCTTCGAGTTCTGATGGAATGGTTTCACATGCTAACAGGTCGGCTCCGCTATCGGCTAGAATATGCCAACGTTTCTCGTGGAAATCATGAAGTTGGGTGGCATCTATTATATAATTCCCGGTGTATTCAGATCCGTCAGCGAGGAATGCCCCGTAGGGTCCGATGCTCGCCGCCACAATGGGGCGTAGGCGATCTTTTCGATTTTCAGTTTTGGCCCAGAAAGAATCTCGAGTTTTGACGGCAAGGTCTACAGAGTGCAACAAGAGTTCTACGGTATCTGTGTCGCTTAACCCTTTGGCTGAAAAACCTGGAAATGTAGCTTGGTATGTAGCTGTTGTAATGCAGTCTGCTCCAGCTCTTAGGAAGTCCCGATGTACTTCTTGGATCACATCGGGATCTTCCAGCAAAACCTTTGCAGACCACAGATCATCGTTAAGGTCATACCCCCTTGCTTCCAAAGAGGTTGCTAGGCCTCCATCCAGCACTAGCCTACCTTGGGATCTGAGGAATTGTATTAAGGGATTACAGATGATCTCTGTCAGATTGATTCCAGCTTGCTTTCTATAGGTCCTGATACCTCAAAGATATTAAAGCTTTTGAACGTTCTCTGCAGCAGGTCCTTTTTGGCCTTCGACCACATCAAACTCTACACTATCGCCTTCAGATAGAGATTTGAAACCTTCGGCCTGAATAGCGGAATGATGGACGAACAGATCTCTGCCGCCGTCCTCTGGAGTGATAAAACCAAATCCTTTTTGGTCATTAAACCACTTCACAGTTCCTTTAGTACTCATCATCTACTCCCTTTTGATTATGATCGGAGACATGGTTTCACATCCACCGATTTTTTAACACTAACTTCTGTAATTTTTGTACCAAGCTATGGTCATTATGACAAAAAAAAGCGGGTGGCTTTTGAAGGCCCCCGCATAAATGCCACTGCTTGTAGCCTAACACCTATAACTCAGTAACCCATCAAACTTTTAAAAAATCATAAAAATTTTGGATTTAGTCAATCACTGTTGTAATAAATTGGGAGTAATATGCATCAAAATGCCAGGTATAAATACGGGTCAGCATCTCTGTGGATGCAGTTAATGATATAACTGTTATCCGTAGTTGGTTCGGATATATTTATCTAGAATCGTTTTGAATTCTTCAACAAGACCTTCTCCCTGAAGCGTAGAGTGGTGCTTTCCATCCACGTATATTGGTGCCTTGGGTTCCTCAAAAGTTCCAGGTAGAGAGATACCTATATTTGCATGCTTAGATTCACCTGGACCATTCACTACACATCCCATGACAGCTACTGTCATCTCTTCGACTCCAGGAAAATCATTACGCCATATAGGCATTTGATCCTGAATATAAGTTTGAATGTCTTGAGCCATTTCCTGGAAGAACGTGCTTGTGGTACGACCACATCCTGGGCATGCTGTGACCTGAGGTTCAAAACTTTGAATTTTTAGAGACTGTAGGATTTGTCTTGCTACCCGTACTTCTTCAGCTCGATCTCCGCCTGGTTTCGGTGTCAGTGATACACGGATAGTATCTCCGATTCCTTCGATGAGCAGAGGGCTTATTCCCACAGCTGTTGCTACTATACCCTTAATGCCGATTCCCGCTTCAGTAAGACCCAGATGGAGAGGATAATCGCTTTGACTGGAAAGAAGCCTATAAACTTGGATCAGGTCTGGGACTTCAGAAACTTTTGCACTGAGTATGATCATGTTATGTGCTAATCCGATTTCCTCTGCTAACTCAGCGGAACGCATAGCACTCTTTACCATAGCGTCAAAGATTACTTCTCGATCACTTTTAGGATCAGTAAGCTTGGCGTTCTCATCCATCATTTCAGTGAGAAGTCGCTGATCCAATGACCCCCAATTCACACCTATGCGAATTGGCTTGTTATTTGAAATTGCAACCTCAATAATTTTCTGGAAATTAGTATCTCTATGTTTAGTGCCTACGTTTCCTGGATTTATTCGGTACTTAGCTAGGGATCGAGCGCACCCTGGATTATCAGTTAGCAGGATATGCCCGTTGTAGTGGAAATCACCTACTATCGGAACATCTATACCTTCGGCTTGGATGCGCGATAATATCTCAGGGATGGCTTTTGCGGCAGCATTATTATTGACTGTTACTCTTACTAGCTTACTTCCAGCTTCTACCAACTCTATAATTTGAGTGGAGGTAGATTCTATATCGGCTGTATCTGTATTGGTCATGGATTGTACCACGACCGGGTTATCCCCTCCGATCAGGACATCCCCGACTGCGACTGCGACGGATTTTCTGCGATTCCAGGAATTCACAAGGATCCCACACTCCAAGAGTGAATGTATTGAGTAAATCTACTTAACGATCTGCATGGTTCCAAGATGAAACATGGCCCAATCTTATTCTCTGTTGTACACATATAATCATGTTCAAGAGGAAACTAGGTTCGAGAACGGGGTATGTCGGAATTATAAAAACACTTTCAAATCAGGAGAAAATCTTTGACTGATCCAAGAATTACTATACGGGGCAACGGACCACTAAAAATAGATGGAGACATTCCTCTTTTGGATCATGAGGAAAACATTATACCTACACCCGAAGGCAGATCCTATTTTTTGTGTCGTTGCGGAGTATCGACTAAAAAGCCTTTCTGTGATGGAAGTCACAGGGATTGTGAGTTTGATGGAGCTTTGGCACCACAGGAGGACTAATAGCGGACAGAGATCAAAACCCCGATCTCTTTTGGAGTATAGCTTATGAAGATGATTGTGTTCGAGTACTGTTCAGTGAAATAAGTACTATCGCAGATATGATCATTATCATTGCTATCCAAATTTTAAAATCTATTAGCTCGTCAGCCATTAGCCATCCGAGAAACATGGCTACCAGGGGGTTGAAATATGCATATGTTGCGGCCATTGCAGGTGTGGTTACGCCCAACAGCCAGATGTAAGCAGAATATCCTATCACGGCACCAAAGATGATCAGGTATATAAGAGAGATTATTGATTTCATGGAGAAACTGGTGGGATCGATCTGTCCGCTTTCTCCAGCGATGATTGCCATAACCGCCAAGACTGCTCCACCTGTGAGCATCTGCATAGCTGTAGTAAGCCATGGTGATTCAGGTAATCGAGCTCGGCATGCATATATGGATCCAAAAGCCCAGGCTAAGGAGCCCATGAGTAAAACTATCCCTCCAATTAATCCTTCACGACTCTGGGATCCTACATGATCTGAATTGATCAACAAACCCACTCCAATTAGGCCCCACAATAGTCCAGCGATTAAGGTTTTGGAAGGACGTGGACTCCCCCCAGAAATCCAATCTATTATGACCATCCAAATGGGTGTGATGGCAATGATTAGTGCGGCTAATCCGGAGGGCACCCATTGCTCTGCCCACACCACGCTTCCGTTGCCCCCTCCCAGCAGTAGCGCACCAACTATTGTTGCCGAGAACCAATGACGCCGGTCTGGGCGTCCACAACGCTGACGTGCGATCACGTATAGGATTGTACCGGCCAAGATAAATCGAAATGCTGCCATAGAAAATGGTGGCATTGTCTCGATTGCAAAGAGGATAGCTAGGTAGGTTGATCCCCATATAAAGTAGACTGATGCTAAGGCAAGTATCAGCTTCCAGCGAGCTGGATTGGAATGAGAGTTGTTTGCTAAAAACACTTATGAATTATGAGAGGCGATCAAATTTCTGAATGATGTTTCTTCCTTTTTTTCGAAAGCCATATGTAGCTGATTGGCAGGCCAGGGGTCAGAATTGCCAGATCGATCAAAGATTGCTCCCATTGATATATAGCTCGTAGTACCACGAGCCCCACGAGGCCGATCAGATAGATGCACGGTAGCCATGGGTAGAATGGTATCCGGAACGCTCCTGGTTCACCGATGTTCTTTATACGGATTTTGAAAAATGCCGCTGTTGTCATTATGTAAAAAATGAGGATTGCGAAAACCATGCCTCCTGCGATGTTTTCAAAAGATCCACGAAAAAGTATCAGGAAAGATGTCCATGCACAGTATATGATGATAGCTCTGGAAGGAGTTTTGAATTTGGGATGTATGTAGTTAAGCCAACTAAAGAAGATGCCATCTTTTGCCATGGAGTAATAGACACGTGTCGCCGACATCGCAGTACCGTTTATTCCTCCTATGGCTGATAAAATTATCATGAGTGCTACAAAGTTTGCAGCTATTGGTCCGATTACTATATCTGCCATGTCTGCAGCTGGCGTAATAGTATCTCGCATTCCTTCTATACCTAGTATGTAGTGATACATAGTGTTTATAGACCAGTAGAGTACAAGAACAGTGCTCATTCCAAATAACATGGTTCTTGGGATTACTTTCCTCGGGTCTTTCATCTCTTCAGCTACACAGCCTACTCGATCCCATCCTGTATGTGAGAAAATGATCAGGATCACTGCTGCGGTTACATTACCTATGGGTCCGAGCCCTTCAGTGACTGGAGATGTGGATCCCAATAGGTTTGGTGTTCTATTAATGAATGCCAAGCCCAATAACACCAGAGATGCAATGAAGCCGACTTTGGCGACTACTGTAAATTTCTGGAATAGGCTTGCCCAAGTTATTCCTAAATAGTTTATGGCACCCACGAAGATGATGATGCCCAGAGCTACTGAGGTATGTGCCATAGGGCTGAGGTCAATCATCACACCGAGGTAATCGGCTGATATGATGGCCACGGCGGCGGCTGGGCTGGTTCGAATGATGAAGAGCTGGGCCCAGCCTAACATAAATCCTGCTAAGGGCCCGAAACACTTTGTGATGTAAACGTACTCGCCTCCCGTAACTGGCAATCGTGTGCCTAGTTCAGCGTAGATCAATCCGCCCATTATCATGAACATGCCTATGCCGATCCACACCATCATGACCGAGGAAAACGAATCTAAGTAACCTGCTACGAGAGACGGTGTAGTGAAGATTCCGAGCCCAATGGTGATACCAATCAGAAGGGCAACACCGTCTATGGTACCGAGAGATCGGTTTAAATTGGTATGCGGATTTGGTTTTACTGATGACTGTGGAACACTGCCCTGTTGCTTAAGGCTTTTTAGATTTTTCATCTACAAAGCAAACAGTTAATCATCACAATTATTATTTTTTATTTCCTTGATACATCACCTCTCCGCCCACGATTGTATAGGCGATTTCGGTAGAGGGTATATCGTTTTCCGGAATTGTCATGATGTCTTTGGTGAGAACTGTAACATCGGCTAGCTTGCCTATCTCCAAAGATCCCTTGATGTCTTCTTCAAAACCTGAGTAAGCTACATTAATAGTGTAGGACTTGAGAGCCTCCAAACGACTCATACGTTGTTCGGGATAAAAGACCTCTCCGTTGTTCATCCTACGTGATACGGTGGCGTAATAGCTGGATATAGGATCTACGTCTTCTACCGGAGCATCTGTTCCGTTAGTTACTACAGCACCTGCTTTCATTAGGTCTTGCCATACGTATGCTCCCCATTCAGCGCGCTCTTCACCGAGTCGCTGGATTACCCAGGGACCGTCTGATGTAGCATGTATAGCCTGCATGGATGCTATCACACCCAAGGATCCGAATCGTGGAATATCATCTGGATGCAGGTGTTGAGAATGCTCAATCCTCCACCGCAAATCTTCCTGATCCGGATTCTTTTCGAAAGCTTCTTCGAAAATGTCCAGGACAACTCGATTGCCGCGATCGCCTATGGCGTGTACGCCAAGCTGGAAGCCATTTGCCATTGCTAGGGCAGCGGTTTTGTAAATGCCTTCGATGTCACGGGGGAGTCCGCTGCTCTCAGGTAGATCGCTATAGGGTTCTAATAGCCATGCACCGTGTGAACCCAAGGCCCCATCGATACTTTGTTTTATTGAACGTACCGTGAGACGATTGTCTCCTGCACCGATGATCTTGTAGTCCGGAAGCTTCTCAGCCAAGTTATCATTGGATGACCTCAACATGACCCAGAGACGTATTTTTAAGCTTCCATCCTCGGCCATCTCACGTAGAGCATCCACAGTTTCAAAGCTTGAGCCTGCATCCTGAAAAGAGGTGAGTCCCTTAGCCAGAGCTTCTTCTTGTGCCAGCTCTGCCACTCGCCTTGGATCAGCGGGTATAGCTCCTTCCTGAGCGGGACCGAGTAATCTGCTAGAGTTTTCTCGAAAGGCACCAATGGGATTGCCGTCAGAGTCTCGGACGATCTCACCACCTGAGGGGTCTGGTGTATTAGCGTCGATCCCTGACAGTTCCATAGCTTTGGCATTGGCATAGGTAGCATGTCCGCTAGCATGCCTTAAAATCACTGGGTTGTCGGGAGACACAGCACTCAGTGAATGGTGGAAGGGCAGGCCGTCCACGTTGGGTTCTGGAATCTTATCCCATTTTTCTTGATGCCATCCACGGCCACGTATGAGTTCACCTGGTTCAGCTTGAGCTACTGCCTGTTCAACCATAGAAATGATCTCATCCCAGTTTGTCACATCCATAAGTTTGAGTTGCAAATTGGCGTTTCCAACTCCCATGAAATGTCCGTGACCTTCGATGAGTCCTGGAATAGCGGTCATGCCTTCAAGGTCAATCACATTAGTATTAAACCCTACATACTCATCTATTTCTGTATCACTTCCCAGGGCAATGATGTTGCCATCCTTGGCTGCCAATGCCTGCACTTCAGGATTGCTGTCGTCCACTGTCACTATTTTGCCGTTTTTAAGTACGAGATCAGCCTTGTTGGCATCACATCCTGTTATAACGGCCAAAATGACCGCAACGGTGCTAATTAGAAGTGGCCTTGGAAATGTGAAATTTAAAAACATGAAAATCTCCAGAGTTTTTCTGTAATCCTTAAGGCGTGCACCCTATAGGATGATTTGCTTTAAAGCAATGTGTTGAGTGCCATCCCTGCCCATATTTTTGGCCAGTGATGTTTATAGGAATAGTCCTAAGGTTTTTAATGAGACAGGCCTCCGAGAGGAACTGATATCCCAACACCCTCGGCTCGGGCTCGTTCTAAGATATAATGAGCCGATACCAGATCTTCTACTGCAAGACCCAAAGATTTAAACAAAGTAATGTCTTCTTCATTCTCACGTCCGGTTACATCGCCCAGCAAAATTTCTCCGATCTCACCCATAATATGCGTATCATCGATGACTCCCTCATCCTTAGGTATGAGAAAATCTCCTGCTTCGTTCAGGGCAGACTCTCGTAAATCAACAAAAAGACTAGAGTGGACTACAGCGTCGGTGTCTAATTCTCGACTCAATCTGTCAGCACCACCCACTGCATTGATATGGGTGCCTGGAGAAATCCATGAATCCTTGAGTGCTATCTCCTTGGCGGGAGTCACTGTGCATATAACATCGGCTCCGCGGACCGCATCTTCAGAAGAGGGGGCTGCTTCTACAGTAATTCCATGACGCTCGCTCTCTCGTTCTGCAAAATTTCTACGGTTAGCTTCGGTAGGGCTGTAAACACGCACCCGCTGAAAAGAACGAGATTCTAGCATAGCCTCCAGGTGAGTTCGAGCTTGGACCCCCGATCCCAAGATGGCCAGCTCGGTTGAGTCCTCCCTTGCTAGCAGTTCTGTCGCTACACCGCTCACAGCTGCGGTGCGAATCGCGGTCACTTCGCTTGCGTCTAGGATCGCTATCGGTATTCCATATTCTGTATCAAAGAGCATGACTAAACCTTGGTGAGCATCATATGGTGTGTTGCGATTTCCAGGGAAAACCGCCAACACCTTAAGTCCTAAAGCATCTGGAGATCCTGACATGCCGGGCATCAACACAAAGGTTCCGCGCTCCTTAGGCAATTTAATCATAGATCGTAGGGGATTGAGGCTCTCACCGCGGGCTAGTGATGTAAGTGCTTGTGCTATTAGATCCATGCAGACTCGCATGGGAAGGAGCCGTCGGATTTCGGATTGGGTGAGGATAATTGTGTCGATGTCTACGGATTGATTCTTGTCTGTATTGATTTCATTGACAGTCATCTTGCTCCTCCGGGCTCCATGCGATATATGGGGGTTAACCCGTCATTGCGGTTATCGATGGCTAGATAAATAAATCCGTCTGGTCCCTGTCGGACATCTCGGATACGGCCTATTCCATTCACTAGCGTCTCTTCGATTTTTACAACTGGCCCATCCATAGTAAGCCTAGCTAACTGCTGGCCAGCCATGCCGCCGACAAAGATATTTCCCCGCCATTCTGGAAAATGGGAACCTGTATATATCATCATGCCTGCGGTAGCGATGGAGGGGACCCAGAAATGCATAGGCGGCTGTATACCCTCGCGATGTGTACCCTTGTGGATGGTTGATCCAGTGCCGTAGTTCACGCCATATCCTACCACCGGCCAGCCATAGTTATTCCCAGGGAGTATGAGGTTAAGCTCATCTCCCCCCTGTGGCCCGTGTTCGGTAGCCCAGATATCTCCTGTCTCAGGGTGGATAGCAAGGCCTTGAGGGTTCCGATGCCCATAGCTCCAAATCTCCGGAAGAGAACCCTCTCGGTTTACGAAAGGATTATCCTCCGGGATACTGCCATCGTCATGGAGTCGATTGATAGTACCGTGGTTGTTCGATAGATCTTGGGCTGGATGAGACTCGAGGTTTCCCCTGGGAGGAACTTGACGGTCGCCAATAGTTACAAAGAGGTAGTTGTCAGAATCGAATGCAAGCCGAGATCCATAATGGCCACGTCCCCGTGTAGTAGCTTCATAAATGTCTTCAACTCCAATGAGCTGATCATTTTCAAAGCGACCACGTAAGACTGCGGTTGTTGCGGAAGATCCATCTCCTATAGGCTTTGAATAGCTCAGGTATATCAATCGGTTTGAAGTGAAATCGGGATGAATAACTACATCGAGCAGTCCACCCTGGCCCTTTGCAAGTACTTCAGGAACCCCAGGTACTGGTTCTGTAAGCAAGACGCCATCCCGGATTATCCGTAGACGCCCCGTTCGCTCTGTTACAAGCATGTCACCTTCTGGCAGGAATGCTATGGACCACGGATGTTCCAAGCCTTCAACCACTGTAACTAAATTGTAGTCATGGAAGGCTGACCTAAAGAAGGTCGGCGACTGGCTTGTGCAACTTGAGCCAGCAAGGAAGAGTCCAACGACAATTAATATTGAAGTAATACGGGCCATCTAAATCTCCTGGTGCATCGAAAGTTTTGGATAAGTTGCCGAGAGCACCCGGCGTGAAAATACTGATTCCAGGCACTCTCAGGGTTCCTCGTGTTATCGTATATGACCTTTCATGTAAGATAATTTTTGTCATGCCGAAAGATGGGATATCATATTAATAGGAATTACAGGGATTGTATTCACCTGTGTCCCGTGACAAAATTCATAGTCCACATCAATCGGAGAATATGAATGACTTTGGACCTGAAGGGGAGAAATTTCCTCAAACTCGAGGACTTTGCCCCTGAAGAGATACGGAGTTTTCTTGACCTATCTGTCGAGCTCAAAGCAGCGAAGGCAGATGGTGTTGAGGAGTCTCGTCTCGCCGGCAAAAACATAGCTCTCATATTTGAGAAATCGTCAACTCGAACACGATGCGCGTTTGAGGTGGCTGCATACGATCAGGGTGCTTCCGTGACCCATCTTGGGCCTAGTGGCTCACAGATCGGTCACAAGGAATCAATAAAGGACACTGCCAGAGTGTTAGGCCGTATGTACGATGGCATCGAGTATCGGGGTTTCGGTCAGGATATTATAGAGGAGCTAGGTGCATTTGCAGGCGTTCCGGTATGGAATGGTCTCACTGATGATTTCCATCCGACTCAGATTCTGGCAGACTTTCTCACTATGGAAGAACATGCTGGGAAGCCTCTCTCTGAGATATCTTTTTGTTATCTGGGAGATGCACGAAACAACGTTGCCAATTCGCTTATGGTAGGCGGGGCGAAGATGGGCATGGATGTGCGGTTGGCTGCTCCCGAAGTGTGCTGGCCTACAGGTGAACTTGTAGCCAAGAGCAAAGAGTTATCGGCTGCTACTAAGGGTAGCATAATGCTTACTGAGGAAGTGGCGGAGGCGGTCTTGGATGTCGATTTTGTCTATACCGACGTATGGGTTTCTATGGGGGAATCTGAGTCGATGTGGGAGGAACGGATCGAACTTCTTAGCCCTTATCAAGTCAACGCAGAGGTGCTTGCTATGACTGGCGAGTTTCCAGCAAAATTTCTCCACTGTCTTCCGGCGTTCCATGATCGCCGAACAGCGGTGGGTGAAGACATATTCCAAAAGTTTGGTATCGATGCTATGGAAGTGACCGACGAAGTTTTCGAAGGTGAGCATTCCATCGTCTTCGACCAGGCGGAAAATCGAGTGCATACAATCAAAGCTGTGATGGTGGCCACTCTTATAGGATAGCTAACATCTTAAACTTGTAATAACGAGGCTCAACTATAAGGCCCCCGACCATCTGGTCGGGGGCCTTATAGTCATCGGTGTATCTAGGGACACCTGTTGAGTTATGACCTGTGGTTGTTTAAGTCGTCCCGTAGGCCAACACAACCCACCGGGCTCGACTCCCCATGGTTTTGGCTAATAAGGGTCAATCCTTCCGTTAGTGTAGACATAGTTACCAATGCGTTCTGTAGTTGAGCTGCAGCTTCTGCTTCCGATGTCCCCATTGGTATAAAGGAAATTACCAATGCGTTGTGTCATCGAGTTGTAGCTCTGAGCATCGAGTCCACCAGTCCAGGCAGCCGTTGCCACGATTAGGAATGTGAAGATCTTTTTCATTTTGATACCTCCGTCAAGTAAAGTTTGGTTTCTGTTCTTCTATACCTTAGATAACGGATCAGTCACCAAATCTTGGACAAGGTTTTCTGTGGAAGCGTTACTTGACTACAATGCCAGGCTACAAAGAACCGGATCCTAGGATCGATTGCGGAGTGGTTTAGAGGCCGTCAGATGGCTTCCATGTTTGCGTGTGCTATTTTGTGGGAGTGCTCCGGTCAGAAATGTCGTGCCGATGTCCTAAGAGGGATTTATTTCACTGATCGCCCGATAGCATTTGCGATTACGCGGATCTGGTCCATGAGCTCACCGAACTGATTCGGATACAGTGATTGAGCCCCATCAGATAGTGCTCTTGGCGGATCCGGATGAACCTCTATGATTAGACCATCAGCTCCTGCCGCCACAGCTGCTCGTGCCATGGGGATAACCTTGTCACGAACTCCCGTCCCATGACTCGGATCTGCAATGATGGGGAGGTGGGATAGCGATTTGACCATTGGAATGGCGGTGAGGTCAAGCAGATTACGAGTGTGAGGATCGAAACTACGCACCCCTCTTTCGCAGAGGATGACATCGTTGTTTCCTTCTGCCAGAAGGTATTCAGCTGCTAGGAGTAACTCTGTAAGAGTCGCTGACAGTCCCCGTTTTAAAAGAATAGGCTTGCCACATTTCCCGGCTCGTCTCAGCAGCGGGTAGTTTTGCATGTTACGTGCTCCGACCTGAACTATATCGGCGTACTCTGCTACCAGATCTACGCCATCGGGATCCAGGGCCTCAGTTACGATAGCTAATCCTGTCTCTTCCTTGGCCTTGGTAAGCATCTTGAGCCCTTCCAGACCGAGTCCCTGCCATGAGTAGGGTGATGTCCTCGGCTTGAAAGCTCCTCCACGTAGTAGGCTGGCCCCCATATTCTTGAGTTGAATAGCAGAATCAAGTATCTGTTCTTCACTCTCTACGCCACACGGTCCGGCTATGATAGGCACTTCAGTACCGCCGAACTGGATGCCATTCTTCAACTCAACGATCGTGTCTGCATCACGCCATTCCCTAGAGACCTGTTTGTAGGCTTTAGTTACGGGAATGACCTCGGAGACACCCGGCAGCCCTTGGATACGAGCTGAATCAACTCGTCCATCGTTACCCATGAGTCCAACAGTGGTGCGCTGTTTGCCGGGCATGGGCCTTGCCTCGTATCCCATATCCTCTATCTCTTCGATCACCGCTTGAATCTCGGTTTCAGCGGCACCGTGTCTCATAACTACCAGCATATGATCCTCGAATTTGTAATATTCATATGGCAGACTCTTTGTTAGCCATCTGCAACTGACGGGTTAGTATTTTCGTATTTTTTAGCCCATCCATCAATGATATCGTGAAGTTTATTGACTCCATCGGTCAGCGCTGCTGGCCCAGGTTGTAGGATGATTGTGGATTTAATCTCGTAGACATCGTCATTTTGTACTGCAGGGATTTTATCCCATCCTGGCCGTGCAACCAATTTCTCTTTGCGGAATTTACGTCCACACCAAGATCCTATAATGATGTCTGGAGAGCGACGAACTACCTCTTCTGGATCTGCTATGATACGATTCTTAGCCAGGGATGATGTGGACAGTTCAGGGAAGCAGTCCTCTCCGCCAGCTTGCTCAATTAATTCCGAAACCCATCGTATCCCTGAGATTAGGGGGTCATACCATTCTTCGAAGTACACCCGAGGGCGGACAGGGAGCATATCAGCTTGCATCTTAGTCTTTACTAATCCTGCTTCGAGTTCTTCGGCTAGCTTTTCGCCTTTTTCTGGACACCCGATCATTCCTCCCAGAATACGTATCATATTTAGGATGCCTTGGACACTTCGGTGGTTGAAGATGTGTACCTCAACTCCATTACGAACCAGTTGAGCAGCGATATCAGCCTGGATGTCTGAGAACCCCAGGACGAGATCGGGCTTTAAATCGAGGATCTTGTCGATCTTGGCACTGACAAATGCTGATACCTTAGGCTTTTCTTTTCTGGCTCTCGGGGGGCGTACAGTGAATCCTGAGATCCCGACTATACGCCAATCTTCTCCCATTAGATATAGAGCTTCCGTGGTCTCTTCTGTGAGACAGGCTATGCGTTCGTACATTAGTTAATGGACATTTGGCAAAAATTTTCGCAAGAAGAGACAATTTATTTTTTTGCCACAGGATGCTTTAAGTGTAATCATATACTTGGTTGGCTATGCTTTTCCAAGTGAAGCCTTAAAATGTTTTAACGCTAATATTTATTTGAAAATAGACGATCTGGCAGACTCAGTTATTATAACAATAAAGTGGGAGAAACGATGAATATGAAAAGATTATTGGCGGTTACTGTTATACTGACGGGTCTTGCCCTATCCAGTACGAATACTCCACTTGCTGCACAATTCAATGCTGAGTCGCGGGGGAGCGATAACATAAAAGTGTTGTCCCATCTTCCGATAGGTGCACCTGGAAGTGTATCTGACATCGAAATCGAACAGGACTTGAGCCGTCCTTTTGCTTATATAGGGCGCGAGGTCTTGGGGCGTTCAGATGGTGGGGAGCGCGGAGTTGATGTAATTGACATCGCAGATCCTTCAAACCCCAAAGTCATCTACCGTTGGCGAATTGAAGACAACGATTTGCACATTGGAGCTGGGGGCAAGGATTTAAAGATCTTTTCATGGGAGGGACGCCACTACCTGATTCTATCAGTCCAGTTTCGCCAAGGAGGTCCGGATTATGACCTGGGTGCTATCGTCTTTGATGTTACCGGGCTACCAGATACTTCCACCTTCAAGGAGGTAGCTAGAATCCAAGGGCCCGAGGAACTTGGTGGTTTCCATAACATATTTACTTATAAGCACAGCAATGGCAGAGCCCTGCTTTTTGCTACGACAACAAGTCCCGCTGCTCATGTTTATGACCTGGGGTATGTGGTAGATGGCAAGAAAGAAGAAGCTCTCGTTGCACGGGTCCCCGTTCCAGGACCGGATGCACGTAGTTACCACGATTTCTATACTGGCTATGATGCTGATAGCGAACAAGACCGCTTCTACGGAGGTGGGACCGGTGGTTACTACGTGTTCAACGTCACTGATCTAGAGAGTCCTGAACTACTTGTAAGTCTCACAGGTATCAACGGTGTGGAGTGGGGACATACGTTTACGCCCTCCCCAGATGGTCGTTATGTAGTGGCAGAAGCGGAATATCAGTATGCACCACTTAGGATATTCGACCTTAAGCCCGGACTTGACGGTGAGGTCACTAACATTCGTCGCCCCATCTCAGCATGGACCGCTAATTGGGAACATTTGGTACACAATCACGAGGTTCGCTGGCCTTTAGTATTTGTTTCAGGATATTTGGATGGCTTACAAATATTCAGTCTTCAGGATCCTAAAAGGCCTAAAACTGTTGGTCATTACGATACATACTTAGAAGGCGATGAGGATGGCGTAATGAATGGTGCCTGGGGTGTGGATGTCCGTAATGAAGATGGGTTAATCGTGATTTCTGATATGGTAACTGGCTTTTGGGCTTTTAAAATGGAAGGTTTTGATGGCTGGAATGGTTTAGACTGGGGTTATCCTAATATGTCTAGTGTACAGGACTGGGATAATGGTCCTGCTGTACAAGTAAAAACAAGGAATTGATATTTTATTAAAAAACTTGAAACATTTCTTTGAGGTCAATACCTTCTTCAGTAAGAAGGTTTAAAGGGTTTAGACTTGAAACATTCATTGCGGAGGAGTAACTTACTCGCATAACGGTTTGTCACGTTATACTTGACAATAATGTAAATCTTTTCCTATATACCCATCACGATATTTTCCACCGATAGGCTTAACCGAGGACAGCTAACAAAACATTGCTTACCAATTGTCGGTTTGCCAGGTAACGAGAGGACAATATGGAAATTCGTTCGCTTTTCTTGACTGGGCTGCTTGCTCTTGCACTAGCGGCTCCTGTCTCCTCACAAGAAGCTACTGAGGTAGTTGGTAGTTTATCCCTGCATTTACAGGGTGGGATATCAACAGATCCTGCTGGATTCGATGCGTTCCGGAATACCACGTTCGGTATCGCACCAGCAATAGGTGGAGGCTTCACTTATGTGCTCTATCCTAACATAGCTATTAGAGGGGACTTCCATTATTCACCTAAGCGTGGAAATGAGAAATGTTGTGATCCATGGACACCTGGCGACGGCCAAGGAGTTACAGTTCCTGGTAATCCCGGTTCTATCGATGAACCAGTTGACCTGAATAGAAATTACTATGGAATGAGCGTTGTATTCCGCTTTCCGCAGGAAAGGTTCGTCCCTTACCTAAAGGGTGGCGCCGGCTTTGTCGATATCGTGCGCGATGCTTATAGGTATCAGTATGATTTCGCTGAGTTTGGAGCTCAGCTAGGGGCTGGCGTTAGCGTCCCGATAGCAGAGAATGTAGCTATTTTCGCTGATGCTACACGATGGATTTATGCACGTGTAGGAACAGGCGAAGGTGATCAACATGACACATTACTAAGTGTCGGACTTTCCTACACGATAGTGCAGTAAAATGATTACTAGAAAATTTAAAAACCCGATTCCTTTTAGGAGGGGTATGATGATGGACCGATTGCTACGTAAAACGTTTGGCGTGGCCGTGGTCGCTTTGCTTACGGGGCTCTTGGGCTCCACAGCTGCGGCTCAGACAAACGTGGCGGGTACGGTTACTTCCGATACAGGAGAACCTCTCGCCGGTGTTCAGGTGTCGATTCCCACGTTGCAGATGGGTACTCTGACGAACAGTTCTGGACGTTTTGTTATACAGAGCGTCCCAGCTGGTGCGGTGATTATACGAGCTGAGCTCATAGGTTATGAATCATCGCAGCGTCGTCAGGATGTCGAGGGAACGACAGTAACAGTTAACTTCACGCTCGTTGAAACTGCTGTAGAGTTGGAAGGCTTGGTAGTTACAGCTCTTGGTATTAGTCGAGATGAGCGCGCTCTGGGTTACGCAGTACAGGACGTCCAGGGCAGTGATATCGCAGAAGCTGGTGTATCGACCAACTTAGTAACTGCTCTTTCCGGAAAAGTTTCCGGGGTTCTTATTAAGAATCAGGGCGTTATGGGTGGTCGTGCTGATGTCACCATTCGTGGTCTGTCATCTATCGCCGGTAATAATAATCCACTTTTTGTAGTGGACGGTGTGCCTATTGACAACCAAACAAACTTCTACGAGTCGGCCATTAACAGAGTCGATTACGGAAACGCAGCCCAGGACTTGAATCCTGATGACATCGAATCAATTTCGGTGCTAAAGGGTGCTAATGCTGCTGCCCTATACGGTTCTAGGGCAACGAACGGTGTCATCATTATTACTACTAAGAAAGGTGCTGGCGCTGAAGGCCGCTTAGAGATAACCGCCAGCAGTGAGGCATTGTTCTCAACGGCACTGATATCACCGACTTGGCAGAACATCTTTGGTGGTGGTGACCGTACTTCGACTTACGAATATAAAGATGGCGCAGGCGGCGGTGTCGGCGACTATATCGATGAGAGCTGGGGCCCTGTCATGAACGGGCAGCTTTATAACCAGTGGAATGCTGATCCCACCGATGCCGACGGTATTTCGGCGCGCCCATTTATGCCTGTTCCTTATTCAACTCGTGACTTGTTTGAGACTGGCGTTGGTCTCACGAACCACTTCTCGGTGGCAGGTAGCACCGGTTCTACCAACGGTCGTCTTTCAGCAACACAAGTGAATTCGAGTGGCCAATCACCATACCATGACATCAGTCGTACGCAGCTATCGATAGCTGGAGGAGTTAATCCGATTGATCAGCTCAGGGTCCAGGGTTCAGCTTCCTACGTTAAGAGTGGTGGTACGAATAGGCCCCTGTCAGATGGTGGTTCTCTGAACTCTGCTACATACCAGTTCCTTTGGTGGCAGCGTTCAACTGAAACACAGATGCAGAAGCGTGCCTATGATTTGTGGCTACAAAAAGGGAGTGAGTTCGGACCGGATCATCCTGGCTGGGGCTTGCCTCGCAACTGGAACCACAACTATTGGGATAACATCTACTATGTACTGGCCGAAGCCGGCAACAATGATACTCGTGACCGCTTCATCGGTAATGTAGATCTAAATTATGAGTTCAATGACATCTTTTCAGCTAATGCCAGAGTAGGTACTGACTGGTATGAGCATAGACGGAAAAACGTTTTCCCCGTTTATTCGCACGATTACAAATGGGGTGCATTCATCGATCAGGTGATATTCCGTCAAGAGACCAATGTAGACATTGTGTTGACGGCTCAGGGTGACCTTAGTAGTGACTTCAGTGCTTCATTAAGAGTAGGTGCTAACCGTAGGGCCAACGATTCAAACCGTCATTCAATCGAGAGTGAGCGTTTGATTGTTCCAGGCCTTTATACACCGCAAAACTCTTCGGTGCCGCCAACGGTTGACAATTGGCTCACTGAAAAGCGTGTGTACAGTACTTATGGCCTGGGATCGTTGTCATTCCGTGACTATGCATTCCTAGATGTCACGGCCCGTAACGACTGGTCTTCTAGCTTGCCTGAAGGCTCAAACTCTTACTTCTATCCGTCGGTTTCTGCGAGCTTAATCCTCACGGATGCTTTCGACTTTGATGCTGGCGGCATTATAGATTACGCAAAGATCCGCGGTAGCTGGGCCGAGGTTGGCAGTGATGCGGATCCATATCAAACCAGTGCTGTGATGACTCAGTTGCAAACCTTCCAAGGCGCGCCTGGATTTATTCCTAGCAATCGTCTTCCGGCTCTTAAACTTAAGCCGGAGATTACCAGGTCTTGGGAAGTTGGTACTGACATCAGAGGATTTGATAATAGAATCACGCTTGACTTTACCTACTATAATAGTAGAACCCGTGACCAGATTCTTTCGGTGCCCATCTCAACTACTAGTGGATACTCGAATATGGTCATCAATGCTGGTGAGGTGGAGAATAAGGGATACGAAGTTCTCCTCGGTGCTGAACTCTTAAGGGGTTCTGGCCTAAACTGGGATGTCTCCTTTAACTGGGCTGCAAACCGCGGTAAAGTTATTTCTCTCCACGAATCCCTGGATAGGATCGTACTGGGTGCGTACACAATTACGTACGAAGCTCGTCCTGGCCTCCCCTTGGGTGTTGTTTATGGAGACGACCTCAAGAGAGATGCATCTGGCAACCCGATCATTTCCAGCAGTGGTTTCCCACAGAGGTCTACTGCAAAACAGCCTTTGTGTGAAGGCATGAATAAGCGCAGATGTGAGCCTGGAGAATTTGCAACCAGTGAGCCTGACTGGATCGGTGGAGTTCGCAACGATTTCAGTTTTGGGCTAGTGCAGCTCAGCTTCTTGGTTGACGTTCGTAAGGGTGGCGTGCTCTTCTGCGGTACTTGCCGACTCGCTGCACGTGACGGTCTTTCATACGAAACTGGACACTACGGTGGACGCATTGACGGAGTGACCGTAGACCAGTTCCTTAATTTCTCAAATCGCAGAACGGATAAAGTGGGCGTTAACATGGTTGGCGTGAAGGCTGATGGCAGCCCGAACGACGTATATGCTAATGCCAAGCAGTTCTGGGGTAAGTACGATGACCTAGAACCTCCGTTCCTGCATTCTGGGACGTTTGCTAAATTGCGTGAAGTAAAGCTTAGCTTTGATCTCACGCCTAATGTACTCGAAAAACTGCCATTCTCGACTGGTCGTATTACTCTGGTTGGTCGTAATTTGGCTCTATTCCTTACTGACGTACCACACGTCGATCCTGAATCGGATGGTAATGCTTTCATCGACGGCTATGCTCGTGGTCTAGAGTATTTGTCTCAGCCTTCGGATCGTACGTTCGGTGTCAACGTCTCGGTCACTAGATAACGGAAAGGAGGTAA
This sequence comes from Gemmatimonadales bacterium UBA2989, assembly GCA_002346625.1. GTDB lineage: Bacteria > Gemmatimonadota > Gemmatimonadetes > Longimicrobiales > Gaopeijiaceae > UBA6934. The sequence goes on from DEAF01000024.1 coordinate 21,985, forward strand.
CAACGATGCGAAACGTGAAACTGCAATCGCTCACAGTCCTCTTGGCCGTTGTTATTAGTACGGCAGGGTGTGACGAGATGAGTAATCTTACAGACATAAACGAAAACCCTAATGCTCCTACTTCATTAGCGCCAACGTTTGTGCTCCCGTCTTTGGTACGGGGCTTGGCCAATGAACTGGTGGGAGAAAATAATATTGATTTGCCATCGGCATCACTTTTCGTGCAGCACAATGCACGTATCCAGTATGCTGGTACGGATCGCTACGATTTAGGTACTGACTATGGCTCTGGTTACTGGGGTAGTTACTACAGTCTTTCCGGAGATCCGCCTAACGGAGTATTTGTGCTAGCTACCCATCTACTGGAATCAGCTTTGGCACTTAACCCGGCAGATCCTAATAAAGTTGCAGTAGCGAGAATTTTAAAAGCATATGCTGCTCATAACCTAACAGATATGTACGGCGATGTTCCTTATACAAAAGCTGTTCAAGGTGCTGCTGAAACGCCGAACATCAGGCCGAAGTATGATACTCAGCAATCAATCTATGCTAATTTGTTTTCTGAGCTTGCGGCTGCCACGAGTTCGATCACTAGTGGATCTGGTTATACGAGTGGTGATCTAGTCTTTGGTGGAGATATGGCTAAGTGGAAGGCATTCGGTAATTCACTTCGCCTGCGTCTCGCCCTGCGCCTATCGGAAGTAGACCCCGCCACGGCTCAGTCCGAGGCAGCAGCAGCGGTTGCTGCGGGAGTTATGACGAGTACCGCACAATCGGCCGCACTCAATTATTCGTCCGCAGCTCCTGACCAGAACCCAATGTGGGTAGGGTTCGTTGAGCGTCCTGGTGACTATCGTCCCGGCAAGTTCTTTGTCGATGAGATGGTTAGAAGGGATGATCCGAGAGTTCGTTTCCATGCTGACCTGACAGCAGACTATCTGTCAGGCAAGACTGCTGTGAAGCATCGTGGAATGCCGAACGGATATGCTGACGACCGTGCTTTCGATGAGGAAACTCCTCCATCGAGAGATTTCGATTATGTATCCCAGGTTGGTGCCTGGCACTTGAATCCTGGTGCTCCTGCTTTCTTCATGGAATATGCTGAGGTTGCGCTGTTACAGGCTGAGGCTGCGGAGCGCGGATGGATTAGCGGAAGTGCACAAACTTTCTACGAGGCAGGAATTGATGCTTCGTTTGATGTTTACAAGGATGGATGTGCTGCAGATTGTGGTGCATTTGTGACGCCTGCTGTGGCAGCTATTACTACTGCTGAGCGTGATGCATATAAGGCTCATGCCCTTGTGAAATACGGTGGTGGTGGAGAAGGTGGCACAGAAACTAATCTATCTCTCATTCAGAGACAGTATTGGTTCACGCTATGGGATCAAGGCCTAGAGGCTTTTAATAAGTATCGTCGCACCAACGTGCCGGTGCTTACTCCGGGCCCAGATGCCTTTAACAACTGTGTGCCGCTACGCTGGCCCTATCCGAGAAGTGAGCTGACCTTTAACCAGTCTAGTGTTCAAGCTGCTATCGCTAATAATGGTGGTGAAAACGCTTGGGACGAGAGAGTTTGGTGGGATGCTTCGGGACAGGCTACTGGAGTAGCTACTTCAACTTCGTCCGGAATTAAAAGTGCTGGAACTGGTGCACCTGGAGGAGTTGCCTGCGCACTTTAACACTTAAAGAACTTTAACATTAAGCTCGCGCCCCCTGCTTTTTTGGCAGGGGGCGCGGTTCTTTTCCATACTCTGTTCATGGAGGTTTGTGTGAACCATAAGCATAAGCATGCAGATAATGTGCCCACTGAAAGAGTAGGTGCTGGTTCTGGCACCGTGCGTCAGGTTCTAATCAGCTCTGACGAAGGACCTAATTTCGCTATGAGACGATTTATTATGGAGCAGGGTGGTGGAATGCCTAATCACACCAACACCGTGGAACATGAGCAATATATATTGAACGGCAATGCACGCATCGGAATTGGGGACGAAGTGATTGAAGTGAAACGGGACGATGTGGTATTTATTCCTGCTGGTGTCCCTCACTGGTATGAATCTTTAGGTCCCGAGCCGTTCGAATTCATCTGTGTAGTTCCTAATGGTCCAGATGAGATAAGACTAGTTGAGGACAATTAGGAATCGCTAGCGATTCAGGTTCTCCAAAAAAATCACACCACCAGCAAGTCCGCCAGAAAAGATGTCCAGGTCACTATCGCCATCGATGTCTGCTACTGAGGGTGTCGAGTAATTGGGTAGCGGAAGGGTAAATGTCGAGTCTTGGACGAACACCGGATCTGTGGTATTGCCTTCCCGAATATATAGAAGTACTCCACCTGGTTCTCGGCCTAGGAGCAAATCCTTTTTTCCGTCTTCGTTCATGTCTGCGAAGATTGGAAAGCTTCTACGGCCAGCATCGATATCCTGAAATTTGTCGCTCACTAATTCAAAAGAGGGTTCTTGGGGTGTGCCTATGTTACGATAAAAATTAAGCTCACCCGAAGACTCTCCAACAAAAAGGTCCAAGTCACCATCCCCGTCCAGGTCTGCTAATGCAGGTGTGCTGTTACTGCCACGAGTAAGTTTTACAAAAGTTGTATCGACCAGAACGAAATCAGGTTCTTTTCGGGAGCCTTCGTTTCTGTAAAAAGACACGCCCTTGTTCCAGGTTCCCACTAACATGTCCAGGTCTCCGTCATTATCCAAGTCTCCTATTGCTGGAGCGTAGTGATACGTAGCAAATAGATTTATTGGTTCTCTTTCTTGGAAAGATGGATCTTGTGCTGATCCAATATTTTCGAATTGGTACATCCGGGCAGTATAAGGATCCTCTGAATCAATCTTATTAGATACGAGAAGATCCAAGTCCCCATCATCATCAAGATCCGCTAAGGTTGGAATACTCTCGCTTCCCACATCTAAGGTGTATATGAATTGGCTGCTACGTTGGACAAAATTGCGGTCAACTTGTTCATAGAAAAGGAAGTTTTTAATTGTAGTGAGATTAGGATTAAAAGCCCCACCTAATACACCTACGAAGAGATCGAGGTCACCGTCGTCATCGATGTCGGCTAATGTGGGAGCATTGTATCCGCTAGTTGAAAGAGAGCCTTCAACCTCTAAGGGAAGAGGGTCGCCTAAGAGCACAGGTTCATTACAGGATCCCGTATTCTCGAGGTATAATATGCTGGGCTCAAAAAAATCACCCCAAAAGAAATCAAGGTCACCGTCATCATCTAGATCTGCGAAAGCCATTGAGTTAGCTCCATGTAGGCTTCCGAGCTGGGCTACAATCTCGATACCCTGAAATCGATCTTCCACGAACCGGAATAAGGGAGCTTCTTCTGATGATTTTGAGGATGTCTCGTATCTGCTTATTGTTCCGTCTACTCGTCCTAGAAATAGATCCCAGTTTCCATCGCAGTCGATGTCGTTGAGACTTGGGATGTTCTGTCGGTCAGCGAATAAGGGTTTACTGTTTACATCCCGAACAGAATCACCCACAGCAATAAATTTGGCATTCTGAGGAGTTCCCTGGTTCTGGAAATACTGTATATAGCTGAACGGATGTTCGGTTAGCATGTCCAGATCACCATCTTGGTCGAAATCTAATAGCCTGCTCCATTCTCCTATATCTAAATCTTGATATCGGTCAGTACGCCATACGAAATCAGCTTCCTCTGCAGTACCCATATTCTCGAAGTACATCAGTTCACCGGTACGTTCTTGAAGTAAGAGGTCCAGGTCTCTGTCATCATCAAGATCAATGAATTGAGGACGTGGTACGTTTAGGCCGCCGAGGAAGGGGTATTTGTAGTATTGACCATCTTTGTCGAGCACCTGGAAGGCGTCTACTGAACGTACGAAACCACCTGTTTCTTTGTCCTTTTTGTATTCTACAGGATTTATTGATATTACAGAGGGTTCATAAACTCCACAGGCTGTGATTGCCAGGCTTCCTAGAATCCACAAAGCTGTATTTTGGCTAGCCATTGTCACGGAAACTTTTTTCATATTATGCTGGACTTTATCTTTCTTCATAACGTGTATTATATGGTAGTGGATCCTTGTTAATCATGTGCACGAGGGAGAATGGATTTATCCATTCTCCCTCTCTTAAGTTATTTTTTGACACTTATTTTATTTGTATGCTCAGGTGATTGGTTGCCTCTTCTTTAGGACAAAAAGACCTTCGTTGCCACTAGTAACTATAACAACACCACTCTTGAAATATGGATAATTACTCCATGATCCTCCCATGCCTGCGGAATTATCTCCGTAAGGTACAGTGTCAAAGTATCCTATTTCTACAGGATTTTCAGGGTCGCTGATATCAAGAACTCGCAGTCCACTGCGGTAATTCGACTGATACATGATGTTGCCGTGAGTGTACAAATTGTGATCGCTGGATTCTTGTGTGCCAAAGTGTTCTTTGACTAGCTGGGGGTCATCCAAATCTGATACGTCCCAAATCAAAGTACGAGTTTTTGGTTGGCCAGCTATCTCGTCCGTTTCATCGTTCATATAATAGTAGTGATGATCTTCGGTGAGCCAGCCTTGATGGGCATATCCCACGCTAGGATAGCTAGCCCTAGATAGAGCAATAGTATTAGATGGGTCCGTAACGTCTGCTATACTCAGGGCAGTCTCATTGGCACCCATGCATATTTGTTTGCCGAAGTGTTCTTTGTCGGGGCCCCTATAAGTAAGACATTGTGCGTCATGGGTGTAACCTGTACTTGCTCTTCCGGTCTGAATATCTGCAAAGCAGCCAGCAAACTTAGGATTAGTGGGTTCCTGGATGTCTATGATGTGCAGGCCACCACCACAAGTCTCTCCGCCGCCTCGGTTTCCTACACTATAAGCGAATCCGGATTCTTCATTGATAACGATATTATGGGCACTGGCTATTCCATCGTAATGAGCTGTTTCTTCGAAAGTTACGGGTTCTGTGATGTTGCGGAGTTGGGTAAGGTCAAAGATCTGAACCCCATGCTGGCCCGCTCCGTCAGCTACGATAAAAGCATGATCCTTATAGACTTTTATATCTGTCCATGTACTTGGGTTAGAGCCCTCGGGTCGTAGCAGTTGTCCCAGGTATATAGGATTAAGAGGATCACTGATGTCCACGAAGGCAGATCCATCGCGACGGCCAACCAGAGCGTATTCGTGCCCGGTTTCTGGATCGGTCCAACCCCATACATCGTTCACGGTAACTCCTCGGGGTGCCATGTCCTTGATGGGCATTAAGGACAATAGATCGTATTCTTCACAGTCAAAGGCATATGCCACGCCAGTTGTACAATCGATCTGTCCTCCAATGACCGCATCGAATCCCTCTCTATCACCCATTATAGATTCTTCTATCTCCCATTGACCTTCATTTCGTTTATAAATGGTGACAGTTCCGGTACCGAAATCGGCACCGGTCACGCCCACAGCTGCTATATCTCCATCGATAGCTACAGTCTTAGCGAAAGCATCACGCACTTGTTCGCCACTACCAAGTTTGGTGGCTTCATACCAACCTTCATTTACATCACCTGATATGGTATATAGCACTCCATGTCTGTTGGCTCCTGGTGCTCCAATCCAAATTCCATCGTCTGTGATAGCAAGTGCAGATCCGAATAAATCCTGTTGAAATCCATCGAAAGAGACGAGGTGGCCACGCGGGCTCCATTCTTCTTGTGATTCATCATAATCGAATATGAATACTGCTCCTTGGTTTTGTTTTTTCCCTGGAGCTGATACAAAAGCCAGGTCAGATGAGGTTATTATCAGCGATCCGAAGAGATCATTGGGCTCTACTCCTGGTGTTGCTAGTATGCCTGTTTGTTGCCAAGTGTTTTCATTTTGCCGGAAAGTATATGTAACCCCAGTCCCGTTAGCGGCTGGAGCACCAACGATAATTTGTTTTCCGCTAATAGCTACGCTAGTTCCGAATCCTGTACTGTCGTTAGCGTTCGTGATCATACCTTGGGATGTCCACCCGTTATCAGAGTTGGTGAACACATGGGCTGTTCCCTGGCCCTTGTACTTAACTTGGCGGCTACGAACTCTCTGTCCTGGCGATCCCACAACCGCCACTCCATTATCCAAGGCAAGTGAAGCTCCAAAGTCAGTGTCAGGACCCAAATCTTTTGCCGTCAATATTTCTACTTCTTGCCAGTATCCTGAATCCTGTTGTTCAAACACATATACCGCTCCTGCACCATTGTTTTGAGCAGTGGCAGTGATCATCATGGTCGAACCATCTACGGCGATAGCTGTACCAAAACGGTCTCCTGAAAAAGCATCGGAAGCCTGAAGGCGTCCTGCTTCCTCCCATCCGTTCGGCCCTTGCCGATAGAGGTATACGGTTCCAGGCGTGATAACATTGCCTGCTACGCCCACTAGAACATCGGTACCGCTCACTGCTACGGCACCACCATAACCTTGAGCCGTAACTGAAGGTGCATTAATGGTTAGGCTGGCAATAATAATAAATAAGCTGTAGCTAAAACGTCTCATTAAATACCTCACAACAGACTGAAGGGAATTGTGATCAAACATCATTAATGTTAATAAATATTTTAGATATGCTATATATGTAGGCAAGTGGTAAAACTGCTTTATACAGGACACTTGTGTATTATATGTCTTATTAGATAAGTGTTACTTAAGGAAATCTTCTAATGCTTTATTCACGCAACTACTATAGTGTGAGGTATCCATGAGTACAGATTTTAAATTTTCAGGTGCCATGTTGTTGTCTTTTTTCCTGGTCGTAATGGTACCCTTTACGTCTGTGACCGCACAGACTTCTGCCGGACTAAGGCCTATGTCATTTCTCGATGTCCAGAATATGGCAAGAGCTGGTTCCTGGGCTCCAAGTCTGGATGGCAGGTGGATGCTATACACTGTTACGACTCCGGACTGGCAAGAAGCTGAAGAGCAGTCGGATATACATCTGGTTTCTATGCAGGAGGGTATGTCTTCAAACCGACAGATGACCTTCACTGAAGATAAGAACGAGAAATCTCCCGAATGGCTTAAGAATTCCAATGCATTCGTTTTCTTGTCTAATCGGGATGGAGAGAAAGACCAACTCTATCTGATGCGTCCTGATGGTGGTGAGGCTCAACGCATTACAGATATGGAAGAGGGAATCTCTACTTTCTCTTTCAGCGATGATGGTCATTGGTTGGTTTATAGAAGTGGCAAATTGAACCGAGAACAACTTTATCTCTTGCCTGTAGATGGGATTGTGGATGCTGAATCCGATCAGCTTACAGACGGAAAGGTGGGGGTTAAAAAGTGGGAGTGGTCACCGGACAGTCGGAGTATCTATTTCATCATGCCAGACTCCCTGAATGAAGATGAAGAATACCGCCGTAAGGAAGGTTTTACTGTGGACATCAAAAATATGGTCACTCCTATATCTAATTTGTGGTCTCTGGAGCTAGAGAACAGAATCAAGGACCAAATTACTGATGACCCAGATATCAGTGTGGAAGATTTCAGATTATCTAATGATGGGGAATGGATCACCTTCACGGGTGGTTCTACCAAAAGGTATGAACGTAATATTACAGGATCGCGTTTATATGCTGATCAATTCTTGCTAGAAATTTCCACAGGTGATATTGAGCGTCTGACGAACAATTACGAAGTACGTGAGAGCTTGCCTGATATCTCTCCAGACGGTCGCTGGATAGCTTTTTCAGCTCCAGATAACATGACACGGTATACAATGACTGAAAACCGTGTCTATGTTCGTGAAGTTGTCGATAGAGGTGGTGATTTCCGTAAACTTGGAAAAAGATTTGACGCAAGCTTAAGCGTAGGATTTTGGTCAGAAGATAGCAACACTATCTATTTCAACTCTGGTGTTCAGGTCACAACACAAATTCATGCACTGGATGTTAATAGTGGCGATGTCATTCAGGTTACTTCAGAGAGAGCATCTTTACGTGTAAACAGAGATAAAGATACGGGCACTATTCTCATTGATTACCAGGATCCCAAAACCCCTCGCACCGTTTTCAGGGTTAATAATGTTGATGACTTTTCCGATCGCTCTAAATGGATCCAACTCGTTGATGCTGCTCCGGAAGTACATGATATGGACCTTGGCGAAGAGGTTGAAATCAACTGGCGCTCCACTGACGGGAATATAGTTGGCGGTATTTTAGTGAAACCAGTTGGATACCAAGAAGGTCAGAGGTATCCTCTCATTGTTGCCATTCACGGTGGCCCAGCCTCTGCAGATGTTCTTCGCTTCAACGGTGGATATAACTCTCAGGTATATGCTGGTGCGGGATATGCTGTGCTTAAACCGAATTACCGGGGTTCTCGTAACTACGGCAATGCTCACCGGACCGATATTGTAGGAGATTATTTCACATTGGGTTTTGATGATATAATGACAGGAGTAGACTATCTGATCGATGAGGGCATAGTAGATCCAGAACGTATGGGGGCATTAGGGTGGAGTGCTGGTGGCCATTGGTCTAATTGGATCTTGACCCATACAGATCGTTTCAAGGCTATCAGCTCTGGGGCTGGAACCATGAACTGGATATCCATGTATGCTCAAAGTGATGTCCAGAGAAATCGTCAATTCTATATAGGCGACGATTTTTTATACGATAATTTCGATCCTTATTGGAACCAATCTCCTCTTAAGTATATCGCAAATGCTAAGACTCCTACGATGATACACGTAGTAGAGGGTGACCCACGAGTTCCCAGCCCTCAGTCAGTAGAATTACATATGGCTCTAAAGAAGTTGGGAGTTCCCACAGAACTCTTTATGTATCCTGGTCGCAGTCATGGCATTCGTGGTTCTCGTAATCGGTTCCTGAAAGCTGTGAGTGAGATGGCCTGGATGGATTACTATGTTCGTGGTATAGGAAATAAGTTTGAGTGGCAGGACGTGCTGGAGACACTCAAGGGCAATAGAGAGAAAATGAAATCTAAAACGGATGGTGATTCAGGAATGGGTAATTAATGAGTAGGATTTTGCTACGTCTAATAAAATTGTTCCACAAGGTACATGAGTAGTGAAGCGTTATAGCTTTGGGGTGTCAGGTCTCATGCTCAGCATTGTTTTCCTTATTGCTTGTGGTGAGGAGAGAATGGATGAAAGCTCAAACTTAAGGATCCAGAATCCACTTCTAAGAGTTGATAAATTCAATGATGAACCACCTGAAAACTTTAGTGTTAGCTTCCAGACTACTCAGGGAGATTTCGTCATCAAAGTACATAAGGAGTGGGCTCCTCTTGGGGCGGCACGCTTTTACAATCTAGTAAAACATGGATGGTACGATGGGGTTCGTTTTCACAGGGTCCTAAAAAATTTCATGGTAGGGTGGGGCATTCACGATGATCCCTATGTAAATGCGGTGTGGAAAAATGAGCTATTAATCGATGACCCTGTTATAAAGTCTAATACTAAAGGGGCGGTATCTTTTGCTAAGGGTGGGGCCAACAGTCGTACTGTACAAGTATTCATAAACTATAAAGACAATTCTAGCCTGGACAATCGTGGTTTTGCTCCATTTGGTGAGGTGGTGGAGGGTATGGATGTAATTGGTAGTCTATACTCCGAATATGGAGATGGCCCCCCTAGGGGGGAGGGTGTTTATCAGGCTATGGCCATGGCTAAGGGTGCTGAATACTTCCAAGAGGAATTTCCGAATCTGGACAGAATCGTCCGTGTTTCCCTAGTGCACGATTGACTATTGTTGGTCTTGGTTGCTACCAACTTACATACTTGTACATCAGACGAATCAACTTATATGCTTCAGTCATATTCTGCGCATCATATTCTACAGTTGTTCCGTCCACCCTCCTCATTCCAGGAATAGCTTGAAGAATGTCAGATCGGGTTGTTGATGAAAAGTGCATTTGGATGTTTACAGGTTCGGTGATTTTAAGCGGAGTGGCACTTTCTAGATCGCCCAGTGCTTCTAAGGTTGTAGCCCGCAAGCGGGTCCTTACGATTTCTGGATGTATTAGGCGGGCTACCTGATATCCTATAGCTTCTTTTGTCGCCACGACCCGTGTCTCTATTAATGCACTGAACTGTTCGGTGAAGGTCAAGTCACCGGCAGCCAATATTACCGGCACTCCGTGCGAAGCTGCATAGTGGGCGTTTAATCCACCTTCTCCCACTTCGATTCCGTTTAACCAGAGCCCTTTTACGGATCCCGATCCTGTGTGGGCCAAGAATCCCCCTTCGGTACCTGCACGAGCATGATATCCTAGAAAGATGGCAGCATCGAATGATCCGTCTAGTCCTTGTACCATACCCAGTGGCTTGATGTTACCCTGAATATAGGTGACACGTGGGTCAAGGCTCGTGTGCAGTAAATTTTGCATATCACCATGAGAATCATTCACCAAGATATGAGCTTGACCATGATCGAAAATTGCTTCCACTACTGTGTTAACTTCGGCAGTCATTAGCTCGCGGCCTGTGGCGTAGTCTTTGCCACTGCCGTTTGTCATTTTGCCTGTCCCTATACCCCCTATCCCTTCCATATCCACGGATATGAATATCCGGGGAACACTACTCTGTCCTGCTAGTTCGGATGTATTTAATCCTGATGCAAATATCGAAATTACCAGTAACAAAGTTGGAAGGCGATCTGCTATCATAGTAGTTATTCCTAGATGATGAAATTGACCAAATATGGCAGAATAGATTGTGAATCAATATATTTGTAAACTGCTGATTTAACATTAAGAATAGGGGCTTAGCCTTAACATTTCGAGTCCTGGTAGTGTCTTAAGTTTATCAGGCTAAATATTGATCCGTTTGGTCACAGTATGGGAGACTTTAATATGGAGCAGTTATTAAAGAGTGTAGCGGTGACTATTGGTGTATTTATGTTGGTTTCCTGTAGTGATACAGTTGGCCCCGATAGCAATGCCGCAGATTCACAAATATCTACGCTTACACTTGATGTCGCCATGGTATCAGCCGATGAGCTTATAGAAGATGTTGCAGAGTTAGAATTGGATTTTGCTGATGTTATTGGTGGAGTGTTTGCAGAAGTTGATGCTGGATCTGCAGAACCTATTAAGCGTTCTCGAACAAAAACTTTCTATGATGCTGATGGGAATGAACAGTTTGGCTTCAACAAATTAACTACGGCCTCGGTTCATATCTTGAGCGAGGTTAGTGGCGAATGGGCAAGGGGCAATTGGTCTAAATCAGGTTCACGCAATAGAGACATTACAATTACGGGTCTCGAGGGTGAAGAGACCAGCCGTACTGTGAACGGGACTGGTAGTAGTGCTAGATCCAAGAGCCATTATTCTGATGAGAATGGTTCTCGTAGCTATGAAATGTCTAGCACCTCAGTAATTACTAATGTGATTCGTGGGGTCCCCCGCAAAGATAATCCTTATCCACTCTCCGGTACTATCACCCGAAATATTACTGTAGAAATTGTAAATGGTAAAAACGGTGATGAGACACGTACCAAGAATGTTGTCGTTACTTTTAATGGAACTCAATTTGCTAGTATGACTATAGATGGCGAGGAATTAGAAGTAGACTTATCAGCTCGCAAGGGTAAACATCCGTTCCGCAAGAAGAGTAAGGGTCCGCCCTCCAGCTGAGGGTGCTATTGATTGTTATAGAAACGGGGAAGGGGAAACCCTTCCCCGTTTCTATTGTTGGGTGACGTATGATCTTTGATATGATATAGGAGCATAACAATGAGTATTGATCGTTCCAGGATACCTCGGCGAGACTTTTTCCGTCACAGTGTGGGCATAGGAACTAGCGCTTTGGCTATAGGCCATGTTCCTGTAGGCATGACACAAATGCAACATGACGATTCCACAGGGGTGCCACTCATCATCACAAGCCATTCAAATGATACGGGTAAAGAAGCCATGCGACAGGCATGGGATATCCTGAACAGTGGAGGCAATGCTCTCGATGCAGTGGAACGAGGTGCAAATGTCATTGAGGTCGATCCGGAGGATTCGGGTGTAGGATATGGTGGAATGCCCAACGAAGAGGGCGTTGTCCAACTTGACGCATCCGTAATGGACGGGAAGACCTACAACGCAGGTTCTGTAGCTTCTCTAGAAAATATCAAAACACCTGCATCGGTCGCACGCCTTGTTATGGAGCGTACAGATCATGTGATGTTAATAGGTACTGGTGCTTTGGATTTCGCACGGTCTTTTGGGTTTGAGGAAGTGGATCTAATGACTGAAAAGTCTCGTGAGCGGTGGCTTGTCTGGCGAGAAAAACGGAGTGATCGAGACGATTGGGGTTCACCTGACCATCTTAGAAAACCTGGAGGAGAAGAAATTGGAAGCTGGGAAGAAGGAGTAGATTTCCACTACGGAACAACCAATGTTCTAGCCGTGGACTCTAACGGAGATATTTCTGGCATCACGACCACTAGCGGGCTGAGTTTTAAGATTAACGGTCGCATCGGCGATTCTCCGGTCATAGGTGCTGGCCTATATGTTGATAACGATGTAGGAGCTGCAGGTGCTACAGGCCGAGGAGAAGATGTTATCAAGTGCTGTGCATCGTACTACATAGTTATGCGCATGGGACAAGGCCGTTCCCCTCAAGAGGCGTGTGAGGATGCATGTGACCTTATCGTTCACAAATACAGAAATATAAATCCAAATTTCTTCCCGTCAGAAAAATTCGTGGCCATCAATAAGAACGGAGAATACGGGGCTGCCTCCATGGGTAACAACAGAGGTCGTCCTCGGATGACGGTCAGGAGTCCTCAAGGTTTAGAGATTTACGAGGGTAGTACACAGTATACAGGCTAGGGGCGACTCTTTATCTAGCATTTGTATGTCAAGTTGATGAAATAGATACTAATAAATATGAAACTTCTCGTTTTTAGTGATTTACATAGAGACTTGGCTGCAGCTGACTCTATAGTTAAAAGAGCTGAAGATGTGGATGTAGTGATTGGGGCTGGAGACTTTGCCGTAAAGCGTAGAGGTATCGAGGACGTATTAGAAATCCTGAGTAGTATAGCTCGTCCTAGTGTTTTGGTACCTGGAAACGGAGAGTCTGATGAAGAACTTCGTGTAGCGTGCTGTGGATGGAATGATGCCCATGTACTTCATGGTTCTGGTATCACAATCGATGGCGTTGATTTCTTTGGTATAGGTGGTGGAATACCCATAACTCCCTTCGGATCGTGGAGCTTTGATTTTAGTGAACAGGAAGCACAGTTAATGTTAGAGTCTTGTCCTCGAGATGCCGTGCTGGTTAGCCATTCACCACCTTATGGGCATGTTGATGATGTTGGAGGTATTAACTTTGGGAGTCGTTCCTTACTGGATACTATAAGGCTAGTATCTCCTCGGCTGGTTGTTTGTGGACATATTCACAACTGCTGGGGACAGTCTTCAACTCTAGGGCCAACATATATTTTAAATGCCGGCCCAGACGGTTATGTGCTGGAATTGTGATATCAGTTTGATTCAATATCCAAATATTCCTCTATTACTATTTTGCGTTTTGGATCTCTTGGGCAATTTGTTGGACTTCGTCTAATACTCTCAGAAGGTTACCGCTCCATATCGCACTAATTTCATCTTCAGTGTAACCCCTGCGGACTAACTCGAGAGTTACATTGAATGTTTCCGAAGCGTCATTCCATCCATATACTCCTCCGCCTCCATCGAAATCAGAACTGATGCCAACATGTTCAAGTCCGATTAGTTCTACCATGTAGTCTATTTGGTCGACTAAGTCTGATACGTTAACAGGCGGTGCTACAGAGTTGACTTCAGATTCTTCTCGAGGTGCTGCTATTTCACGGAGCTCAGCCATTTTTGCTTGGTAAGATTCTCTGTCTTCCTGGCTCATTCCCCTAAGTGTACCTCTATCAAGGAGTTCAAATCCCAAGTCTCCCGCTATTTCTCTATAAAGAGCTTGCTGTGCTTGACGATGACTGGCTTCTTTCTCTGCATCTACATATCTGCGTAAGGCTACAGTCTGTACCACACCGCCATTATTTTTTAATGCCATGAGCTGTTCATCGTCTAAATTCCGGCTTACATCGCTCAATGCTCGGGCGGCTGAATGAGAAGCAATGACCGGAGCCTGGGATATTTCTAACATTTCCATAATTGCTTCTTTGGATGGATGTGAAATATCGATCATTATTCCCCATCTGTTCATCTCTGCTATGGCTTGGCGACCGAGATCACTGAGGCCATTGTAAAGCCAAACTCCGTCTCTTTCACCGGTGTTGGAATCGGAGAACTGGCTGTGTCCATTATGGGCTAAAGACATGTAGCGTCCACCCAATTCATGAAATTTTCTAATGTTATCCAGGTTTGTTCCTACCGGGTATGCATTTTCGATGGCTATCATTGCCACCTTCTTCCCTGATTCCGAAATCCTCCGCACATCGTCTGAGGTGTATGCTAACTCAATGCGGTCCGGGGCTTTTTCCTCGGCAAACCAATGGATTGCGTTAAATTTATCCATTGCTGCCTGATGTGCCCGGGCGTATCCATCCTGAGTCAGTGGTCCTTGGCCCACGAACACCACTAACCAGGCGACATCCAATCCGCCACTCTCCATTTTTGGGAGATCAACTTGTGTAGGAAGGTCCATGGTGTAGTTACGGGTTTCTGTAAAGTTGGCGAGGCTTATATCGTCGTGAGTATCGAGTGTTATAGTGCGGTCGTGTATGCCTATAGCCCGCTCGATCAGTTGTTCTTCAGATTCTTCACTAGAATTTGTCGTATCACATGATACTAGAAATAGTATAGAGCAAATAAAGGCGATTCTGGATAGGATATATCTCTTTTTATTCATGGTTTTTGTAATCCATTAAAGTGGTATATTTGTGCTAAATAAATCATCCTAGGGTCATGTAAGTACTATCGATCAGAAATATTTTTTTGACTATGGATTCTAAATTTCCTAAAGAATCTCTTATTTTAGGTGTTTACGGCCCAGAATTCCATGCTCCTTATTGATACGCCATGATGAATTACGATCATTACTCTTGTAATAAGGTATTTATAATAAAGTCTCCTGTAGTATGGCTTTAATTATTACATTTACCGGAGTATGGAAATAATGAATAATCTCTTCAATCAATAATCTAGGGGAAACCTTGAGAGTCTTTATCACAGGAGTAGATGGATATTTGGGATGGTCGCTTGCCCAATATTTGACTCACAAAGGTCATGAGGTGGCTGGTGCAGATAATTTTCTTAGGCGTTCATGGGTAGAAGAGATGGGCTCCTGGAGTGCCACTCCCATACTTCCTATGAATGAGCGCCTAGAAGTTTTTAAGGATCATTTCGGCAAAGATCTTATTTTCTGGAATGGTGACCTGACTAGCTATGATCTGATTGAGAATATCTTCCGAGAATTCCAGCCAGAAGCGATTGTACATCTCGGAGAATGTCCTTCTGCTCCCTACTCGATGATCGATGTCAAACATGCTACATGGGTTCAGATTAACAATATCACTTCGACGTTTAATCTTCTCTTTGCGATGCGAGATATTTGCCCCGAAGCTCACCTAGTCAAACTAGGTACTATGGGAGAATACGGCACACCGGGTGTAGATATACCGGAAGGGTTTTTTGAAGTTGAGTTCAGGGGCCGAAAAGATAGGCTTCCTTTTCCACGGCAAGCCGGGAGTTGGTACCATTGGTCTAAGGTCCATGGTTCTAACAACATCATGTTTGCTAGTAAAATCTGGGGAATTCGAGCTACTGACATTATGCAAGGAGTAGTGTTTGGTACTCGTCACGATTCGATGGGCGACGAAGAACAACTGCTAACACGTCTTGATTTCGACCAGGCTTTCGGAACTGCTATAAATCGTTTTTGTTGTCAATCTGTTATAGGCCATCCCCTGACTCCTTATGGTAAAGGTCATCAAAAGCGTGGATTCTTACCTCTACGTGATTCTATGCAGTGCCTGACGTTGGCCATAGAAAATCCCGCACAAGAAGGAGAGTACAGGGTATTTAACCAATTCGAAGAAGTTTACGATATCACTGATCTTGCTCTCACAGTCCAAAAGGTTTCCGGCGATCTAGGATTAGATGTTGAAATCAGAAATCTCATGAATCCGCGAGACGAACTTGAGGAACACTACTTCAATCCCGATCACCAACATCTTCTTGATATAGGCTATCAACCTACTACAGATATTGAGTCTGAAATACGTACTATGATTGAAGATCTCATGAAGTATCGTGATAGGATTGAAGCTAAAAAATCTGCTCTAATACCAGACGTTTTCTGGGACGGCAGTAAATCCAAAGTTCGTTTTGTGGACGAGGTTAAGTAAAGACGGCCCTGATGCGAATGCCATCGGATAATGATGTGACCACTTTTGAATTCTCAGTCCCGACAAAGGTTTTTTTCGGATTGAGTAGCCGTAGGCATATTGTCAGATCTTTAGTTAGTAAGAATTGGAGATGTGTGGGCCTGGTAGTTGATCATAACATCTCTGACCTTGATCACATTCGTGAGTTGGTCGATTCCTTGGAAGAAGAAACTGAAGTTGTTTACGGTATTTGTGATGTGAGTGAGCCTACCTACGATGACCTGGATCGGATCCGGACTCAGTATGAGACACAGGAACTTGATGCTATCGTTGGA
Source organism: Gemmatimonadales bacterium UBA2989 (assembly GCA_002346625.1). Classification (GTDB taxonomy): domain Bacteria; phylum Gemmatimonadota; class Gemmatimonadetes; order Longimicrobiales; family Gaopeijiaceae; genus UBA6934. Next base: position 38,611 of record DEAF01000024.1, read on the forward strand.
ATCGGAGGAGGGAGCACTTTGGATGTTGCTAAAGCTATGGCTGTCCTGGTCCATAATCGAGATCCTGCTATTACTTACAGGGGATTCGATGTCATGGACAAGCCGGTCCTCCCTATAGTTGCAGTCCCAACAACAGCAGGTACTGGTAGCGAAGTAACTCCAAACGCTTCATTCGTAGATCGACCGGCTAAACGGAAAATGGGTATCAATGGAGAAGCTGTCAGACCTCTGCTAGCTTTTTTAGATCCTGAGTTAACTGTCACCTGTCCACCCGAGGCGACTGTCTCTGCTGCATTAGATAGTGTAGTGCACGGTACGGAAGCTTATGTGGCTAAGAAAAGCAATTCTATAGCGAGAATGTTAGCTCTGGAGGGTATGCGAACAGTTTTAATATCCCTGCCCAAAGTGGTGGATAAGCCTGATGATCTAGAATCCAGGGAACACGTAATGTACGGTGCTTTTTTAGCTGGTTTGGCTCTTATGCATTCAGGAACTGGTCCTGCGGCTGCACTATCTTACCCGTTCGGTGTCCATTTCGGTGTTCCACACGGTATTGGGGGTGCGATTTTCTTGCCACACGTGGCACAGCTGAATGTAGACCGTGGCTACAATGGTTATTCTTCCCTGTATCGGTCATTCTCAGGTGCGAAGATTGACATCTCTGACAATGAAGCTTCTCAGAAGTTTGTAGATCATCTTTCTACAACCTGGGGCAAGCTGGGTGTTCCTGATGATTTGGATGTGTATGGTTTCGAGGATAAACATGTTGATCTTGTTGTTTCTGATACTCTCGATCTGATGGGTGCCCTAGAACAAAATCCAGTAGATTTTGGAGAGGAAGAGATCCGCATTGTATTACAAAGATTCTTGGACAAGAGGAGTTGAGTGATGCCGGGTTTTGAGGTGATTGGAAGAGAAGAATTCGAACAAGTACAAGAGGTTTTTCAGGATGGGGGGGGCATTCTTTTCCGGCACTCCTTCGATCATTTACGAAATGAAGTATATAAGGTACGAGATTTTGAGGACGCATTTGCCCAACGAATGGAAGTTCGACATGCGTTGGCCGTTACCTCTGGAACTGCTGCACTAAGAGTAGCATTAGCAGGCTTAGAGATTGGTAGTGGAGACGAAGTGATTACCCAAAGCTTTACTTTTGTAGCTACTGTGGAGGCTATCATTGAAGCTCGTGCAATCCCAGTGGTTGTAGACGTGGATGATACACTGAACATGGATTCTGAGGCATTGGAAGAAGCTATAACTGATCGCACTAAAGCTGTGATAGTTGTCCACATGCTAGGGGTGCCTGCTCGCATGGATGAGATAAAACGTATTTGTCGGGACCGTGGGATACTGCTAATTGAGGATACGGCCTGGGGGTGTGGTGGTCGCTTTTCAGGTAAACCACTTGGAACAATAGGAGATGTTGGAACGTTTAGTTTTGACTTTGCAAAAACTATGACTACTGGTGAAGGCGGTATGGTTGTTACCAACGATACACATGTCGATGATATGGCACGTGCTTGGCACGATCACGGACACGAGAACAATCCGGAACTCCCACGTTGGGAGGATAGTCGTCATGGTAGCGGTTTCAATTATCGTATGACAGAACTTCAAGGGGCTGTGGGATTGGCTCAGCTAGAAAAGTTAGATGGGGTAATTGCTGCTCAGAGAAAAAACAAAGCAAAGCTTATGTCTGCTCTGGATGGTCTTTCTGGCTTAACTTGGCGAACTATTCCTGATGGTGCAGAAGAGACTGCCGATGCCCTGATTTTTTTCGTTGAGGATAATTATTCTGCACTTAGATGCAGGCAACTTCTATTGGAAGAGGGTATCGGAACTAAGATTCTTCCTGAGGCCATTACGTGGCATTTTGCTGGAACTTGGGATCACATGCCCGAGCTAGTCTCTGCAAGATCGGGAGATTTGGCTTCTCGTTTTACGAGATCAGCAGAGTTATTAGGCAGATCTGTAGCGTTACCAGTGAATGTGTTGATGGATGAGGGAATGCCCGAACGTGCATATAGGGCACTGATCCCTGAATTGAGATGAGCCAAATGGTTGTGATAACAGATGGTTAGACGTAAGCGAGTTGTTTTCGTGGTGAAAGGCAATTCTGAGACTGGGCTGGGTCATGTCTACCGTACAACTCTTTTAGCTCAGGATCTAGTGGATTACGAGATTCTTTTTGTTACACTTCGAGGTCATGATATGGCAGCGGAAAATATTCGTAACCATAACTTTCCAGTGATCAGGCAAGGGGATGATGATCTTGTGGATACTGTGCTTTCTCTGGATCCACAGGTTGTAATTAATGACATCCTAGCTACAGACAAGAAATACATTGAGGATCTCAAGTCTAAAGCGATTGTCGTTGTGAATTTTGAAGATTTGGGATCTGGTGCCGATATAGCCGATCTTGTAATAAATGCAATTTACGAAGAAAAAGATATTGCAGCTAACCATCTGAACGGCCCCATGTATTTTTGCCTTCGTGACGAGTTTTTTCAGACTAATCCGACATCATTCCGGGATGAAGTAGAAGAAGTGTTAGTGACATTCGGAGGAACGGATGCGAATAACCTTGTAAAACGTGTGGTTGGCTTAATTATTCCAATTGTGGCCGATCGTGGAATCCGTCTTTCCATAGTTACGGGCCCCGGCTACATACATCTCCAAGAATTAAAAGACTTCCTAGATAGCCAGCCACAAAAAGGCGTGGAATTAGCTAACGGCACTAAGCGTATTTCGGATTATATGGCCAGAGCTGACATAGCTTTTTCATCAGCTGGAAGAACTGTTTTTGAACTTGCAAACATGCTGATACCTAGTGTGATAATAGCTAGCCATGAACGTGAAGAACTTCACACTTTCGCTTCTGAGATTAACGGCATGAAATATATTGGTCGCCACGATATGATTTCCGATCAAGAGATTGTGCATGCCTTTATGGAACTACTAGATTGCACTGAAACGCGACACAATCTCTATAAGAGAACCAAGAGTGTTGACGTTAAGAATGGGAGAGAGAGAGTGATCTCCGCGCTGATGCGTGTGATCGAAGAGGTTTAGTAGTGAGCAATCCTTCTTTTTCAGACTTATGTGTGCCCGAAAAGTCAGCACCATATGTAATTGCAGAGATTGGTGTAAATCACGAGGGCTCTCTGGAAACAGCTAAACGTCTCATTGAACTGGCTAATGAAGGCGGTGCGAACTGCGCTAAGTTCCAGACTTACAAAGCTGAAACTCTTGCGTCTCGGAACAGTCCTGCCTACTGGGATACTAGTAAGGAAATCTCCCAGAGCCAGTTCAGCCTTTTCAAGAGGTATGATGTCTTCGGTCCCGAAGAATACCGTATCCTTGCCCTTCACTGTAACAAGGTGGGGATCGATTTTATGTCTACTCCTTTTGATCTGAATGCAGTGGAATTTCTCGATCCTCTTGTGAATTGTTTTAAGATAGCTTCAGCTGACCTTACCAACGTGCCTCTCCTTAGGGCTGTAGCAGAGCGAGGTAAGCCGGTGATACTATCAACCGGAGCATCGAATACCGATGAAATAGATTTGGCAATTGATGAACTCGAAGCTAACGGTTGTCATGAGATTTGCCTGCTTCACTGTATCCTCAATTATCCTACCCCAGACCAGAACGCAAATCTTTCCATGATCACTGGTTTGCGCGGGTCCTACCCTGATAGAGTGATAGGGTACTCTGATCACACCGTTCCTGACGAAAGCATGACTGCTCTAACAACTGCTTTTCTGTTGGGCGCACGAGTAATAGAAAAACATTTCACGCATGACAAATCCCTTCCGGGCAATGACCATTATCATGCGATGGATGTTAATGACATGCGTAGATTGATAGAGAAATTAGAACAAGTACAAATACTTCTAGGGTTCTCCGATTGTAAGACTTCTATCCCTTCTGAAGATCTTGCTCGAAAACATGCTAGGAGGAGTATCGTACTCACCCGTGCAATGTCAGCAAATGACTCTCTCAAAGAGGATGATCTCACTGTCAAACGTCCTGGTTCGGGAATAAGTCCGCTTCATTGGGATGAGGTCATTGGACGGACGATCGTTAAGGACTTGAAAGAGGACACCATTCTCTGTTGGGAGCATTTGGCATCCGAGGACTCTAAATAATGGCAACCCCCCTAGGATTGCAGAGGAGTGATGCTCAGTCACTAGAAACTGGCAGGCCTGTTATTGCTGTTGTACAGGCTAGGATAGGGTCTCAGAGGTTGCCCAGGAAGGCCATAGAGGAGATTGGTGGATTACCGATTATTCAGCTTGTTCTAGAGAGAGTATGCCGGGCCATTTCTCTGGACGGTGTTGTTTTAGCAACTACAAAATGTTCTGAAGACAATGATCTTGAGGATATTGCCCAGGCTCTTGGAATCCCCCTGTATCGGGGTTCCAAGGAAGATGTCCTGGAGCGAGTTTTGGAGGCTGCAGTTTCTATGAAAGGGGAAACCGTAGTTCGTGTATGTGCTGACAATCCTTTTGTAGCACCTGAGGAGATAGATCGTATAGTAACACATCATTTAGATTCCAGAGCGGAATATTCTTTCAATCATATCCCGACATGCGTAAATCAGTATCCTGATGGCCTAGGAGTTGAAGTTATTGGAAGGCGAGTGCTAGAAGATATTGATTCCCAGAGTAAAGAATCCAGGCACCGTGAACATGTTACCCTATTTGTTAGGGAAAACGAAGATGAATACATGGTGGAAACTGTGAAGGCACCACTATCTATTGCATATCCGGAAGTGAAACTTGATGTGGATACTCCAGATGACTTGGCACGTATGCGTAAATTGGCTGAGGCGGCTGAGTGCGATCTCGTAGAATGGACGGCGTCTGAGGTAGTCAAAACCTATCGCACCCTTTTTTCTGGCGGGCCTGTAGAATGAAAACATCACCTTTGCGAGCTGCACTTATAGGATGTGGACGGATTGGAGCAGGGTGCTCTGGGATAGGGCATTCAAGACTTCAGAGCCATGCTGCAGCTTATACTGCATGTGAAGGCACAAATCTTGTGGCAGCTTGTGATCCTGACGAGAAAGTTCTCGCATGTATGAGTGAAAAATGGGGGATTGAAAGACTTTACAGAGATGCTGGGGAGATGATTCAATCTGAAGACCCAGAGGTAGTCAGTATTTGCACTCCAGCTTCTTCTCACTTGTCACTTATGCGTGAAGTGGTTGCTCTAGGATCGTTTAAAAGAGTTTTACTTGAGAAGCCCGTAGCTTCTACTCCAGAAGAGGCGGCTGAGATTGATATGTTGGCGAAAGCGAACAACGTTACTGTGGCAGTGAACTATGCTAGGAGATACGCTCCCGTGTATCAAGCAGTAGCGAAAGGATTCCAAGAAGGACAGTATGGCGATATTCAGCATATACAAGTTGTATATACCAAGGGTATTGTTAACAATGGCAGTCATGTTCTTGACTTGCTCCGTTTCCTATTCGGAGATCCTGACGGTTTTGCAGTAGTAAATGTCATTAGTCCTGTCGCAGAAGATCCAGAGGTGAGCTTTAGGGTTGTCTATCAGGATCGCTTCGAAGTATGGATATCATGTGTGGATTCTTCTCAGTACAACGTTTTTGACATGGATGTTTTTGGTACTAGAGGACGACTCCGATTTACAGATTTAGGGCACAAGTCGAGCGTTTATAACGTCGAAGATGTGCGGGAAATACATGGCTTTCGTCAGTTAAAAATGGATTCATTACAGGATACAGGCCTGAGCACGGCAACGGGTAGGGCGGTGTCGGATGTTTTGGATGCAGAAAAAGAGGGTCGCTTGCCTATCTGTACGATACGTGATGGTGCCCTAGCGCTTTCTATGGCTGTTGAGATTGCCGAGGCCGCAGTATTAGACAAGAAATTATTCCATTCTTTTGTATCACTTAAGTCAGGAGAAAATCGATTTCCAAATCTATCTTAGCCATCCTTGGAGGTGATCCAGTCTGTTGTGAGCCTTGGCCGGAAACTAACTCGATCGGTGAAGAAGAGAAGCTAGCAGTTATGGAGGTCTTGGAAACGGGAGTCTTGTCGGGCTTTCGTGGTGTTGCGGGATCAGATTTTTTTGGGGGTCCGCAGGTTAAGAGCTTTGAGCAGGAATGGTCTGATTTCGTAGGAAGTAACCATGCCGTAGGTTTTAACTCACTTACATCCGGACTTTTTGCCATGGTTGGTGCCGCTGGTGTCGGACCAGGTGATGAGGTGATTGTCTCTCCCTATACGATGTCCGCATCTGCTACTTGTGTACTTGCTTACGGCGCAATTCCAGTTTTTGCTGATATAGACCCACAAACTTACTGCCTAGACCCAGGTTCAATTCGCAGAAGAATCAGTGAGCGCACAAAGGCCATTATTGTAGTGCATCTCTTTGGTTCCCCAGCACCCATGGATGATATTATGGATCTTGCCAGGGAACACGACCTTATTGTTATAGAGGATGCTGCCCAAGCACCTGGCGGTCTATACCAGGGCCAACACGTTGGCACCATAGGACACATGGGAGGTTTTAGCCTCAACTATCACAAGACTATTCATTCAGGAGAAGGTGGAATTATAGTCACCGACGATGACAATTTAGCAATCAGGCTGCAGCTTATACGTAATCACGGTGAAGTTGTGGTTGATGAAATGAATATCCAGGAAATCGGCAACCTGTTTGGTGGAAACACAAGAATGACCGAGATCCAAGCTGCTATTGGCAGACAACAGCTTCACAAGCTGGATTTCCTCACGAAGACTCGCATAAATCTTGCTCGAGTTTTGGACGAAGGTTTAGAGGATGTGCCTGGTATAACACCACAGATAGTAAATCCAGAAGACAAGCACGTTTATTATTTTTATCCTATGCATTTTGATGAAGAAGTATGGGAGTTGTCCCGGGATACTTTTGTGCGAGCCTCACAGGCTGAGGGCATCGAGATGCGCCAGGGATATGTTCGCCCAATATACTGGGAGCCTCTTTACCAAAGACGTGTGGCATTTGCTGGGGGTAATTTCCCTTTCGATCTTATCGATCCTATGCCGGAGTACCCCCGAGGTCTTTGCCCCGTGACAGAAGAGGCTCACGAAAACAGCCTCATATTCGGCAAATTCTGTCGTTGGCCACTAACTTCTGATCATGCTTTGCAGGTGCTAGAGGTCGTAAGGAAGGTATGGGATCATCGTGGCGAACTCAGAAATATTAAATTTTGAGTGAAGCTATGCGGATTCTTGCATTACCTGGTGACCCGGGAGGAGTGGCCGCTTGGGCTCCCTGTCTTGCTGTCCTAGCAGATGATTCCGAATTCCAATTGGATGTGCGGCCACGAGCTGTAGCAGCAGATGTTTTAGATGATTTTGACATTCCGAACCACTCTCTTGATGTAGCACTGTTTAATGGGGATAACGATATCAATGTTCTTGCTTTACGCCTATTGGATCAAACTTTGCCAGATCTAATTCTCACGGGATCATGTTTCGAGCCAGGATTAGAGTTGATTATTGCAAGAAAAGGTAAGGAGAGAGGAATACCAGTTATTTCATTATTAGATTCCTGGACTCATTATAGGCGTCGATACCAAATGTTCGGAGAATCTGATCTTGCGGTTGACCAACTCCCTCATGTTATCTGTGTAATGGATGATTTTGCCCAACAAGAGATGGTTGAGGAGGGTTTTCCTGAAAAATGTCTTCGCATCGTAGGTCATCCGGGGTTAGATCGGTTTCTTAATCTTCAGGGTCGGCTTGATCATAATTTCCGAGCTAAAGGAAGGACTGATTTAGGTATAGGTACGGATGAGAAACTGATTGTATTTTTTTCGCAGCCCTTAAAAGAGATGTTTGGGCCTCCGGGAAGCTCCACTTATCGTGGGTACGATGAAAGCACTGTGCTAAAAGAGCTTCTAGGGGCTGTGAATGCGATATCTTCTGAGGATGGCGATGATACAATTTGCCGAGTTTTTGTGAAACCTCATCCTAAAGAGGATCCAGATAACATAAGAGTTGCTACTAGTGGTAATATAGATTTGGAAGTGTGTTTTGAAGATGATCTCATTAAATTAATTGAGGTGGCCGATGTGGTTGTGGGCATGACTTCTATTGTTTTGGTAATGTCTTTTTTAGCCGGTCGCCCGACGGTCAGCATCCAGCCTGGACTTTGCGTACGTGACGAACTAATGCTCAGCCGGGCAGGACACCTTACTCCTGTTACTAACTCGGGAGATTTGGTCGATATACTCAGGAGGGAATTAACGAGTCCTTGTACTCTAACGTCGAGTGTGGATGAAGTACTAAAGGATGGCCAGTCAGTGGCGCGCGTGATTGCACTTTGCCGGAACCTTTTAAATGGAGAAATAAGCGTCGACAAGATTAGTGTGACTGCAAAACTGTGAACTATGGTGCAAAGGAAAACATGGTAACCCCATTTCTGAGTTCGGAACGTCTTATACTAAGGGCGCTGGAAGAGAGTGATGCAGACGGGGATTATCCTGGATGGCTCAATGATGAAGAGGTTAATAGGGGTAACGCACACCATCGCGATCCCTACACTAGAGAATTAGCCCTAGAATACATCCGGAGAGTCCGAGATTCACAAAGGGAACTGGTTCTTGCAATGACCCTGAAGGATTCGGGCCGACATATTGGCAATATTGCTCTCCAGAAGATCGATCCAGTTTACCGGAGTGCAGAGTTCGCAATTCTATTGGGAGCTAAAGATTTATGGGGTAAGGGCTATGCTAAAGAGGCAGGTCGCATATTGTGTGATCATGGATTTTTAACCCTTAACCTAAGACGTATTCACTGCGGCACATTCGCATCTAATGTAGCCATGCAAAAACTTGCCGAATACTTGGGTATGGCTCTGGAAGGCAGGAGAAGGCAGGCAGCTTTCAAAGACGGTTTGTGGTTGGATATAGTAGAGTACGGTGTGCTTCTGGATGAGTATCTAGATAAATTCAAAATTTCAGTTGAGTCAACTGAGGATTGAATAAATGTCACAAGTGACAGCTATCATTGTGGCACGGATGGGATCCACCCGACTCCCCAGAAAGTCAATGATGCCCCTAATGGGGAAACCTATGGTAGAGCGCCTCATCGAACGTGTATCACGGGCATCC
>DEAF01000016.1 GCA_002346625.1 Gemmatimonadales bacterium UBA2989
GTGGTAAGCCAAAAATCCAAAGCCGAATCAACAAGAGACATGACTTCTTCAGAATCAAATACCTTACCTGATACCGGCACTGGCGATTCGCCAGGGATAAAGGGTTTTTCTGCAAATTCTTCCAGACAATACTGCGCCACCATCTCAAGAATAGACTCACGCAGTGCTTTATTTTTCGCCATAGATTCTCCTACTAGTTACCATAATAATTGCGTTTTACTTCGTCAGTAGACCTTGCCAACCAACTAAGCGTGGCCCGTATGCCGTCGTCGACCGAATGCGATGATGTCCATTCTAACAACCGGGCAGCCTTTTCGGGATTACCGGACAGCCTCCATAACTCCGACTCACGATAAGGCACTGAACCAAATAATGGCTGAGCATCACTGCCCGTGATTTCCAATATTGTATTAACCATGCTCCGAACTGAAGTAGCGATGCCTGTGCATATGTTAAGAGTTTCTCCATCGAGATCCTTATTATTGGCTACCATCAAAAATGCCTCTACCAAATCATCAATATATACAAAATCCCGCTCTTGTTCACCTAAAGTCAGAGCAATCGGGCTACCCTGAAGAGCCTTTGAAATTGTTTGTGGAACTAACCGAAAACTTCCTTCAAAAGGCCCATAGGCAGTGAATGGTCGCAAAGAGACCACTTGAAGTCCATGTTGCGCACCAAAAGCCCGAGAGAAAATCCAAGCAGCCGACTTCGAGGCTGCATATTGATTCATCGGATTAGGAATGTCATTCTCAGACAAGCTATTTCCGCTTCCATATTCAAAACAGGATCCACAATAGATAAATCTTTCCACCCCCCAATCCACAGCCGCCTCAAGTAGCTCAAGCGTCCCGGCAACATTCGCTCTCACTATCGATGCGCTATCAGAAAATGCCTGATTCACACCTGCTGCTGCCAGATGGTAAACGATATCAGCCTTCCCTACTTCACGCTTCATAGCATCTGAAATCCCATGCCCGAGATCATGGGTCACGATGCGAACATCCTTTCGAATATCTGCGATACGCCACAAATCTGCACCCGGGCGCACAGTGCAAGTCACATCGACCTCAGTTTGCAATAAGGCACGAACCAAATTGGCACCTATAAACCCATTAGCTCCAGTTACAACAGCTCGATATCCTTGTACTGAGCTCATCATAACCCCAACAAGTTTTGATACCACTTTATTGTCTTCTGCAGCCCCTGTGACAAGCTGAATCTAGCTTTCCACCCCAAACGCTCACGTGCTTTCTCTGAAGAAAGGTATTGATTCTTGATTTCACCTTGAGCCTCATTCAGCACGGTTGGCAAGATATCGGAAACATCTAACGCAGATGCTATTTCTGCTACCATTTCAAGAACGGTAACTGGTGTTTCATTGCTAAAGTTAAAAGCCTCTCCAGCGATTCCCTCATCTCCTGAAACGTCAGCGAGTTCCAAATACGCTTGAGCCACATCCTGAACGTATATGTAATCTCTCACATACTTTCCATCACTCCGAATAATAGGTGAGGTCTTATTCAACAATGACCGGATAGTACCCGGCACGATACGACTCCAATTCAGATCTCCTTCACCGTAAACATTGCCACACCGAGCCACCGTGACAGGTAATCCGAACGAGTTATAATACATCTGGGCTATAAGATCCGCACAGGCTTTTGAGACATCATAAGGAAACTGAGCACCAAGTGGTGTTTCCTCTGTATACGGAAGGTCCGATTGGTCTCCATAAGCTTTATCACTTGAAGCAACGACGACCCGCTTGACAATACCACCATGCAACCTGGCGCATTCAAGAACGTTGTAAGTACCGCGAATGTTTGTCTCGAGTGTAGGTAACGGAAACCTATGTGCAGTTCCAACTATTGTTTGGGCCCCAAGATGAATGATTGTATCGACTTCATGATCGTTGACTGCTCGTTCGACGGTCCAAAAGTCAGTCAAATCACCATTTACGACGGACGTCCTGTTTATATTACCGCTTCTAAGAAGTTCCGATTGTGGATCCGCATCTAAAACAAGACATACCACATTTGCCCCTGCACCTAGCAACTCAGTCACCACCGAAGAGCCGATCATGCCCGTTGCTCCAGTCACAAGAACTGATCGATCACTCCATGAACTCTTTATGTCACCTCCTGCACCCACACATCACCTCCCTGCCCAAGGTGCAGTGCCAGATTCCCAAAGGTCCTCAAGAAATCTCAACTCCCTAGGGTTATCAACGCACTGCCAGAAGCCATCATGCCTATATGCACTCAGTTGTCCGTCTTTAACTAGGTCTTCCATAGGTTGCCTTTCAAAAGGCATTGATTCATCCCCGACATAACGAAATATTTCTGGCTCCAATACGAAAAACCCACCATTAATCCAACCTTCCCCGGATTCTGGCTTCTCGTTAAAACGGGTAACCCTATCCCCATCAAAATGCAAACTCCCAAACCGGGCAGGCGGTCTGACTGCCGTAACCGTTGCTACCCTCTGATTTTCTTGGTGGAATTTTAGAAGCTTATGCAGATCAACATCTGATACTCCATCACCATACGTCAGCATAAACGTGTCATCTCCCACCCAATCCTTCAATTTTGCTATCCTACCGCCTGTCTGTGTATTGAGACCAGTGTCCACGAGATGAATCTTCCAGTCTCCATAATTATTTCCATGAACCTTGAATGCGTTAGATTCAAGATCAATAGTTAGGTCATTAGAAATTTCGCTTAGATTGAGGAAATAATCCTTTATAACCTCACCTCGGTATCCAAGTGCAATAACAAATTCCTTGAACCCTGACTGAGCGTAAATTTGCATGATATGCAAAAGTATCGGAATGCCCCCAACTTCAACCATTGGCTTTGGGCGGGACCCAGACTCCGTTTGAAGCCTGGTACCAAAGCCACCAGCAAGTAACACTACCCGCATCCTAATTCCCCCCAAGTTCGATCAATTCGTAATAAGCTTCCTAAAACATAACGTAAATAAGCGGAGACACTTCAGCGTCCTGATCAGCAATCTGCTCAAATTCCGATGCAAGTCCAAGAATCAATCGCATCAAGGCTACGATGTCTTCCTGACCAGAATCCTTATTTTGTTGCTCAATTGTCTGCACTAACGCCTCAGGATCAGCCAAGTCCCCGCCTGAATCGGCGAAGTGAACCCGTGTACTCGACCGCACAGAATAATAAGAGTCTTTACCGGAATCCGCGGCCAGTGGGAAAACTGTGTTACCTCCTACCATTATCTGCTGCGCTGCATATCCAAAATGGTCGTCATAGAACTTTTCAAGGGACGCAACCTGAGATTCAGTCAAGCTCATATTCATCCCTCCAGTCTTCAGCCTCACCAAAATCAGGTTGCGCACCCTTAAGTAGAATACTGTTTTCGAGAACTAGCATATCCATATCGGTTCTCATAAAACACCTATAAGCATCCTCTGGGGAACACACAATTGGCTCCCCGCGAACATTGAACGAAGTGTTCACGATCATACCACAGCCGGTTAGGGCCTCAAATTCCTTCAACACCGCATAATAATCTGGTTTCTCATGTGGCCCAACTGATTGGATTCTGGCACTGTAATCCACATGAGTTATTGCTGGAATTTCACTTCGCACTTGGTTGATAAGCGGCAACATGTCATCATCGTCCATTGAATTTTCAACCGGATACTGTTTATCCTTTGCTACCTGTGCTACCAAAAGCATGTATGGGCTTTCATGGTCTATGTCAAAATAATCAGACAACCGAGTATCCAAAACTGAAGGAGCAAAAGGCCGAAACGATTCCCGGTACTTTATTTTCAGATTCATAATAGATTGGGTCTCAGTACCACGTGCATCCCCCAGAATGGACCGAGCTCCAAGGGCACGTGGCCCAAATTCCATACGGCCAACAAAATATCCAACTATCTTCCCCTGAGAGATCGCTTCAGCAACTGTTTTCGCTCTTTCCTCGTCCGAAAATTCCTCGTAAGGATATTCGTTATATTCAAGGAAGGCCTTTATTTCGGCATTCGTAAAACTCGGACCCAAATAACTGCCTTTTTGGCTATCTCTTTCAGCATTCCGAACGCGGTCAACCCCAAAATGCTGGTGCACGGCCAACAATGCACAGCCTAGAGATGCACCAGAGTCTCCGGCAGCAGGTTGTACCCACATAGAATCAAATAGCCCACTTCTCAACAGTTTTCCGTTGGCCACACAATTTAAAGCGACACCTCCGGCCAAGACCAAATTAGAGGATTGTGTGAGTTCTTTTGCACGCTTACCAAGGAGTAGCACAGCCTCTTCCAAAACAAATTGTATTGAGGCTGCAATATCCATCTCCCGTTTGGTAATACGAGATTCCGGAGATCTAGGATCTCCTCCAAAAAGCTCATGAAACCGATCATTAGTCATAATATCCGAATCAATAAATCCAAAGTACTCACTATTTAGACGATACGAACCATCTGGACGAACATCTATCAATTTTTCCCGAATTATTTCAGCATACTTTGGCTCCCCATAAGCTGCTAATCCCATAAGTTTATATTCACCCGAATTCACCTTAAATCCACAATAGTAAGTGAATGCACTGTAGAGGAGACCAAGAGAATGCGGATACAAGACTTCCTCAAAGATTTGCAGATCCCGCCCATTCCCGTATCCGATGGTCGTGGTGGCCCACTCTCCGACTCCATCCATCGTCAACACAGCTGCCTCTTCAAATGGGGAAGGATAAAATGCACTAGCCGCATGAGAAAAATGGTGTTCAGCAAACAGAACAGGCACCTTCACTTGTAGCTTGCGAAACACTGCTTCTTCAACTCGTAACTTAGAGCCCAACCACAGAGGAGCAGCCTGAACCCATTGGGATTTACTAAATGGAACCCCCTGTACCAATGACTTTGTGACGCGATCAAAGGTTAGCGCAGGGTTATCATAGAAAATTACGGCGTCGAGGTCGTCTGCCTCTATGCCTGCCGTCTCCAAACAATAGTCGATAGCATAACTCGGGAAACGAGGGTCATGCTTCTTACGCGTAAATCGTTCTTCCTCTGCTGCTGCAACAATATCTGACCCGTGAACTATCGCAGCTGCGGAGTTGTGATAGTAGCAAGATATCCCCAGTACCCACTGGCTCATTTTTCACTTACCTTCATGGAATTAAGAATAACCGGTATTAAAGCATCTGCCATTATACTATGACCAAGCTGGGTAAAATGCTGATCGAACTCGAATCGACACTGCCGTCTAGTCTCTCGAGATTCTTCCAAAAATTTATACAGCGGATCAAAAACCTGCACATTCGGTTCATCGGACAACTCTGCAAATCTTCGCTGATAATTAACCGGAGAGGAAAGTTCCTCTACGTGATGATATAAAGGGATTGGACAAATCACGACTGGGACATCCCCCACACTTTTCACCCAATCTTTTAATATCTTCTTCATAAGCTTCCATTCACGACCGTTCGCATCTGAATACTCAGTCACCGGATCATAGGCAACTGTCCTCTGGAGAAGATTCTTTATTGGATACAAGTAACGATTAATAACTCCTCGAAGCGCTCTTTCAACAACTCCCTGATTTGCCAAAAAATTATCACCTTCGTCCAATTCCTGCCTATCTAGGATACCTTTCGCGACCGGCGTGTTTTTGAGTATTAATTCATCATCTTGCAACTCGAAATAAGGCTTAGCTATAAACCCTACATCTCCATTATCACGGGTAATAACTGTTTCGTACCTACTTGCAACCCTCTTGATATTCTGCACAAGTGGACATATTAACAACAAATCGAATGTAAGGTTACTCCCATAATGCTCATAAGCGAGATATTGTTGGTCAGTTCCAGTACCAGACAAACCAAAGTTTAATACTTCCAAACCACCGACCCTTTGCTCTAAGAGATCCCCAAAACGATACTTATTGCTAACCCCATCACCAGCGGTGAATGAATCACCAAACAATAAAACCCTGAACGTCTTGTCAGGCTTTTCGTTAACGAATTCATGCTGACACCTGAATCCTGAGGAGTTTGTCTTGACGAGATACCCCCCAGACTCGTGGGGTATTCTGGCCTGAATTCCTGGTATGTATCTGTGCCCAATTACTGGATGATACTCATTAATTTGCCGGACCACTTAGCCCTCACCATCTTAGTAAACACCACTATAAATTCTTGCGACTACTTCCTAGCTTCCTGATAAAAATCAATTGTCTTTTTCAATCCTTCTTCCAAGGTGGTCTGGGCCCTGAATCCAAACTGACTGTTGGCCCTGCTAACGTCTAGTTTCCGCCTCATCTGTCCATTAGGCCGCGAAGTGTCCCATTTGAGGTAGCCGTTAAAGCTAGTAAGTTTCGCAATTGTCTCAACCAAATCTCTAATGCTTACTTCGAACTCATTACCCAAATTCACTGGTTCACTTGAATCATAAAATTCTGTTGCAAGCAGAATGCCTTCTGCAGCGTCTTCAGCATATAGAAATTCTCTAGTGGGAGATCCATCTCCCCAAACCTCAAGTTCATTGACTCCACTCTCCACAGCTTCTAGACATTTTCGAATAAGCGCGGGAATCACATGGGAGGTCTCCAAATCAAAATTATCCCGAGGTCCATATAAATTCACTGGCACGAGGAAGATGGAATTATATCCATATTGCTCTCGATAAGCCTGAGATTCAACCAGTAACATCTTTTTTGCCAACCCATACGGCGCGTTAGTTGGTTCAGGATATCCCATCCAGAAATCTTCTTCCTTGAAGGGCACAGGCGTATCTGCCGGATACGCACACACCGTTCCTATACCCACAAATTTCGAGACCCCTGCTGCCCAACTTTCATGAAGTAACTGAACTCCCATCATCAAGTTGTCATAGAAAAATTCGGCAGGATGAGCCATATTGGCGCCTATCCCGCCCACGCGAGCTGCCAAATGAATTACAATATCAGGACGAAATTCGGACAGCATCGTGCGTATGGCCTCACCATCTCTAAGGTCATACTGACTGCTTCTAGGTGAAAATATATTCTGAACTCCGCGTGCTTCCAGTTTTTGGACCACGTAGGTTCCTAAGAACCCATTGCCACCTGTAACAATCACATTTTTGTCTTTCCAGAATGACATGTGAATCACCTGCCTAATTGAACAAATATTTCAGCTACTAGGATCAAGCCCGTAAGGCTGCGATATCAGCATCTACCATTATACGAACCAATGTTTGAAAATCTGTTGAGGGTTGCCAACCAAGTGTTCGTCGAGCCTTACTTGCATCAGCTGACAAGGAGTGCACTTCATTCGGGCGAACATAGCGTTCATCGAATCGAACGAATTCTTCCCAATCTAATCCTTTGTATTCAAATGCCGCTTGCAAGAATTCACGTACGGTGTGCGAGTCCCCTGTGCCAATCACAAATTCCTCAGGAACTTCTTGCTGAAGCATGAGCCACATAGCCTCCACATATTCAGGAGCGTAGCCCCAATCCCGTGATGCATCCAAGTTGCCCAGATACAAGAAATCCTGTTGACCAGCCAGAATCCTGGCTAAAGCCATGGTAATTTTGCGGGTCACAAAAGTTTCCCCTCGTCTGGGACTTTCATGATTAAACAAAATCCCATTACACGCCCAGAGTCCATACCCTTCCCTGTAATTCACTGTCATCCAGTAAGAATACAATTTGGCAACTGCATAGGGACTTTGGGGCCTAAACGCGGTGTATTCATTTTGTGGAGGTGGAGATGTGCCAAACAATTCACTGCTCGACGCCTGATAAAATCTGGTCGTGATACCACTTCGACGAATTGCTTCTAACAAACGTGTAGTGCCTAAAGCCGTAACGTCACCCGTATAGCCAGGAGTCTCAAAGCTTACCATTACGTGCGATTGAGCTCCGAGATTATATATCTCTTCCGGAGCAATGTTATAAATCAAATTTGATAGCTGTTCAGAATTCCCTAAGTCTCCATAATGCAAGAACAACCTGACCTCAGGCTCGTGTTGATCGACGTATAAGTGATCGAGCCGCCTGGTGTTGATACTACTAGAACGACGTACGATACCATGAACTTCATACCCTTTTTCTAGTAACAGCTCTGCAAGGTACGAACCGTCCTGACCGTTTATCCCTGTAATCAATGCTCGCTTCATAGCATCACGTCGCTTCCGCTGAGAGTTTCCTTATTCATACCCCTAAACCTCTATATATAAACCCATGTTCAATTAACCTTAACCCATCAAGACAATTTCGCCCATCTACTATCACTGGCGATTGCATTGAGGTCTTCAAAAGTTCCATATCAAAATTGATAAATTCATCCCAATCAGTGAGTACCAGTAATACATCCGCGCCGGAAAGAGCCTCCGCGCCAGTGTTAACAGCACGCAAGTTATCTGGTTGTATTCCAATCGCAGCCATAAATGTTGGGATAGCCTCTGGGTCATAGACGGTTACGCTGGCTCCTTTATCCAATAGAACTGAAACCAACCTAAGACTAGGTGCCTCGGCGACATCGTCCGTTCCTGGCTTAAACGACAATCCCCACACAGCAATGTTGAGATGAGAAACATCTCCTCCAACTTCGCTAAGAATAGCAAGCAGTCTATCGACACGATTCGCGTTCACTGAATCGACCGCTTCTAGAATGGTGGTATCTACATGCTGAGATCTGCCAAAGCTCGATAGACTCCGAAGATCTTTGGGAAGACATTGCCCCCCGTACCCCAAACCTGCGTTTAAATAATGAGGGCTAATTCTAGGATCCCCGCCTAAACCAAGCGCCAAGTCAGTAACACTTGCTCCTGATGCATCGCATAAATCAGCCATCATATTCATGAAAGATATCTTCGTGGCTAAGAAGGCATTGCTAGCTTGTTTTATCAACTCTGCAGTGGCCCAATTTGTCATAACAACCCCTACCGGAGCGCTCCCGCTACTCCCCTGAATTTCATCATCAAACAAAGGAGCATAGAGTTCCTGCAGAAGTTTCTCAGCTCTAGCAGAGTGTATCCCAAAAACCAATCTGTCCGGGTGCAAACAATCGTGAATAGCAGCGCCCTCACGCAAAAATTCCGGATTCACGGCCAAATCATACTGGATTCCATCTCTGACATTCTCTTGGAATATTGGATCGAGAATGCTCTCAGCTGTCCCGGGCGGTACCGTACTCTTCTCAATAATGAGAGTATATCCATCTATATGTTCAGCCACGGTTAAAGCAGCAGACTTAAGAAAGGACAAATCTGTGGATCCATCTGATAATTGTGGTGTGCCAACGCATAAAACTACTACATCAGACGATGCAACTGCCCTCGCTGCATCATCCGTCGCATCAAATCTACCATTAGCTAAATGCCGATTCAATAAAATATCAATATCTGGTTCATGGAACGGGGCTTTCCCCGAGCGAATGGCTTGAACCTTGCGAGGATCGTGATCTACCCCCACAACATTCCATCCCATCTCTGAGAAGCATAGCGCCGTAGGTAGTCCGGCATGTCCCAGTCCTACCACACAAATTCCCCCTAACATCCTCTCCCCCTAACCCTAATATTCTCTGACATACGCCACATCCTACAGAATCATCATATCGCTACTTGCCAGTCATTTGGAGTATTTGCATGATACTATCCGCTAATTTTCTGGGATCATGTTTGACCGTATTCGACTGATCAATTAAGTCGTTCAAAACCGTTTGGCCTGCAAACCCTGCAATCTCCGGTTTAGGCTGAACAAATTCATACGCAATATCATCTCGGGCTGAAGGCACAACAGAGTTCATAAGCACATGGGTAAAGCTAACCCCGCTGTGGCGATATAAAGCACCTAGATAATCTGCAGGATCAATATAATCGGTTTCATCCGGTTGCGACGCAACATTGCAAACGAACACCACGGGAGCGGAACAAGCACGCAAAGATTCCTTCATACCTTTGACCAGCAAATTGGGGAGAATACTCGTATACAGACTACCTGGACCGACCACAACTAGATCAGCCATCGCAATCGCCTCAACAGCAGATTCAGCGACATAGGCATCTTCAGGCAATATTTCTAAATGCTCCAAGATCGCTCCGGAGGTACCTATCACAGACTCACCTGTCAAAGTTTCGCCAGCAGAGGTAGTAGCTCTCAAAGTAAGGTTTTCATTGGTACTAACTGGCACTACTCTTCCGGATAAACCCAATATGGAGGCAGCAGCATTCAGCGCTGGTTCGAAACCTCCTTGGGTATCATGTAAAGCCGCAAGAAGCAAGTTCCCCAAACTATGACCGGTTAGTTCCCCTTGTCCGCGGAACCGATAATCGAACAAATCCTCCATTAACGGCTCGTATACCGACAATGCTACGATACAGTTACGAGCATCTCCAGGAGGCGGAATGCCAAGTTCTCTTCGCAATCGCCCGCTGCTTCCTCCATCATCAGCCATCGTAACAACAGCTGTAAGGTTATCAGTCACAGCCTTTAATCCACTCAGAACAGTTGCAAGCCCAGTCCCGCCACCGATGGCAACAATTTTAGGCCCCCTGCCACGAAAACGATGATCATACAGGTTAGCGATCACGCTAACACCCCTGCGTCCACCAGAAGCACCGATCACTACGGACCGGTAGAGATTATACAGTGCTATAAAAGCAACGATAAACCCCAAAATTAGGAAAATAGCTCCCCTTACCGTTCCAGGGTAGCTAGACAATGTCAAGGAACGCAAAAGAGGCAAGACTATCGGAGTAACTGGAACGGAAACTAGAAATGCAGTTCCAAGCCCTAAAGCCCCCATACCAAAAACAAATGCTATCAACCATCTCTTGATACCTAATCCAGGTCTCAAGAAGACCCACAATGTTCCCTTTCGTCCAGACATTAGCTTTGCACCTCGTCAACTGAACCTAATATAGGAAGCCGTTACTAGACATGCGGACCTGCGAGATTCACTCCCTAGGTTAGCTATACTTTGTGATTAAATCTCCAAGACAAACACACCAGCTATTTACGGTAATTGTACAACTCTAGCTTCCACTATAGCCTTATAATGGCCATTGGTATCACCTGCAATAAAATAACCAAACGGGGTGATAGATCCAACAGTTGGATCACTCAAGCGAAAATCTACAACAAGTGACGAAATTTCGACATTGTTTTCATCAACCCCAGACGCCTTGAACAATACAACATCTCCAGGTGCTACCTCCACCTCAGCCGGCCAAATTACGGCCTTCTTTAAAGAGCCCGTTATAGTGATATCAGCGGTGGCAACTAAATCCACACCGCGATGACTCACAGTAATCTGTATTGCATCAGGATAATAACCAGCAGGACCGCTCGCTACAAAACGACCATACTCATTTACCGCCCCAACTGAATCATTCACGTCCCAGTCTACCGACACCCCAGGGATCAGTCCGCCATCCTCGTCAAACGCGTAAATTCGATACTGAATGGGCTTCCCTGCAGCTACTACACTTGAAGAGGGAAGAAGCGATATGCTCGTCAAAACCTGATTCACGACTGGTTCGACAACAATTGTCGCATAGCCATAGGCAACGAGACCATCTGGATCATCTGCCCTCAAAACCATTACGGAGATAGCATCCGTATATACCCCAGGTACATTGCCAGCCTTGAATGCCCCATCAGCTATATTCCCCCCTGTATCTTGATCTGCACTCCAAGACACAGAGACATTCTGAAGGTGCTCCCCATTCGCATCTATAGCGATAGCCTCAAAATGATACTCCTCACCTACTGTAATGTACGCTATCGTCGGTATTATCTGTACGTTAATCGCATCAGGTGAAATCAAGGGATCCAAGACCTTAACCGAAACAGAACTCGTTATTTCTTTTTCTCCATAACGACCTGTAACTGCCAAAACACTCTCGTATTCCCCAGGAGCCGCAAAGACTTTCACCATGTCTTCAGCAACCAACTTACCCCATGAGTCATCCATCACTTCCCAATTGAATAACACATCAGGGATAATACCGCCCGTCTCACCAATACCAAAAGCCATCAAACTCAATAATTGACCTTGAAAAACAACTATATCTTTAGGCACAACCTGAATACGTGCCAACTCAGATATTTCCCCTTGTTGTTCAACCAGCACAGCAGCCCTCGATTCCAACTCCACAACCCTCCCATCCACTATTTGAGTAGCTACGGCAATTATTGCTCCGCTAAAATAACCACCGTCGGGTCCCGCTATAAAACGGCCATCCTGATCAACGATTCCGTCGATATCCTGATCAAGTTCCCAGGATATTTCAAAATCCTCAAAAGGTTGATTGAATTGATCAAGTGCGGTCGCGGTCAAAGTAACCTCTTCATGTGGGTTGAGCCATACAAACGATGGGGTAATTTCAAACTGCGATAGGATCGGTAATTTAACCATATCTGCCTGAATCACCACATCCGCCGCAACTATTAATGCATCAGGCATCGTGGAAGTTGATGTCACGTTCTCAGTAGATGCAGAAGATGTAATATTGTCGGTCAGGGAGGGTTTACAAGATACAATCGCAATCAACATCATTGCAAGCACCCAAATATATGGCACTTTACTGCTCAAATTCTACCTCGATCCTTGCATCTTGGAGATGATTCACAATCCATGTTGCCGAGTCTCCCGCAACCACGCTAGGTTCAGGATACCAACGTACAACCCTATGACCATCCGGTAGATTAATAGTTATCTGCTTATCCACTTGCATAACACCTGGTTGGCTCTGCATTGTGAGCCTATATAAATAACGGTTCTCGGAGATGGGTATAATAACCTCAGGCGGCAATTGGTACAAAAATCTTGCGGTATATGATCCGGCTGCGGGAACGACCATCAATCCCCCAATACCGACCTTAGAATATTTTGCAAACTTATTGAGTGTGTCCTCCCCTGGGATGCCACTACCTTGCACCGCATGTATTGCTCCTTCAGGCAAAGGCATCGGATCGGTGTACACAAACCTGCTATCACGAGGAACATAGATTCTGAAGTAATTCCAGTAGCATGCATGTGTGATTGCTTCGTATGTGGCCCCGCGACTGGCCATCCACTGCTCATCACACCCGGTGGCATTTGGACCGCTCTGGTTAAGGTAATCCAAGGTCAGACTGGCCTTCGGAGCACCTTCTATTTCCAATGCGACCTCGTAAACCCATCTACGTGCTATATTACCATCCACCTTGCTCCAGCCAACGTTAGAATCAAAAACAGACAAGTAATCTCCGTCAACATCTGTGATTGCTCCTGCCCATCCTTTCGACTCTACTACCTCCTGAGTAGCATCGTCGTCAAAGTACAGCATAACTAATTTACTTGCTAACATGTCTTGAGCCAACTCAGCTATTCCTCTCACATCTGAAGCAGGTAAGCCTGATCCCAATTGATCAATTATAGAATCCAAGAGCAACTGAGAATATCCGCGCCCCTCTTCATCCGTGCGTTCTTGCAGGAAAGCCTGAAAGTCCTGAGGCTGTATAAGCAAATCTTCGTCGGCAACATATAATTCACCCAGAAAGTCCACAATAGCCTGCAACGTCCACTGGTTAACAGCTATCACTCCATCAACACGTTCTCCCTGTCCAAGATAATATATTTCTTCTGCCATCCGTGCTACAGAAGGAAAATCTGGCTCCCATGAAACATCGCGCATCAACAAACAACAGGTTTGCATATGCTGGCGCAGCCCCATAGGAGCAGCCGGATAAAGATTCATGTTATTCAGATCATCCACTGCCACCGTGTCTCGATAGTCAATTTGAACCAATTCACCTTGATGGACCGTCAGCACCCATATCGTAGAAACGTAACCTCCAACTGGCCTCACTTCATCAGCGGTTTGCCCTAGAACAAGGTATCGCTTTAATCCCTCCATACCCAACGCCTCAGGCAATATCAACGAGAAATCAGCGATAAATCGGAAAGCATCAGCAATTTGGCCAAGCTGTAACAACTGAGAATTCTCAATTAATTCGAAATCCTCGGTCCCCAAATCAATCTGATCCGCAGCGTAATAAAGATCAGATCTATTTTCTTCAAGGGTCGTTAGTATGTCCTGGATCAAGTGGCCATTTCGCAGAATCGACCCTTCAAATTCTCCTACCCGATCCAGTACCGGCAGGAGAGATTCAAGCCCAAGTACACTACCCTCAATGATATTTTCTGCCCCTTCAAGAGAGCTTCCTAAAAATGGAGTCCATGAAAAATTTCCCAGTAAATTAATATCCGATTGCAAGCTATACGATTGTTGCAAAATCTTATCGAGACGTTCGCTCAGATCACTCCACTCAGCGTCCGGATCTAGAAGAAGTTGTTGCGACTCCTCAATTGAAGTCTGCAGTGAGCTCGCAGAGTTTCTTACACTCAGCAACCAAACACTAATAACGACTAGGGTAGCGAGGCTTAATACTATCAAGCCCGTTGCTATCCACCGCTTATCAACCGTCGATTCTCCGAATTTAAAGGAAACTGACATAAATTCATGCAAGTAGCGAAGGTCACGTATTGCCACATCTTCGCTTAGTTCCAGTTCTCAGGAACCGCATAGTGCTCAGAATCTCCATCCCGCTCTCTATACGTTCCTCATATTTCTAGTAAGGCGTTCCTGCATTTTACTGCGAGTGTTTAAATCCCGCTTATCTGGCTCACCTTCCGATAGCAACTCTAAGATAGTACGTAATGCAAGTTCATGTTTTGAGACTGATATTTACCTCAACCCATCCGATCTAAATGACCGATTTATATCTAAATGATAATCCTCAGGTTTATGGCGACTGAAACGATCTCCATACAACCTATCGAGTAGATCAGAAACTATTCGCTGTGACGACATCCCATCTCCCAATGGATTGTCCCACGTTTTGCCCCACAGATTTTCCAGATTATCCAAAACATCTCTGATAGGATACTCATCGGGCAACGCTGGATCATATTTCACGCAAGCGCCCACATCATAAACTTGTGGTCTCTCTGTAGACTTCCGCATCTGCAAAGCCGGAACTTGCAGGACACACGCCTCTTCAACTACAGTCCCCGAATCAGTTATCGTTCCGTGAGAGCGTGTAAGCAACAACAAGAATTCTTGGTATCCGACCGGATCAACCATAACCAAGTTATCAGGCAACGACAAACCAGTCTCCTTCAAAACCCGTTGAGTGCGATAACTGGCAGGGAAATACACCTGGCGATCTGTACTGCCAACTAAAGAGAAAATATTCTCCAATGATGCCGGCTCATGTACGTTTTCCCGACGGTGGCAAGTCATCAAGTAAAACTCCCCATTCTTTATTCCTCTCGAACGAAAGAATTCTGGGCTCGCCAACTCCTCATAACGGTCTGCTCGGTCGTAGTAATACTTATTCAGAACATCCACTATCGGGTTACCAGTAACCACAATACTGTCAGGATTAATTCCTTCCCTCACGCCTTGTTCTTTATATTCATCGAAGTAGGCATAAATGACATCAGAGAGATTATCGATGACCGTTCGGTATTTTTCCTCCGGCATGCGCCAATCATAGGATCTCATGCACCCCTCAATATGAACGACCGGTATATTTAATTGCCCGGCGGCTATTGCTCCCATCACTGTGTTTGTATCGCCTAGGAAAACTACCGCAGCAGGTCTTAATTCATTCAACGCATCGTAGACATTGGCTATGACCGAAGAAGCGATTGCTGCATCTGTGTCTCCTCCGCATTGCAATTCAATGTCAGGGGGCTTTATATCCATTTCCCGGAAAAAGACATCCTTGAGATTATCGGAATAGTGCTGACCAGACCATATAAATTTAACGTCATGCTCCCCTGAAGCCCGCAAGAGATCTAACATGATGCTCGCCCGAATCACATCGGGCCTTATGCCCAAAACGACAGCCAGTGTATGATTACTCATTCGAAATCTATACCTTTCTAGTGATATTGAGTCACGCTACGACTACTCAAAATAATCAACCTATATGGGTACCATTCATACCCTATAGAAACCTAATCTACTCTGGGAACACAGAGACTTCCGGCAATGGAACAATAAATTTTCCACCTAAATCCAGATAATCTTGTCTTCGCTTAACGACTTCGTTAAAGAAGCTCCACGCAAACAAAACTACGTAATCGGGGGCCTTTTCAGCAACGGCAAGCTCCCATGGCATAATCTCTAAGTGGTTCCCAGGAGTGTAGAAGCCATGCTTAGCAGGAGCATCATCCACGACATAATCCAAGTGATCAGCATTAATGCCACAATAACTCATAATCGTAGTCGCCCTACCGGAAGCTCCATATCCTGCAACCGTTTTCCCTTCAGACCTATACTGCTCAAGCAACCCCATTAGGTCAGTGCGAGATCGCTCGACCATAGCAGCAAATTCCTTATACGTCTCCAAGTTGTCTAATCCCCGCTCCTTTTCATAATCCAGCAACTCTTGTACCGCTGCGGATACATCACCTGAACGCTTT
>DEAF01000034.1 GCA_002346625.1 Gemmatimonadales bacterium UBA2989
CTGCGTAGAAATATGCTTGAGTACACACCTAAAGTTGCAAGTGCTACAACTCCTCTGCTAGAGCGAGTCGAAGAGTTTATTCCTGAAATTGAGTGGCCATTAGTGGCTCCTCACATTTATGCTATTAACGAACTGAAGAAATCAAAGAATGCAGTCATTCTAGCCCACAACTATCAAACTCCTGATATCTATCACTGCGTAGCAGATTTCGTTGGGGATTCATTGCAGTTGGCGGTTCAGGCACAACGGACAGATGCAGATGTCATTGTCCAGGCAGGTGTACATTTTATGGCTGAGACCTCTAAGCTCATGTCACCTCAAAAGACAGTATTGATTCCTAGTCTAGATGCAGGCTGCTCTTTAGCTGCATCAATAACTGGCAATGACGTAAAGCTTCTTAAAGAAAAATATCCTGGAGTTCCAGTAGTCACTTATGTGAATACGTCTGCAGATGTGAAGGCGGAATCTGATATTTGCTGCACTTCTTCTAACGCTGTCGCAATAGTGGAATCTTTAGGCGTTGATCGAGTGATCCTTCTTCCTGATGAATATCTTACCAAGAACGTAGCAACTCAGACCGAAGTTGAAGTAATTGCATGGAAAGGGCGTTGCGAGGTTCATGAGCGCTTTACAGTTGAAGAAATTCAGCAATACCGAAGTAATATCCCCAATTTGGTTGTACTCGCTCACCCAGAATGCTCACCAGACCTTATTTCGGAAGCAGATTACACTGGATCTACAGCAGGTATGATAGGTTATGTTAAAGAAAACTTACCTCCCCGTGTTATGATGGTTACCGAGTGCTCAATGAGTGACAATGTAGCTGCTGAGACTCAAGGTGTTGAATTTGTGAGACCTTGTAATATTTGTCCTCACATGAAACAGATTACTCTACAGAATATTCTTGAAAGCCTACAGTTCATGCGTTATGAGATTACAATTCCAGATAGTGTAGCAATACGTGCCCGGAAATCAGTACAGCGCATGGTTGATCTACGCATAACGGGGGGAGGATTCTCGAACGGTGTGACTTCTGAGGTTATAGTAGAGGAGCGTAATACTGTTGGATCTGGCAGCAGGTCTTAGGGTCTGAACTGTATGTCTCCTCAGGCCTCAGAGTGTGATGTTCCATCACTCTCCAAAATCCTTGTTGAGGGTTTTGTACGTCGCGCTCTAGAGGAAGATCTCGGTCAAGCTGGTGATATCACTTCATACTCAGTTGTTTCTCATTCGGATTTAGCAAAAGCTAAGATTGTTGCCAGAGAAGAAGGTGTCATGGCTGGGATTCAGGCTGCTACTTTAGCATTTAATCTTGCAGATACAGAACTCAATGTTTCCATCGTCAAGAGTGATGGGACAATTTTGGAAAAAGGAGATGTGGTTGCTGTGGTGGAAGGCCTGGCTTTACCGATTCTGACTGCGGAACGTACTGCTTTAAATTTTCTGGCCCATCTATCAGGAATTGCTACAGCTACGAATGAGCTAGTTAATGCTGCCCAAGGAACAAAGGCTAAGATTCGCTGTACCCGCAAGACCACACCAGGATTACGAATTTTAGAAAAATATGCGGTACGAATCGGTGGCGGTGTGAATCATCGATTTGGATTAGATGAAGCTATCTTGATCAAGGATAATCACATAGCTGTTTCTGGTGGAGTTGCTCAAGCCCTTGCAGCAGCTCAAAAATCTAGTGACCCCCTTACACCTATTGAAGTAGAAGTCGAAAACATTGATCAACTTGATGAGGCAATTGCGGGCGGGGCTACTTCGATTCTTTTGGACAACATGACCTTATCGGGGTTAAGGGAGGCTGTTACACGTGCTGATGGTAAAGTTATTATGGAAGCTTCAGGCAACGTAACTGTAGACAATGTCAGAGAAATTGCACATACCGGAGTCGACTATATATCAAGTGGTTGGATAACTCACTCTGCTCCCGCCTTAGACTTTGGATTAGATTTTTTGGTTTAGTACTAAAATAATCGATGGTCTTTTGATTTTATTTTTTATTTATTCTGACTTTGGCAGTCCTCTCTTTAGTACATATTCCATAGCTTCGATGAAACGGTCTACTTCTTCTAACGTAGAGTATACACTGGGTGATATCCTTAAGCCTTGAAACTGTGGATGGTTGATAGAAACTGTTAGGATACGGTGTTCATTCCACAACCAGTTCCTTAATATGGACGTATCTTCTCCTTCGATCTGAACATTGCCGATGCCACAGGCGAATCCATGTTTTAGGCTGGTGTGGATACGAATTCTATCGTGTTCCAGGAGTCTTTTTGCCCATCTGTCTCTAAGATACACCAATCTTTCAGTCTTGCGCTTAGATCCAATTCCCTGATGAAAAGTAAGAGCCTCAGCGATAGCTAAATGATTAGCTGCTGGGTGTGTGCCAATTTCTTCAAATTTACGGATGTTATTGTTCATTTTATTGCTAGCTGCCATAAGTGGCCAAATATTGGGTATGACTTCTCGTCGAACGTACAATAATCCTGTCCCATGAGGTGCAAAAAGCCATTTATGTAGACTTGTGGAATAATTATCACAATTCAAATCTGAAATCTTGAAGTCGAAGTGTGCCAGGGCATGAGCACCGTCTACAATCACAGGTATTTTATGTCCACGTGCCATAGTTACTACGTCTCTTACTGGTAAAATTTGGCCGGTGAGGTTTATCATATGACACATTAGTATTAGCCGTGTTTTTTCGGTTATACCTTTTTCGAAACATCTAACGATCTCGCTATTATCTTCTGCAGGTACAGGGAGCTCTATCTGCTTCAATACAATTCCTTCACGTCGTTCACGTTGTTTGAAGGTAGTGAGCATACGACCGTAATCTTGAGTTGAAGTAAGTACTTCGTCCCCCTTATTTAAGTCATATCCTAACTGGCAAATTTGGAGACTTTCAGAAGCTCCTCTTGTGATACAGATCTCTTCTGATTCGACATCCCATTCTCGGGCCATTCGTTTGCGAACTGTTTCTTGTTGAGGTTCTAAGATGTCCCACATAGTGTAGGATGGAGCAAGATTTGAAAAATCCAAGTGACGCTTCATTGCTTCCTGTACAAATGCTGGAGAAGGGCTGACTCCTCCATTATTGAAATTGATCAGACTGCGGTCCACCGTGAATGCTTTTGCAATTTCATACCAGTAGTCTTCATTTTGAGCTACTTCCTTAGGGCTGCCAGAGTAATTGGATAGAGACTCTATAATTTCTGGAGCCGAAGAACGGAAAGCGGCTGGTGTTCCTGGAATCCCTTTGATAGTCACTGCTGCTGGAAGAGATATTTTGGCTAAGAATTCGCGTCGTGTTGACATCAGGCACCTCATACAGGTAGTGGCTTAGCTCGACATATAAAAATCAGAATATGCCTAGTTCTCTATACCGTCCAGCCGTTTTTGTAAGACTTAACTATTAATTGGAACAATAAATTCTCAATCAGAATACCAAAAGGGCTGAGATGATCGTCAACGTTCACAACATGGGTGACCTTTACACTTTTATGTTAAACTCTTCTGACGCGTGCTACCGAGGGCTAACTTTGCTATTAATTGTATCTTACATACAGTCAATGGTTGGGTAGGGACATATATGATCAGAGTAACTTTTCTAGGAACTGCGGCAGCTCGTCCTACGGTCCGTCGTAATGTTAGCTCTATAGCTGTTCAAAGAGGAGGAGATGTTTTCCTCTTTGACTGTGGTGAAGGCACCCAAAGGCAGATGATGCGTTATGCTACGGGGTTTGCTCTAAATGAGATTTTCATTACGCATTTACATGCAGATCATTTTTTAGGAATTACTGGTCTATTAAGGACAATGTCCCTCCAGGACAGAACTGAACCTTTGCATATATATGGACCACCTGGGTCTTGTGATACACTCCAGGATGTTGTGGGATTGGGTGTGGGTCGGGTTTCGTTTCCATTGACGATTCAAGATCTCAAAATTAATGAGCGTGTTTCTCATAATGAATACGACATATTGGCTTTTCGTGTTAACCATGGTAAGGAGGCAGTGGGTTATGCTCTCATAGAACACGATCGTCCAGGACGTTTTAATGTTAATCTTGCTCATGATTTAGGTATTCCAGAGGGGCCTCTTTGGGGAAAGCTACACAGTGGTCAAAATATTGAGTTAAATGGTCAGGTAATTAAAGCTACTGAAATAGTAGGTGATCCTCGTCCTGGTAGGGTTATAGTTTACACTGGAGACACTCGTCCTACAGATAGTGTCATAGAGGTAGCGACTGGAGCAAATCTGCTTATACATGAAGCCACCTTTGGTGAAGAAGCATCCGAAAGAGCTCATAATACTTATCATAGTACTGCACGAGGGGCTGCCTCTTTGGCCCTCAAGGCATCTGTTGGTCGTCTTTATCTGACCCATATCTCTGCTCGTTATTCTGATGATCCTTCTCTACTGGAACAAGAAGCTAGAGAAGTCTATCCTGAAGCCGTGATAGCTCGAGACGGAATGGTTTTGGAGATACCCCATAATGATCATAATGGAAAATGTTCGGACTTGGAGGTATGACGAGTGGCTATTATTAGAGTTCCAGGTGATAAGTCTATTTCTCAACGTGCTCTAATTTTAGCGTCTCTTGCTACAGGAAGTAGTAGATTGGAAGGGATCCTTTCGGCTAAGGATATTCAAGCTACGGCTGTGTCTTTGAGGAAGTTAGGTGTGTGTATTCCATCCATCCCCGATGATGGATCTGAAATTCAAGTTCCGGGTTTAGGTTTCCGGGGTTTTCAAGAGCCAGATGATTTTTTGGATTTTCAGAACAGCGGAACCGGGGCTCGAATTATGTTAGGTGTTCTGTCTGGCCAAAAATTCACAACTAAGGTTACGGGTGACGAGTCTCTTTGCAGTAGGCCAATGGATAGGATAATTCATCCGCTTTCTCGGATGGGTGCTATTTTTTGCGAACTAAAAAATCCTGATAGATTGCCTATGGAAGTGACAGGATCTTCTCTTAAGAGTTTGACTCACACTTCACCTGTGTCGAGTGCTCAGGTTAAAAGTGCTCTTATTTTGGCGGGGCTTGTGGGAGAAGTTCCTGTATCCGTGTCAGAGCCAAATTGTTCACGAGATCATACAGAGCGCATATTAAGAATGGCAGGGGTCTCTATTGTCTCCTATGAAAGTGATGGTCGTTGGCAGATAGATTTAAAATCTCCTGAGTCCACAATGAGTGCCCTGGATATAGAAGTTCCTGGAGATTTTTCTTCTGCTGCTTTCTTTGTGATTCTTGCTCTACTTGGTGGCATCAAGGATGGATTGGTAATAGAGAATGTTGGGCTAAATCCTACCAGAATTGGACTTCTGTCGGTTCTGTCTCGCATGGGATCTAAAATAGAAATAGTTCAATATGATCACGGTTGGTCAGCTGATTCAGAGCCGATTGGAGAAATTCACGTTGTACCATCGATGCTCCAATCTACGGATGTCACTGCACATGAAGTATCTTCTATGATTGATGAGTTCCCTGTTTTTGCAGCAGCAGCAGCATGTGCTTCAGGAGTAACTAAAATTACAGGGGCTTCAGAACTCAGACTCAAAGAGTCTGATCGAATCAAAGCGATTGTTAATAATCTAAGAGCTGTTGGAGTGGAGGTTGATGAGTTCGATGATGGTTTTGAGATAGTGGGTACCGACAGACCTCTTAATGGATTTGTTCTAAGCTATAACGATCATCGTATTGCTATGGCTTTTGGGATATTAGGGGCTCTTGATGGCAACAAAATTGAAATGGAAAATATGTCAGTTGTAGATATCAGTTTCCCAGGATTTTGGGAAATCCTGAAACAAGTGTCTTCAAAATCAGATGGATCTAGATTTAATCACTCAGAAGGTGTTCCAGGGGTAGGCTGACTACTGTGAGTGTGGATTCCGATATCGTTTGTGGCCCAATAATTACTATTGATGGTCCGGCTGGCTCTGGTAAGACTACTACAGCAAAAGAGTTGGCAAGCCGCTTGAGCTTTCGCCATCTTGATTCTGGTGCACTCTATCGTGCTATTACTTATGCTTTAGTGAAGGAAGGCATCCCTCCTGAAAGATGGATTTCATTAGTCGATACTGATCTCGATAATATTGGGGTTAACGTAAGTCTTGAAGATGCTAAGATCGGTATTTGCCTTAATGGCGAACCTCTTTTCTCTGAACTGCGGACCACTGAAGTAACCGAATGTGTTCCAGTTGTTGCAAGCTTAAAGGTGGTTCGTGAATGGTTGCTTGGTATCCAGAGGAAAATAGGTATGCTTGGCAATCTCGTGGCAGATGGTCGAGATATGGGTGCGGTCGTTTTTCCTGAAGCTGACTTAAAAATATTTTTGGTTGCTGACCTTGAGGCTAGGGCACGCCGTCGGTTGCTCCAAAATTTTGTTGTTTCACCAAGTCCAGAAGAGATTATGACTGAAGCAAAGATAATTAAAAATAGAGACTTTACTGATACCGCCCGTGAATTTTCTCCGCTCCGTCGCCCGAAGGATTCATTTGAATTGGATACGACATCTCTATCTTTTGAAGAGCAAGTTTCACTCATCTTAAGTATGGCAGAAGACTTGACTACTATATAAGGCTCGGATAGCTTTTTCTGCTATCCTATAAAGGATAGGATTTTAATTGTCTTTCTTAATACTTTAACCTGGATCCAAGCTTTGTCGCTTGACCCAGCAATATCAGGTGCTGGCTGTTCAAGCCAGCAGATTAACCATGGCTAATCAAGAGACCCCCCCTCCAGAGATTCCCGAATCTAATTCTTCAGAATATACAGCAGAATCTGATTCTGAAAGTTCTGAGATAACATCTGAGGCTAGTGTTGAGGATGTAGGATTGTCGTCCACAGAAAAGGGCATTTCCCCCGAACTCTTCGCAGATCCTTATGGAGAAGATGAACTTGATATTTCTGCCGAAGATTTTGAAGCAATGCTTGCTCAGCATGCCGATTCCATAGGAGGCTTCTGTGAGGGAGATATCGTAAATGCAAATGTTATTCAAATTACAGATACGATGGTCATCCTCGAATTTGGTTTTAAAAGTGAAGGGGCCGTGGCGTTAGATGAGTTCAAAGAAGCAGATGCGATCGAAATTGGTCAGCAAGTAGAAGTTCTTCTTGAAAGCTTGGAAGACGATGATGGTGTTGTAGTCCTCTCTAAACGTAAGGCTGATTTTTTACGGGTTTGGGAGAGAATTCGTGAGGCCCATGAAGCTGGTGAATCTGTGGGGGGTATGTTGACACGAAAGATCAAGGGGGGAGTTACAGTCGATATCATGGGCGTCGATGCGTTTCTCCCAGGCTCACAAATTGCTCTTCGTCGAGTTCCTAACATCGAAGATCTTTTAGGGCAAACTTTAGATTTTAAGATCATTAAACTCAATAAACGTCGTCGAAACATAGTAGTTTCACGTCGAGTGATTCTTGAAGAAGAGCGCGAAGAGAAGAGGGACGGTCTAGTAAAAGAATTACTTGTTGGTCAGGTTCGTGAAGGTGTTGTTAAAAACATTACAGATTTTGGTGCATTTATAGATCTCGGTGGCCTAGATGGACTTTTGCACATCACGGATATGTCGTGGGGAAGAGTGGGTCATCCGAGTGAAGTTGTAAGTATCGGATCCAAGTTGGATGTGAAAGTTTTGGAAATTGATTGGGATCGTGAGCGTATATCTCTGGGCCTTAAACAGTTATTGCCTTATCCCTGGACAGACATAGACAAGAAATATCCAGTAGGATCTAGAGTAAAAGGAAAAGTGGTCTCAATTACAAATTATGGTGCTTTTGTAGAAATCCAAAAGGGAGTCGAGGGGTTGGTTCACATTTCTGAAATGTCGTGGACAAGAAATATTAGACATCCTTCAAAAGTTGTTAACATCGGAGACGAAATTGAAGCAGTGGTTCTGAAGGTTGATTCTGAGGATGAAAAAATTTCCTTGGGAGTTAAGCAGACAGAAGAAGATCCATGGCTAGGACTCCCCGATAGATATCCTCCAGGAACTCAATTGGATGGCATTGTCCGGAATCTCACCTCTTTTGGAGCCTTTATAGAAATTGATACTGGTATAGATGGCCTTGTGCATGTTTCTGATATGAGTTGGACAAAGCGAGTGGAACACCCTTCTGAGATGATACAAAAGGGAGATGAAATAAAAGTGGTGGTTATTAAAGTTGATCCTGAAGCAAAGCGTATTTCGCTCGGAATTAAACAAGCCCAAGAAGATCCCTGGCCTGAAATTGTCGAAAGTTTCTCTGAAGGTGTTGAACTTGAAGGAATGGTGTCTCGTGTTGGAGATAAGGGCGTTATTGTTGATCTGGGTAATAATATTGATGGTTTTGCACCAATCTCGCACACGGGTTTAGGTGAAGGTGGAGTGTTGGCTGAGCATTTTAGACCCTACGAATCTCTGAAACTCAAGATTATAGAATCTGATGCTACGAATAGACGCATAGTTTTAGAGGTAACTGAATTGCCTGATAGGATTGATCTGCCTGATCCTGTTGATTCTGAGGAAGTGGTTGCTGAGGCTGAAGAGGATTCTGAGGTTGAAGCAGTAGCTGATTCTGGGGAAGTGGTTGCTGAGGCTGAAGAGGAAACTGAGGCTGAAGGGGATTCTGAGGTTGAAGCAGTAGCTGATTCTGAGGAAGTGGTTGCTGAGGCTGAAGAGGATTCTGAGGAAGAGATAGGGGAAGAGATCAAAGAAGGGGATTAAGGTAGGATCGCCCATGGATAGTTTTAATATGAAGGCTCGGATCCACTTGGTGTCCGGGTTTTTTCTTTGTCTAAGTTCTTACATGGGGTGTACCACTACGGGTGGAAATGTAGATGCTAAGCTGAATCCAACAGATCCTGCACTTGAAGTGGTGACTGAAGCTGGAGTTGTGGGGTCAGATAAGCTTATTCTTGAAGAGGCCGCCTCGGCTAATACGAGTGATCTTGTAAATGTTCCAGTATTAGGTGTCATTCTTCCAAGGGATGGTTCTCCTCGGCTAAAACAATTTGCAGAACTAATTCAAGAAGGCATACAGGTTGCTCTAGATCAATTTGGAAAAAACAAAGATGATAAAATAATTGCTGAAATCATTGTCCAAGATGAAACCAGTATCATTGGGGAAACATCTGAATTATTAACTGTTCTAGATTCTGCAAATGTTCTGGGAGTGATCGGGCCCCTGCAATACCAGACGCTTTTAGAAATAGCTAACCATCCGGAAAGATCTCTGGTTTTTGTATCTCCTACAGCCTCTATCCTTACGGAAAACAGTTTAGGGATATACTCTCTTACTAGTGATGATCCAGGGGGGGCACGATCCCTGGCTCGCTATGCTATCCAGAGTGATCTTGGGACCGCTATTTTGATATATCCAGAAATTCCAACTTCTATATTTGAAGCTCAGTCTTTTGTGGAAATGTTTGAATCAATGGGTGGTTCGGTGATCAGGGAGTTTATGTATAGCCCAGGAGCCACTTTTTTTGGAGAAGAACTCCAGCAGGTAGATTCTCTACGCCCAGATGTACTTGTATTACCGCTTCCTGTACGAGATGTAGAGTTGATGGCACCTCAGGTTACATTTTATGGATTAGATTCTCTTGAAATTAGGGTGCTTGGTACGGCTGGATGGACTGAGGAAGACATGCTGTCCAGAGTTGACGCCAGGCACATGAACGGAGTTGTAGCAGTTTCTCTACAATCTCCTGATGGAGAGTCTGAGGGTTATCGGAAATTTGTAGAAGCATACGAAGGTTATTATCAACACACCTTACTAAGTGAAGTTCCTGCTCTGGGATATGATGCGGCGGCCTTATTGTTACAGGCAACAGGTATGGGGGCTAGTACATCTAAAAAACTTATTGATAATTTAAGTAAAATATCAGCTTTCCAAGGAGCTACAGGTGTAATATCTATTGAAGAGGGCCGTGTTGTTAGGGAGCATTTTGTTATATGTATCCAAGATGGCTATATAAAAACTATACCTTTAGGGTCGAAGGCAGAACCGATCATGATGCCTCCACTTCCAGATCCAGAGACTGATTCTATACCTGAGGGTGCCCCGGATCGGATAGTAGGTTTTCGTTGTCCTAATTATCAAGATGCAACTTCGCCTGGATTATAGGTAATACTAATGATTGAAATAGTAGATTCGAACAATGTGGATCTCAATAGGTGTATAATAGATAAATTATGAAATGGATATGATTCTTGCTGAATTTGGATATAACGAGGAAATTTTGTGAGTAATGAGACAAAGAGTGCTGAATTTAGCACTGACAGTGGGATAAAGATCGACCCCCTCTACGAAGACATGTCACAGGATGAAGTTGGAGAGTCTTTTGTTATAGGGAAGCCTGGAGAGTTTCCTTTTACTAGAGGCGTCTATCAAGATATGTATCGTGGCCGTCTTTGGACTATGCGTCAGTACGCTGGCTTTGGTACAGCTCGTGAAACCAACTCTCGCTACCATTACTTACTAGAGCAGGGTATCACAGGCCTGTCAGTTGCATTTGATCTGCCAACTCAAATGGGATATGACTCGGATCATCCCATGGCAACAGGGGAAGTTGGCCGTGTGGGAGTTGCTATAGATTCCATAGATGATATGCGTATTCTATTCGACGGGATATCTCTGGATAATGTTTCTACTTCTATGACCATCAACTCTACAGCTGCGATCTTGCTAGCTCTCTACATAGCTGTTGCAGATGAAGAAGGTGTTGCCCGCGACACTCTATCGGGAACTGTCCAGAACGATGTTCTTAAAGAGTACGTAGCGCGGGGGACTTATATTTATCCAGTTGATTATAGCCTAAGGTTAATATCAGATGTTATAGCTTTTTGTACCGAAGAAATACCACGTTGGAATTCCATATCTATTTCCGGATATCACATTCGGGAAGCTGGCTCGACCGCTCCACAGGAAATTGCTTTCACACTTGCCAATGGGCTTGAATATGTTGACAGAGCACTTGAGGCTGGTATTCCCCTGGAGAATTTTGCTCCACGGCTATCTTTTTTCTTTGCAGCTCACAACGATCTTCTAGAAGAAGTCGCTAAATTTAGGGCGGCTCGACGGCTGTGGGCGTGTCTTATGAAAGAACGTTATAAGGCTTCTGACCATTCGTGCAGGCTACGTTTTCACACCCAGACCGGTGGATCTACCCTTACAGCACAGCAACCAGTTAACAACGTAGTTCGGGTTACTATACAAGCCTTGGCCGGTATTTTGGGTGGGACGCAGTCACTTCATACTAATGGTTTTGACGAGGCGCTAGTTCTCCCTACAGAAGAAGCTGCAAAGATTGCTCTTCGCACCCAACAAATTCTAGCGCACGAGTCTGGGGTAACTGATACGGTAGATCCCCTGGGGGGCAGTTATTATGTGGAAAGCCTTACCGATCAAATTGAATCTAAAGCACGGATTTATTTAAATCAGATTGAAGGACTTGGAGGGGCGGCAAAAGCTGTAGAATTTATGCAAGGCGAAATCCATCAGTCTGCTTATGCTCATCAACTAGCTGTTGAATCCAATGATCGTTTGGTGGTTGGCGTAAACTCTTTCCAGGAAGATGACGAATATCTAGATACTACTGGCACAGATTTTTCAGCACTCGAAAACGAGCAAAAATCACGGCTAGTTAAAATTAAGGAACAGCGCAATTCCCAGGCCTTGTCACATGCACGAGATGGCATACGGAGTGCTACCTGTAATAGTGATAACATGATGCCTCCTATAATAGAGGCTGTTAAGGTTGGCATGACCTTGGGAGAGATTAGTGACGTTCTTAGAGAAGAATGGGGGACTTACGATCCTTAATTTTCTACAGGATTAAGCGGGTTAGATTATAAGGTTGTCCAGGCAGCCGGCTGTATTTGATGAAGTTGTAAATATTTCTTTAGGCGTCTATCCGGGACCTGGTCACACTCTGCTAACTCGTTATTTTTTATTCTTATGATATTACACCACTAATAGTTATTAGTGGACAAACCATAAAAGATTAGCTAATGCCTACATACGAGTACAGATGCCCTAATGGGCACGAATTTGAGCTTTTTCAGAATATGTCAGACGAACCTTATTCTGAATGCTCGGAGTGTGGCAAAATATCAGAACGTCTTCTCTCTGGTGGAGCAGGCTTGATCTTCAAGGGTGAAGGATTTTACATAACTGATTATCGAAGTGAAGATTATAAAAAGGCGGCTTCTTCAGATAAGGAGAGTGTCGTTCCTAGTGCTAAGGCACCTGAATCTCCAAAGGGTGATTCGTCATCTTCGTCAGAAGTGTCTACTGCGTCTGACAAATCCTCTAGCAAGTCCTCAAAATCATCGTCCTCCGGTTAATAGGCTTGGGAAACCAGATCAGATAAATGTCTCAGGAAGCAATTCGAAAAGTTATTGAAGGAATTCTTTCTGAAATGGGGATTAGTGATGTAGCAGTTCATTTAGATCAGCCCAATAATCCAAGCCATGGTGATTTGGCTACGAATGTAGCACTTACCCTGGCTTCAGCTGTGGGTAAATCACCTCGTACAATTGCTGAGGAAATTGCATCTCATATAAAGGTTGGAGAATTTGGAATCCAAGCTGTTGAAGTCGCTGGACCTGGATTTCTAAACTTCAAGTTGAGTACTGACCAGGTAGTGACTGTTTTAATGGATATTATTGTTGAGCAAGATGGATATGGTCGTTCTGATGATGGAAAGGGCCGTAAATTCATGGTGGAATTTGTCTCAGCTAATCCTACTGGCCCCCTACATTTAGGTCATGGGCGCCAAGGTGCATTAGGGGATGCTATTGCTGGACTTTT
Organism: Gemmatimonadales bacterium UBA2989; assembly: GCA_002346625.1. Classification (GTDB taxonomy): domain Bacteria; phylum Gemmatimonadota; class Gemmatimonadetes; order Longimicrobiales; family Gaopeijiaceae; genus UBA6934. The sequence continues at coordinate 12,810 of DEAF01000034.1, forward strand.
AGAATGGAATGGATGGTCTGTAGGGCGTGAATACTATTATAACGATGCTGGGGCTCAGATAGATCGCCTAGGAGAGAGTGTTTGGGCTCGTTATCAACAATACCTCGGTGAAGAAATAGATTTACCTGAAGGAGGATATCAAGGAGAGTATGTAATTAAAATTGCTGAGAAATTTGCAGCAGAATATGGCGATCGATTTAAGGGAGATAATAGCCAAAAACCCTTAGACTTAATGAAGCGTACAGCCATTCGAATTATACGGGATGAACAGGATAAAGACCTGTCTGATTTTCGTATAGATTTTGACGTCTATTTCCTGGAATCATCTCTATATGAAAACGGACAAGTGGAGTCTACAGTCGAAGCACTCAAAAAGGCTGGGCATGTCTATGACAAAGACGATGCTGTTTGGCTTCGCACTACAGAATTTGGAGACCAAAAAGATAGAGTTATGATAAAGAGAGATGGTTCTCCTACGTATTTTCTTCCTGACGTGGCATACCATATAGATAAATGGAATCGTGGATTTTACCAGGTTGTTAATGTCCAAGGAGCGGATCATCACGGAACCATTGCAAGGGTACAGGCAGGCTTGCAAGCTTTGGGTTTGCCTGAAGGGTATCCAGATTACGTATTACATCAAATGGTTAGAGTAGAACGTGACGGTAAAGACGTTAAGCTGTCGAAGCGCTCAGGATCCTACATAACTCTTCGGGAGCTTATGACAGAGGTGGGTGTGGATGTAACTCGGTATTTTTTCCAGATGCGAAAACCTGAAGGGCATTTAGTGTTTGATCTTGATTTAGCTCTAGATCAATCTGATAAGAATCCTGTGTATAAAATACAATATGCTCATGTGCGCATGTGTAGTATTTTTAGAAAAGCTGGAATTGAACGTGATAATTTGATAGCAGAAAATGTAGATTTATCAGTTCTTGATACAAAGGCAGAACGAGAACTTATCAAACAACTCAGCCATTTCCCAGAACTGATAAGACGTGCTGCACGTCTCAGGGCTCCACATATTATGTGTGATTATTTGGAAGAAACTGCGGGGGCTGTAAATTCTTGGTATCATGCAGGAAATCCTAACCGAAACCCAGAACTTGCTGTACTTGTTAGTGATTCAGATTTACGAAATGCCCGACTTGTTTTAGCTCGTGCAATTCAAATAGTTCTCTATAACGGATTGTCTATCCTTGGTATTGTGGCTCCTGAGCGGATGTTCAGGGATTCGGATACGGCTGTTCATAGCACTAATAGATGATGTCTATTCTTGTAGTAGGAAGTATAGCTCTTGATTCTATAGAGACTCCTTTCGGTAAGGCTGATGGTGTGGTAGGCGGATCTGCTGTCTTTTTTAGTGCTGCGGCCAGCATGCTTTGTCCTGTAAAAGTAGTGAGTGTTGTGGGTGACGATTACCCTATGGAAGAATTGAATTTTCTTGTGGATCGCAAAGTAGACCTTTCAGGTGTCATATGTGCTCCAGGGGAAAGTTTTTTTTGGTCTGGAAGATATTCTTATGATCTCAGTTCCAGGGAAACCCTAGAAACACGGTTAGGCGTATTATCAAATTTTAAACCTATTATATCCGATGAATTTAAAAACTCTCGTATTGTTTTTTTAGGAAATATAGATCCGGTTCTACAACTTGATGTTATCGATCAGGTTGGTTCGCCTGAAATAGTAGCTTGTGACACTATGGATCATTGGATTAAAGGTAAACGCAAGACGTTAATTAAACTATTGGAGCGTGTGGACATACTTATAGTTAACGATTCTGAAGTTAGAGAGTTTTCTGGCGAGTATAATCTCATAAGAGCTGCCCATTGGATACAGGAAAGAGGCCCTAAGATTGTAGTGGTGAAGAAAGGCGAACATGGTGCTATGTTTTTTGGCCCTAAATCTATGTTCTTAGTGCCTGGATTTCCTCTAGATGCCGTTTCTGATCCTACAGGAGCTGGGGATTCTTTCGCTGGAGGCTTTCTCGGACACCTGGCATCTGTAAGGTCTCCTGATATCAATGATTATAAGATGGCAATGGTGTATGGATCTATTATGGGTTCTTTTGCTGTCGAGAGTTTTAGCGTAAAGCGTTTTAGGGAACTTCAACATATCGAAGTCACAAAGAGAATAATGGCATTAAGAGAAATGGCTGAATTTGGTCATCAGACACGGGAGTCACATGCCTGATAATGTCGAGTTGAATTACAGCACAGTGGGGGTTGATCTAGATGCTGCAGATAAAGCCAAAAAACTACTAAAGTCTCTTTTGGATTCTAATCGTGACGAGAATACTATCTCTAATCTTGGATTGTTTGGTGGGCTTTATTCGATACCTGAAGGAATTAAGAATCCAGTTCTAGTTTCCAGCGCTGACGGAGTAGGCACTAAGCTCAAGGTAGCTTTCCTTACTGGCCGTCATGACACCGTGGGGCAAGACCTGGTTAATCACTGTGTGAATGACATTTTGAGCCAAGGGGCTCGACCTCTTTTCTTTTTGGACTATATAGCTTCTGGGGCCATGGACGAGATAGTGGTTACTGAAATTGTTACAGGATTAGTTCAGGCTTGCAAAGAAAACAAATGTGTACTTTTAGGTGGTGAAACTGCTCAGATGCCAGGCTTTTATTCTCCCACAGAGTACGATCTAGCAGGTTTTATAGTTGGTATTGTAGAAAGAGAAAAAATTATTGACGGATCTCGAGTTGGGGCAGGGAATGTCTTGATTGGAATCGAATCTTCGGGTCTCCATACCAATGGTTACACTCTGGCTCGAAATATTGTTTTTGATGTCATGAATCTTACAATTGATGATTTGTTTCCCGATTCAAAGCGTAGCGTCAGTGAAGTATTATTGGATGTTCATCTGAGCTATTTGAATTCTGTATCACCAATTCTGGAAACTGGGATGATAAATGCTCTTGCTCATATCACAGGTGGAGGTATTCCTGGCAATCTTCCTCGTGTTCTTGGTCCCAATCTCTGTGCTAAAATAGATCCTATTTCTTGGGATATACCTAATGTTTTCCGTGTAATTCAAGATGCTGGAAAAATTGAATTTGATGAAATGGTTAGAGTGTTTAACATGGGAGTAGGCATGGTTGCGGTGGTGTCTCCGGAAGACGTTGAAGGTGTAATGTCGATGTTACGGTCTGGGGGATTGTCATCGTGGGTTATGGGTGAGGTTGAGATTGGGGAAGGCTTAATTTGGGCGTGAAGTTAACTGCAGTATTGTACATTGTTGGTTTGGTTGTGGGAAGTGTGATTCTAACCATATCGGTCTCCGCTCAAGATCTAAATAAGATTATTGATTCTTGTGTATCTACTGGCTCTACATCTTTGGTTGCACCTTGTCAGGGAGCTATTTTAGCCACCCAGGCGATCCGAGGAGGAATATCTGCAACTGATGCTATGGGAGGTGAAATCACGGGATCATTCAGTACTATGGGCCGTAGGTTTGGAAAAATACCTCGATTGAGCTTGGGTGCAGATTTAAAGATTTCCGAGTTCGACATACCTAATGTATTGGAAAGTACAGCTGTTATTCCTGGTAAGACGAATGTTTGGGTCTATGGTATAAAAACTACTGTGGCAGCTGGTGTACTAGACGGGTTTTCATTTTCGCCGACCATAGGAGGAATACTTTCATTAGATCTATTGGGATCTTTTGATCTATTACTACTTCAGGAAAAATATGGATTCACAAATAACGAAAAATTGTTATCACTAGGTGGTCGACTAGGATTGCTTGGTGAGTCTTTTACTATGCCTGGAATTACTGTATCGCTGGTTCAGCATTTCGGTGAAGAATTAAATTGGAGCTCTATAGGAGGTGATGACATTCAGCTAGATACTGAAATATCTACTACTTCACTACGAGCTTCTATTGGTAAAGATCTGTTTGTATTTGCTTTTTTGTTGGGGACTGGTCTTGATTGGCAAAGAGGTGATCTCAGTATTTTGGTCTCAGATCCTGGTGTTCCTGGAGAGCCAGGGATAGTTGCTGGCCAAAATCTTACTACACGACGTCCAGTTTACTACATGGGTCTTTCTTTGACACGCCTCTTTTTTCAATTTTCTCTGGAGGCTGGGTGGATCGGTGGTTTTAATGATTTAGTTGATTATAAGGGAGAATATAGTCCAGATAGTACCACTAAATTTTTAGATTTATCGTTAAGGGTGACTATCTGATGATAGTGGATAAAAAAAACAGTAAATCTCTTATTGATTCTGACATAAAATGGCTTACTCGAGCTGTTTCTTTAGCAAGAAAAGGATGGGGCCATGTTCGACCTAATCCCATGGTTGGATGTGTCTTGGTGAAAAATGGAAAGGTTGTCGGTGAAGGCTGGCATGAAGAATTTGGAGGTCCTCATGCCGAAGTGAATGCGTTAAAGATGGCTGGTAGTAACACACAAGGATCCACAGCTTACGTTACTCTGGAACCCTGTAATCATTATGGAAAAACTCCCCCCTGCACGAATGCTCTAATTAAAGCTGGAGTTAGTCGTGTAATTTTTGGAGCACGTGATTCAAGTGTGGGGGTGGTGGATGGTGGTCAATTGTTATCTGAATCAGGCATAGAGGTTTCAGGACCTTTATCTGACAATGCCTTGGGTTACGAAGTTGATCCTGCGTTCTTTCACATCAAAAATCAGGGATGTACATATTTAGCAGTTAAGCTTGCCATTAGTAGTGATGAACGTATTGCTATCAAAATTGGTGAAAAGACTTCGTTGACTGGATTGGACGCCAATAGGAAATCACATTACCTAAGGGGTGGTTTTGATGCTATTCTAGTTGGCTCAGAAACTGCCTATGTGGATGACCCCCTTCTCACTGTCCGTTATGGTTTTAAGCCACGAATATTACCTACCCGTATTGTTGTAGATTCTAGATGTCGTATTTCGTCAGAAGCAAGACTTTTACGGACTATTGATGAGGCTCCTGTCCTTGTCCTTACTACACAAACTGCTCCTCTAAATCGTATTAGAGATCTGGAAAAGGCAGGTGCACAGGTAGAAGTCGTCCCAGAAGATAATGGCCGTGTCAATTTGGAGTACGCTTTGGAATTATGCTGGAAATTAGGTTTAACCTCTATCCTCTGTGAGGGGGGGGGCAAGATTGCCAGCACCTTTTTAAATAAAGGATTAGTGCAAAGATTCTATCTTTTCTCAGCGCCTATTTCACTCGGGGGTCAAGGTGTCCCGGCATTTCCTGATACACTTTGCAAACCTTATGGTCCTGGTTGGAGAGCTGTAGGCGATCCTCTTCATCTAGGATCAGATGTCCTTATTACTTACGATCGGAAAATTTAATGTTCAGTGGAATCATTGAAGAGGTTGGTATGGTTCGATATGTCCGTGAACTAGACGGTGCACGTGAAATTTGTATCGAGGCTAATGCTATACTAGAAGGACTTAATCCTGGAAGTTCGATCTCATTGGATGGGGCTTGTCACACTGTAGTTTCTATCTTAGATGGTGGGTTTATAGTACATAGTATAGCCACAACTCTTTCTCGCACCTTATCAGGCTTATACATCGAGGGCAGTAAGGTTAATCTTGAGCGGTCCTTGGTGATTGAAAGTCTCTTAGATGGACATCTAGTACAGGGACATGTGGATGGTATGGGAGAACTGGTTACGGTTTCTGAAAAAGGTGATCATCGTCTGCTTACTTTCCGAGTTCCAGCTGAGATATCAGGACAAACAGTCATTCATGGGTCGATTGCTATCAACGGTGTTAGTCTTACGGTAAATGACCTTACTGATGACGATATGTGTGAGATCGGTATCATTCCATTCACTTGGGAGAACACTAACATAAACAATCTAAATCTTGGAGATTTAGTTAATATAGAGAGCGATATGATTGGGAAATATATACAGAAGATGCTCTCTGGCTCAGAGTAGCGTTATACTTTTTGATTGTTAGAGATATTCATAATTTTGTGAAAATAGTATTAGTGAACATGGGTTCAATCTGAATAAGGAGTAATTTGGATGCCGTTTGATTCGGTCGAAGCTGCCTTGGAGGATATCCGAAAGGGCAAGATCATTGTCGTTGCTGATGACGAGGACCGTGAAAATGAAGGAGACTTGGTAAGTGCGGCATCTCTCATTTCACCTGAAACGGTTAATTTCATGACACAGTTTGGTCGTGGCTTGATCTGTGTATCACTGACCCCGCTACGGGCTAAAGAGCTCGGGCTTCAGCTAATGACCGATGATAACAGCGATCCTCAGGGTACGGCCTTTACAATCTCAGTGGATGCTAATGAACGCTTTGGAGTGACCACTGGCATAAGTGCTCAAGATCGTGCTAAAACTATCCAAGTTTTGGCAGATCCAGATACGATTCCTGGAGATCTGAGGCGCCCAGGGCACATCTTTCCTCTTAAATCTCGGCCTGGAGGGGTCCTCCGTAGAGTTGGACAGACTGAAGCATCTGTGGATCTTGCTAGAATGGCCGGCCTTCCACCTGTTGGAGTGATTTGTGAAATTCTAAATCCTGATGGCACTATGGCACGTCGTCCGCAGCTAGAGTTATACGCACAGGAACATGGCCTCAAGTTTATTACCGTAGCCCAACTTGTTTCTTATCGCCTAACTAAGGAACGTTTAGTAGAGAGGATAGCTGAGGCAGATCTACCTACTGGCTTTGGCGATTTTCGCATTATTGCTTACCAGAGTCCTATTGATGACAGGGAACATGTTGCCTTAGTCAAAGGAGACATAGATGGAAAAGAGGATGTTCTAGTACGTATGCACTCAGAATGCCTCACGGGTGATGTTTTTGGATCTATAAGATGCGACTGTGGACATCAATTAGAAGCCGCTATGAGGCAGATTTCAGAAGTCGGTCACGGAGCTATAGTTTACTTGAAGCAAGAAGGTAGAGGGATTGGCCTTCACAACAAAATTAAAGCCTATGAGCTCCAAGATCAGGGGCATGATACTGTAGAAGCTAACCGAGCCCTGGGTTTTAAACCTGACCTTCGTGACTATGGTATTGGTGCACAAATCCTGTTGGACCTAGGGCTTCATAAAATTCGATTGTTAACAAATAATCCCCGAAAAATTATTGGACTGGAAGGTTATAATTTAGAGATTACGGGTCGGGAAGGGCTCCAGGCTAATCCCAGCCGACATAACCAAGGATACCTGGACACCAAACGTTCTAAATTGGGCCATTTATTGTAGGTGTGTATCTTTATTTAAGATGAAAAATCCCAAATCAGGGAGTAGCATCCCCAGTCTTTCTCTAGCTGAAGATAAACATGTTGCTGTCATAGCATCTCTATTTAACGAAAAGATCACTGCAAAATTAGTAGATAGATGTCAGGATACTCTCGTAGAATTTGGAGTGCTTATCGAGCACATAGATGTTTATTGGGTACCTGGAGCCTGGGAACTCCCACAAACTTCTCTAAAAGTGGCTTCTCTATATCCTTATGATTCAGTCATAACTTTAGGTTGTGTTATACGGGGTGAGACAGCTCATTTTGATCACATCTCGAATGAGGCGAGCCAGGGGCTTGGAGCTGTAGCACGAATGTTAGACTCACCGCTGTTATTCGGAGTTCTTACAACGGATACGTATGAACAAGCTTTGGCACGAGCTTCCAGGGAAGGGCATGACAAGGGAAGAGAGATCGCTCTTAGTGCTATCCATATGATGGCCCTGTATGATGACATGGAGGATTAGTGGGCCAGGATGGTAGCTACGATTTGCCTCTGCAGATCAATAGAACCCGTGCTCGTGCCTGGGCGGTACAGGTTCATTACCGTTGGGATGTCGATGATGAGAGCACTACTCTCGCTCAATCACTAGAAAATAGCGTCACCACTCGACCTATAGCACCTGAACGTTTGCCTTACGTCCGGAGACTGTTAGTTGCATTGGATGAACATGGGGAAGAAATAGATGTGGCCCTTGCTAAAGCTCTAGATAATTGGAGGATTGATCGTCTTTCCATTATAGATCGAGCTGTGCTCAGAATTGCTGCTGTGGAGATTATTCATTTTGAAGACATACCCCCTAAAGTTTCAATCCAAGAGGCAGTAAGATTGGCAGACAGGTATAGCGGCAGAGATTCTCCAAGCTTTGTCAACGGTGTATTGGATGCACTCTATAAAAAAATAAAAGCCTAACTCTGGACCTCAGTCTGTGAATATTCTCGTCCTAAATTGGCTTGATCCTGATAATCCACAGGCAGGTGGCGCTGAGATCCATTTGCTAGAAACGTTCAAGAGGCTAGTGGATATGGGTCATTCTGTCACACTTCTTTGTTCGTCATGGAAGGGGGCGGAGTCTTTAACAAAAATTGCTGGCATAGAAGTTCATCGTATCGGGGGGCGTCATACTGTTCCTTTCCTAGCACCAATGTACTACAGGCGACATCTTCGAGATAGAAAGTTTGACGTTGTGGTAGAAGATCTAAACAAAACTCCTTTCTTCTCTCCATGGTGGGTGGATGTTCCTGTGGTTTTATTGGTACATCACCTCTTTGGCTCCACAGCTTTTCGTGAAGCTTCATTCCCTGTCGCTTTTGCCACCTGGTTTTTGGAAATACCCATACCATGGGTTTTTAAAGGTATCCCTACAATAGTGGTTTCCCAGAGTACAGCTAAGGATATGATACGGAGAGGAATCCACAGAGATCTCATTGAGATTATCCCTAACGGGGTAGATTTGAACGAATTAACACCAGGCTTGGACAGAGATCGCTTTGAAGAACCAACGATTTTATACTTGGGGCGTCTTAAGCGATATAAGTGCATCGGTTTAATCCTACGAGCTATGGCAATACTTGTAGGACGAGGTATTAAATGTCGACTTCTTATTGCGGGGCATGGTGACTACAGAGATAGGCTAGAAGTTCTCAGAACTACTTTGGGTTTAGATGGCTCAGTAGATTTCCTGGGCTTTGTCTCTACAAGCAGAAAAATAGATTTGCTTAGGAAAAGTTGGGTTCATGTATTGGCCTCATCGAAAGAGGGATGGGGTATCGCAAACTTGGAGGCCGCAGCATGTGGAACACCCACTGTTGCTAGTGACTCACCAGGATTGTGCGACTCGATTTTAGATGGAGAAACGGGGTACCTGGTTCCTCACGGAAACATAGATGATATGGCTAACCGTATTTTAGAACTCATAGAAAATGAAAAGCTCCGTTCTTCTATGGGCGAGAAAGGCAGGGGATTTGCAGAAAGATTCAGTTGGGACGAATCAGCCCGATTGATGGACAAATTTCTTGGGGATCGTTTAACTGAAAAATGAGGCACTGAATCTTCTATATTATGTTACAAATAAAAATTCTGAAGAATTAGATTAAAAGGAATATATTGAACAGGATTATGAACAATAATTTTATACTAGATGTAATATCGGGGGGAATATTCTAGTTATGGGAATTTTATGAGGGATGTACTACTTGAGAGTGGGGTAACGGTAGTTGACCCTCTGGGATTACACGCACGTCCTGCTGCTGAATTAGTTAGATCTGCAGAGTCTTTTAGGTGTGATATTTGGTTAGAAAAAGATGGTTTGCAGGTTAATGCCAAGAGCATAATGGGAGTTCTGATGTTAGCAGCTGAAAAAGGATCACAAATTGTGATCAAAACAAAAGGTGAAGATGCAGAACAGGCTTTGAAAACATTAACTGATTTTATATCAAGAGGTTTTGGGGAAATCCAAGGTGTCTAGAGAATTTGATGGTGTGGCTGCTTCTGAAGGTATAGGGCTAGGGCATGTCTATATTCTTAATAGGGGGGTGCCAGAAGTCCCTCACGAATCCATAGAAGCCAGTGATGTGGATGATGAAGTCGATAGGCTTTATCATGTGGTTGATTGGGCCAAAAAAAAGATTAATAAACTTGAGGAATCTACAGAAGAACGTCTAGGAAGTGTGGAGGCAAGGATTTTTGAGCCTCAACTTCTTATGCTTGATGACGAAACCTTTATTGGGGAAGCAGCTCTTTATATTCGCAATTACAGACTTTCAGCGGCTAAAGCTATCAACTGGAGGATCCTCGAGCTCCAGGCCCTGTGGGGTCGAACTGCCCATCCTATGGTCCTGGATCCTATAAATGATCTTAAGGATCTTCAGGTCAGACTATTGTACGAACTATTGGGTATGTCAGATCCTACAGATGTATCTGATCTAAAAGATGGAACTATTGTTGTTGCTAAAAGTTTATCTCCGAGTATTACGGTTCAAATGGATCCCAATATTGTCCGAGGTATAGCTGCTGATGAGGGAACAAGGACTTCTCATTGGGTCATTCTTGCCAGATCATTAGGTATCCCTACTGTATGTGGCCTTGGCTCTGTCTTAAGCCATGCTAGTACGGGACAACATGTAATTGTGGATGGCAGTATTGGAAGGGTGGTTTTGGATCCAGATCCTCATAATCGAAAAATATTCAAAGTTCGTGAAATACAAATTGAAAAATCCGAAAACGAAATTGAAGAAGTCGCACAGTTAGAATGCCTAACTGTCGACGAACAGCCAGTTGCGCTACGTGCTAATTTAGATTTACCCAATGAGGCTGAACGTGCTAAGAAATATGGGGCACAAGGTGTGGGCCTGTTCCGGACCGAATTCTTGGTAATAGGCCGCAACCAGATCCCAAGTGAAGACGATCAATATGAAGCATATAAGCAGGTGGTATCTACGTTTCCCAAACAGGTAGTTACTGTCCGAACTTTCGATCTTGGCGGTGACAAGCTGCCTATGTTCTTACGAATGCCAGCGGAAGACAATCCTTTTCTTGGATGGAGAGCTATTAGGGTGTGTCTTGACGAACCCGATCTATTCCGAACTCAAATCCGTGCCATCCTACGTGCTTCTGCCCATGGAGATCTAAGGATAATGATTCCTCTTGTGAACGACATAGAAGAGATGGGTCAAGTTCGTGGTTTAGTAGAGGAGGAGGAGGAGCGTCTACGCCGACAGGGGATCCCGTACAATTCAGGTTATAAGTTGGGTCTTTTAGTGGAGACCCCAGCTGCGGTTCTAGAGGCAAAAGAATTGGCTAGACACAGTGATTTTTTTTCTGTCGGCACTAATGATCTTACTCAGTATACACTGGCAGTAGACCGTAATAATTTACGATTGGCTGAGTTGTTCAACCCATTTCAACCTGCCGTTGTAAAGCAGTTAGCTCAAGTATCTAGAGTAGGGAGAAGTACTGGGATTGAAGTCAGTGTATGTGGTGAAATGGCTTCCGACCCCTTGGGTGTTTTCCTTCTCCTGGGCTTGGATATCACTGCCCTGTCTGTTGCGTGGCCTGTATTGCCTGAAATCAAAAAAGCAGTACGCAGTTTTCGAATTGAAGATGCTCGCAAAGCTGCAAAGGAAGCTATGAAAGCTACTAAGAGTAGAGAAGTGTTAGAATGTTTAGCAGAAGGGATTGGAGGCTCGGTCGACCTGTCGGTTTTCTTGGAACGTTGGCATTTGTCTTCTCGAAAATAAAAAAAATGATGTATTTTTATTTTTTAAATTAAAAATCATTCAGAGGTATTATTAATGGGCAAGTCTGTCTTTACGTCTGAGTCTGTTACAGAAGGGCATCCTGACAAAGTCGCGGATCAAATATCAGATGCGATTTTAGACGCTCTTTTAATTGAAGACCCTACTTCTAGGGTGGCCTGTGAGGCTCTCGTTACTACTGGAACAGCTATTGTTTCGGGTGAAATTTCTACTAGTGCTAATGTAGATATATCAGAAATAATTAGAAAAACCATAGTTGATATAGGATATGATGATCCCAGTTACGGGATCGATGGAAACAATTGTGATGTGATCACCTATATAGATCATCAGTCTCCAGATATTGCCATGGGTGTAGGCGTCGGTGGTGCAGGGGATCAGGGAATGATGTTTGGGTATGCAACAAATGAAACGCCAGAGTATATGCCAGTACCAATCCAATATGCCCACCACTTAACACGTAGATTAGCTGAGGTTAGACGTGAAGGGATTTTGCCTTGGATTCGTCCTGATGGCAAAGCTCAAGTGAGTGTGGTTTACGAAGATGGCGTCCCTGTCTCCATCGACAATATTGTAGTAAGCACTCAACATCATCCAGATATAGAAAACGAGATAATCCGGGATGAGATTATTCAAGAAGTAATCTTACATTCTATAAAATCTGATCTCCTAGATCCGGATGAATGTGAATTTCATATTAATCCTACTGGGAGATTTGTTATAGGCGGTCCTCATGGGGACACGGGCCTTACAGGACGTAAAATAATAGTTGACACTTACGGAGGGATCGGGGCTCACGGGGGCGGTGCATTTAGTGGTAAAGATGCTACTAAAGTCGACCGATCCGGGGCTTATTTATGTCGTTGGATTGCTCGTAACATAGTAGAGTCAGGGCGTGCAACTAATTGTGAGATACGCATAGCGTATGCAATCGGTATCGCTCAACCAGTAGCTATAAATATCGACACTAAAGGTTCTGGTAAATTTGACGACCATCAGATGGTTGAAGTTCTTAAGGGGATTTTTGATTTTCGTCCTCAGGCCATCATAGAACAGTTGAATCTTATTGATCCTATATTTCTTCCTACTGCTTCCTACGGGCATTTCGGGAGAAATCCGGTCAGTAGTAAATTGAAAAATGGACGTACTGTAAATTTATTTCCGTGGGAAGAATCAAATAAAACAAGTGATATCCTGGCTGCTATTGATGCTTAACTCGGTTGGCATTGATGTTGGTGGGAATACATATCTGTGATATGTGGATATTAATTTTAATATTAACAGAGAACTCATGAGAGCCTTAGGAGTATTCTTAAATACGAGTTTATGAGTTATCAAATTTCTGACTAAAGGTTATTGCTGGTGTTGGTTCAGGTCTGCGTACAAAGTCTAGGATTGGATCGGTCTTCAAATGCACCGGTTCTAATCCTCAAGGAGCTTAAGGGCCAGAGGGCTCTTCCGATATGGATAGGGCCAGGTGAAGCTAGCGCGATTGCCATGGAACTTGCCCAGATGAAATTCTCTCGCCCACTAACACATGATTTGTTTGTATCTATGATTGGTGGCCTGGGTGGCACTCTCCAGAAGGTCATCATAAGTCGTGTTAAAGAGAACACGTACTTTGCCGAAATGATTATAAGAAAGAATGGGGAGATCGTTTCAATTGATGCACGCCCATCCGACTCTATTGCTGTAGCTTTGCGTATGAATGCAGAGATCTTGGCACACGAAGAGCTCCTTGGGTCAACATCTATTGAAGTATCTGAGGGCAGCTCAGTCTTAGAGTATGATGGATCTTCATCCAAGCTGGAGATGGGCTCGGATTCGGCTGCAGAGGATCTGAAGGAATATCTGCGCAATCTAGCTCCAGAAGATTTCGGTCGTTTCAACCCCTAAAGATTATATTTTATTGAAATATCACACGGGGCATTTCCTCATACATACTCTTCATGCAACCCTGGCGATTCTATGTTCTTTGCTATCTCTAGGGTTTTCACAGGTCATGGAAGAAGATGATCGCAACCTGAGGCTTCGGGGTAGGGTGATACTGGATGGCATTGGGATTGATTCGGGGATGGTAGTCCTACATCGGGCGTCACCAGAAATGACTAGCAGTATTGATTCTATGAATATTTCACAGGATGGAAACTTTGGGATCACTACACCTTGGCTGGCTGGCAACGAATATCATGACGAGGTTTTATTCGCCTCTTTCCATTATGAGGGGGTGTTCTATTTTGGGTCGGCAATCTCAGATCCAGAACAAATGGACAGCCTGTACTTAATAAATGTTTTTAGCTCTGAAGGAGCAACTTCTGGCAGCAACAACCTATCTTTAAGTTTCCGCAATATCTTCTTGGAGGAATGGGAAGGCGGGTGGCGTGCTACAGATATTTTTCAAATATCAAATAATGGCATACGCACTATTGTGTCTGATGTTGATAATGCTGTCTGGACGTATCCCATTCCGCCTGATGCCATCTCACCAGAGCAGTTGAACCAGGGGGATTTACCATTTGATGTGGTTACTTTTGAAGATGACAGGATCTTAGTTTGGGCCCCACTGCCTCCAGGTGAAAGAACCATTATAATCCGTTATGGGTTGCCCAGTATTGATGTCGAATTTCCAGCTCCAGGAAAGACTGAGACATTAGAATTATTGGTCAGAGAACCATCTCACTCAATTGCTGTTAAGGGTCTCAGTCCTATAAACGTAGTGTCCTTAGGTATGGATAGGTCATATCGTAGGTATTCTGGTATTGATATTCGTGATACTGTTGTCTACCTGGAAGATGCTCCTGAGTCGATCGATCCTCCCATAGGAATTTTTGCTGTTTTCTTGGGAGTTATGCTAGTAGGAGGGGGTCTGCTTTTCTACGTGAGGCCTCAAGGTGTGCCAATTTCTGGCTCAGTTCCAAATATGACAAGAAAACATTTGGTCTTACAAGTCGCACAACTTGACGAATTGTTGGATTCCACAGCTGATCCTGAGGCAAGAAAGATGATATTGAAAGAGCGAGGGGGGATTATGGAACACCTTCAGGATCATGAAGATTGATCATGTCTGTGGTCACCACTCCCTCTGTATTGCTCCGATCTTTTAACTATAGTGAAACGAGCCAGATTCTAAGGTTTTACACTTTGGATCTTGGGCTGATCGGAGTGATGGCGAAGGGGGTTCGGAGAGGGAGTTTTCAGGGACGGAGTAGTCTCAATACGTTCTCTCGCGGGGACCTCACCGTTTACGTGAAATCAACACGTGATCTCCAAACTTTTAAGGAATTCAATATAAGGGAGGGGGGGCAATCCTTGGGCCGTGACGTTCTACGTTTCACGGCAGCCTCAGTTTTAGCTGAATTGGTTTTAACTCACGCAGAATCAGAACCTGGTCGGGAGATTTTTGAGTGTCTCACGAAAGGGTTAAAGAAATTGGAGAATGTGGAAAGTGAGGGTGTCGGACTTTCGCTACTAAGTGAAGGGTGGTTGCTGGTTTCTCTATTGGGATACAAGCCTCAATTGGATGCATGTGTTAAATGTAAGGATCGTATTGGTACGACAGAACGAGTGCAGTTCGATTTTGAGTACGGGGGCATTGTATGCTCTAATTGTTCTAATAATATGTCCGGATCTTTGGAAGATTGTAGTTTATTCGAGGAGCTTCGAGCATTACTAAATGGTTCTCGCGAAACCCCTGTCAGAGATATTAGGTCCCACCTCCAGCTCTTAAATGACTTCACGCTTTATCACATAACTGGATCTAAGGGGTTACGATCCTTTCGTTTTTTTACATCTCTAATGTCTTTTGAATCGAGATCATTTTCTAATGATGACGACCCAGGGTTTCTTACAGGAGAAGATATAGAATAGCCTGTGGGCAAAACTCTATCAGGGAAGGTGTATGAGGGAAAAGAAACTAATTCTAGGTACGGCAGGGCATATTGATCATGGCAAGACTGCTCTTGTTAAAGCTTTGACTGGAATCGATACGGACAGGCTCCAAGAAGAGAAGGCAAGGGGCATCACAATAGATCTGGGATTTGCCGAACTAGCCTTGAAGGAGGGCCTCAATTTAGGGGTTGTCGATGTTCCGGGCCACGAAGGATTTATCCGGAACATGTTGGCTGGAGCAACCGGTATGGACTTAGTGCTGATGGTTGTATCTGCAGATGAGGGTATCATGCCCCAAACAAAAGAACATCTCGACATCCTCAGGCTACTGGGTGTTCATAAGATGGTAGTAGCTATCACTAAGTCTGATTTGGTTGAGGATGATTGGCTTGCTTTAGTATGTGAAGAGGTGTCTAAGGAATTGTCGGGGACCCCTTTTGCTGATGCTCCGTTAGTAAAGACCTCGACAGTTACGGGGGAAGGTTTGGGGGACCTTATGGAAGTATTGGCGAGTGTGTCCTATGAAGCAAAAGAAAGGTCTAGTAGGGATATTGTCCGTCTTCCGGTGGATAGGGTTTTTACAGTTAAGGGTACAGGCACAGTGGTGACAGGGACATTGTGGAGCGGTGAGCTTTCTGTGGGTGACAAGATTATCCTGCAACCCCCTGGAATCAAAGGACGGATTAGAGGATTACAGGTACATGGATCTCAGGTAGGTGAAGCTGAAGCAGGCGAAAGGACCGCTGTTGCGATCACAGGGTCAGACATTGATCTCGAAACTGTAGAACGAGGTAATGTTTTGGTTTTGGAGTCCGGATGGCTACCCACTTTTATGATTACTGCAATTGTTACAGTGATTCCTGAAATTGAATGGACAATAAAATATGGCCAACGAGTACGGGTCCACTTGGGCACCAGTGAAGTAATGGCCAGAGTGGTAATGATGTATGGGGAGGAGATTGTTCCTGGGGATTCGGGCTGGGTACAATTAAGGCTTGAGGGGCCACTCTTGGCACGTGTCAGAGATCGCCTGGTCATCAGGTCTTATTCTCCTGTTACTACCATAGGAGGAGGAATAATTGCTGAAGCCATGGCGCCAAAACGGAATAAGCTTTTGCCTGAAGAAAGAGATGCTCTATTGAGGATTGTAGAGGGGGATGCGACCGATGCGCTGGATGCGATTCTAGATATCTCTGGCTGGAAAGGAGTGTCGGAAAAAGATATTCCAGTGTGCACCGGTATGGCTCCGGATATTGTAGGGCCTGCTAAAATCAAGGTTATAGAATCAGGGGCCCGGCAGCTTGCCAACGAGGTTTATGGTTCTGCTATAGTAGAAGCTGCTCGCAAGTTTATTGAGGATGTTGTAGATGATTTCCATAATAAAGAACCCCTGAGGCCTGGCATTTCTGTCGAAATTCTCAGGCAAAAACTTCCTACACTTTCCGATTCTCTCTTGGCTGATTTCGTTTTAGATGAAGCCGTGACCTCAGGAGTTTTGAGTATCAATAATGATAGGGTGTCTCGGTTTGGGTATAAGCCATGCCTTACCATGGAGCAGGACTCCTTGCGAACAGAACTTCTAGGAGTCTACCTGCATGCGGGGCTAGCGCCACCGATGGTTAATGAATTGCCTGAAATAATAAAGGATGACCCTAGTTTATGGCCGATAATAAAATTGTTAGAGCATGAAGGTCATATAGTTAATATAGATGATGATTTCTTTGTAATTAAAGAGGCTATCACTGAGGCGTCTAATAAAGTAGCATCTGAACTGAATGGTGTTAAAGGGTTGGGGCCAATAGACTTCCGTAAATATCTTATGGTTACACGAAAGCATATGATTCCTATTCTGAATTACTTTGATCGTGTGGGATTAACGGTCAGGAAGGAAGGTGGTAGAGAGGTTGTTGCTCGATCTACAGATTTTGACGGATAAAACATAGAAAAATGCATTATTTTTTTAAATAAAGGAGCTACGGATGCGTAATTTGCAAAGTGTCATCTTCGGGCTTGCTTGTATTCTTAGTGGTGCGTTCCTAGCGGACTACTTCGGTGCTGAAGCAGGTGCCCAACAACAGACAGTTACGGAAGCCCAATCGTGGGAGCTTCACGTTGGAAAGTACAACACTCAAGGGGCGGGCTCCTCGAACGATGCCCGCTTCTACGTGGTTCGCCACAACCGTCTGACAGGTGAAACACAATACATCGGGTGCGAGGACCGCGACGCATGCACCCAGTTCTCAGTGGAAATCCAAGACTAGGTAATACTCTATTTCACACCACTAAATAGGTATGGGTTCTAAATTTTCTCATATGGCAGAAGACATCTTTAAGCTTTTCTCGAGAGATTCTATCCCGCTTTTTTTGGCACCACAGGCGGGGGTGAGCGAGTCTCCTTTTAGGCGCATATGTCGTCGTTTTGGTGCAGATATCGTTTCCACTGAATTTGTAAGTGCTGACGGTATTATGCAGGGTAATAGCCAGACTAGAGATCATTTGAGATTCGATGAAGATGAACGGTTCATCGGTGTTCAAATATTTGGCTCTAACCCCAAGACTATGGGTGAAGCTTCTGCTTTGGTCACAGATCTGTTCAGGCCCGATTTTATTGATATTAATTTTGGATGTCCTGTAAAGAAGATTGTTAAGAGGAATGGGGGATCAGGTTGTCTTCGTGATATGGATTTGGTCGAGCGTATCATTAGATCTGTTGTTGCAAATACAGATTTACCGGTAACTACTAAGATACGTAGTGGCTATGACGAACCCTCTCGTAATCCTGTAGAGATTGGACTCCGATGCCAAGATGCAGGGTCTAGGATTGTTACTCTTCATCCTCGTACTCGGACTGATATGTATTCAGGAAATGCTCGATGGGATGAGATAGCTGCTCTTGTGGATTCTTTGGATGTTCCTGTGATAGGTAATGGAGATATAACTGTCGGTTTCGATGCAAGAAGAATGAGGGACCAGACAAACTGTGCCGGTGTCATGATTGCTCGGGGATCACACGGATATCCTTGGATCTTTGCCCAGGCACGGGCAGCCTTGGATGGCCTGCCGATACCGGAAGATCCAGATGTTGAAGAGCGTTTCCAGGTGTGCTTAGAACATATACGAAACGGAATACAATTTGGGCGTGACGCAGATCGAACTTTGATTGATTTCAGAAAGCATCTCGGATGGTATACTAAAGGTCTCCCCAATGGTCGTACACTACGGTCGGAATTATTTCAAGTTACGACACTCGAGCAAGTCGAGTTACTTTTACAAGGTTATCTGGAGTCTTACCTAGATAGATCAGGGCAACCCGAATGATTACCGGGATAGCATCCCCAAAGGATCTTCAGGTTTGAGAAATATGTAAAAAATTATAATTTTACTGTTTGATAAAATATTTATATGTAACATACCGGGGGCGTCACGGCTTCGACGCGTTTGGTGAACATGGAGCAGCGTGCCGAGGTTCCCGGAACCTCGTTAAACTTCTGGGAAAATCATAATTGCCAACACTGAAATGGCATTGGCTGCGTAACTACGGTTTGTAGCCCGTCTCCTGATTTACCTGCCCGAGGTGGATCTCCGAGGCGTCGATGATTCGGGCTGGTCTCACACCAGTGCTATTCTGGTGAGGGATGAGATTATCAGATAGCTAGCTTGGATTCGATTGCTCGCTCTTCGTTCCAAGTAAATTATCGAGCGATGCTACGCACGTAGAAACTCTGTAGGATCGATTCGCGGACGCGGGTTCGACTCCCGCCGCCTCCATAAGTAGTCGGTGCTCCACCTTGGTCGCCGACTCTTTTCTATTGCTCAGTTGGTTTAGTGTGATCAATCTTAGGGGTAGCGGTGCGTAGTAATCATCCCCATGATACAGCCCCATAAATAAATCTATTCAAGGAGATATAAATGAATTTGCGGTCAATTATAGCTGCGACACTCCTCATGTTGCCTGTAGGAGTGTTAACCGCCCAAGATGCTGATCTAGCGATTGTTGGAGGAATGCTTATTGATGGCAACGAAGGTATACCTATACAAAACTCTGTTGTTTTGGTCTCGGGTGAACATATAACTCATGTTGGACAAGTGGGGATAACTCCCATTCCTGCTGGAGCCCGAGTAATAGATGCCAATGGAAAAACTGTTATGCCTGGGCTTATAGAGAGCCATGGGCACCTCATGATTGTTGGCCATGGTGAGTATTCTGAATGGTTCCCAGAGTACGAAGACCGGATTGAAGAGATCATGGTACTTTCGGCCCCACAATTCATCCATGCTGGTGTGACTACGGTTAGGGATGTAGGTGCTCCGCTGGAGCCCAGCGTGAAGGTTAGAGACGATATTGCTGCTGGGAAAATTGTAGGCCCAAGGCTTTTTGTGAGCGGTCCTTTCATTGTTCGTGATTATGGGCGCTACGAGTGGGGTAAATATTTCCAAGTCAAGGTTAACAGCGTAGAAGAGGCTCGTCAGGCTGCTATAGACATCTTAGAAGGTGGAGCTGATCTCCTTAAACCTTGGGGTATAATCTATCCTGAAGACCTGAAGGTGATAGTAGAAGAGGCACATAAGCGTGGTAAGACGGTCGCAACCCATGGAGGAGCTCTTGCCCGCATAAGGGCTGATGTAGAGGCTGGTGTCAATTCCATAGAGCACTGGCCAGGAGGAGGAAAGAGTTACATTGAGCAAGAAGCTCTTGAGTTGATAATCAATAGCGGTACCTGGATTGTTCCGACGTGGAATGGTGGGGAAGATATATTCTACTGGACACTAGATTATCCAGAGCGCCTAGACGATCCACTGCTGCGAGAGTTTCTGCCACAGGATATGTATCAAGACGTCCGAGAATCCCTGGATCATTTCCAGCGTCTAGGATATTTCCGGGGAGGTAAGGGGCGACCAAAGTCTCATCAGAAAAAACTGATGCAGATGTATAATGCTGGAGTTAAGATCGCTCTGGGTACCGACTCAGGAACACCGATGAACTTCCATTATGAAGCTATGTGGCAACAAATGAAGTTATTTGTGAATTACGGTATGGATCCAATGCACGTGATCAGTGCAGCTACTCGGAATGGTGCAGAGTTGCTGCAGATAGCTGACCAACTTGGAACTATAGAACCTGGCAAGTTGGCTGACATCATAGTCGTAGATGGCAATCCTTTGATGGACATGATGGCTTTGCGAAACCCCGTTCGCGTCATCAAGGGGGGTGAGGTACTTAAATAAAAAAATATCCTAGGAAATTGACTATGAATATCAGATCTGTGTTAAGGTCGATCGCTGTAATTGGGGTGATACTGTACCCATACCAGTTACAAGCTGGCATCGTACAAGATGGCCAGTTGGAACAGGAGTTGTTTGAAACCATAGATCGAAACCGTGAATCTCATATAGAGTTCTTACAAAGTCTGATAAGGGCCCAGCCGGATGGAGAAGCTGTTCAGGCGTTGGTGGCGGCACGGTTTGAAGAGCTTGGTCTTGAGGTTGAAACGCTGAGTCTGTTGCCGACTACACTTAGCCTCAATCTTGAATTCGCTGCGGAAGAGTCCATAGATATGACCGAACGGACCAGCGTGATGGGGCGGTTGCACGGAACTGGGGCTGGTAGAAGCATGCTGTTTTTCGGTCATCCTGATGGTGTGCCAGTAACGGATGAATTATTGAAAGACTGGGAACATGATCCGTTCGCTGCCGAAATAGAAAATGGTAGAATCTATGGTTGGGGAGTAGCGGATGATCTGGCTGGTGTGGCTATAATGGCTGAGGCAGTTGCGGCCGTGCTAGAGACTGTTGGAACTCCTCGAGGCGACGTCCTCCTTGCCAGTACTCCGGCTAAGCGCAATGCCCGTGGCATACTAGGATTACTTAATGAGGGATATCACGCAGATGCTTCGGTTTATCTCCATCCTGCTGAATCAGAAAAAGGTCTAAAGGACATCAAGTCGATCACTTCGGGCATGTTGCAGTTCAGAGTTACTGTAAAGGGTGATCCTCCTGACACTCCAGAACCTGGGCAGACAGCTTTCACTCACATGGCGGTCAATGCAATCGATAAAGCTAGCTTGGTGTTAAGTGCATTAAGAGATCTCGGAGAGGATAGGGCGAGCCGGGTTTTTCATCCCGCCCTTGATGCTGCAGTTGGTCGTTCTACTAACCTTCTTACAAGTCATTTATCTTGTGGTACAGCAGGCAGAACGACAAAGGTTCCCACTGAATGTGTGATTGAAGCATCTACCACTTTCCCTCCAAATGAACAAATGCCAGAGGTGCAACAGGAGATACTGGCCGCTATTGACCTAGTTATACAAGGTGACGAATGGCTGACAAAGAACCCGCCAGTAGTAGAATGGCTGTTTGGGACTCAAGGTGTTGAGGTCCCTGATAATCACCCACTGTATCAAACGGTCCACCAGGCTGTAGTCAACGTTACTGGTGTAGAGCCTGAGGCTAATCCACTGCACTCAGGGAGCGATATAAGAAATCCGAAACTCTTTAGCGATATTCCATCAGTTGGTATTGGCCCCTTAGCTGGAGATCTTACACAGGCTGGTGGGCATGACGAATGGGTGGATGTCGAAGATTACATTCGTGCGATCAAAATCTGCGCCCAAATCATTGTCGACTGGAGCAATTAACCAGTTCTTACGGCCGGTCCGCAGATCGGTCGAAATAATAATTGTAACTCTCTTTGCTTTGTTGACGATTGCTGTCTTCACACAAGTGGTTGCACGGTACGTGTTCAACCAGCCTCCCACATGGACCGAAGAACTTGCCCGTTTCTGCCAGGTATGGATCATCCTGCTCACGTCCTCTATCTGTTTGCGTAGAGGTAGCCATTTAGCTGTCGACTATCTTGGGCCAGCATTGCCCCCCAAAGTGCGAAAGACGATTGCAGTGATAACAGGTTGTCTGATCGCAGCTTACTCCGCAGTAGTGGTGATTTGGGGGGTACGACTTCTGATGATCGGGTTGGTTCAGATTTCTCCCGCCATGCATTTGAATATGGGGTTGGTGTATTTAGTGTTTCCCATTGCCGGTGGATTGATGTTTTTGGAATCTATTCTGGCAACACTGCAATACGCCCCAGATCGGGACATGCCGTGATTTTGCTGGTTTTGATAATGCTCGTGCTGATTATAATTGGCATGCCAGTAGCATTCGCCCTCGGTGTGGGTGCTTTAGGTGCTATTTTGGCAGACCCTAATCTTCCGGTCACTCTGGTTCCTCAACGTATGTTCACCGCACTAGATTCGTGGCCGATTATGGCGGTCCCATTGTTTATGCTAGCTGGAGGATTGATGGACAAGGGAGGTATGTCACGGCGAATCGTAGAGTTTGCTTCCGCCTGTTTTTGCTTTGTGCGGGGAAGTCTAGGGATGGTTACGGTGATGGCCAGTATGGTGTTTGCGGGAATTTCAGGGTCCTCTACAGCGGATACGGCAGCCGTGGGTTCGATAATGTTGCCGGCGATGCGAGACAGAGGTTACGACATGCGTTTCGCAGCTGCATTACAGGCAGCTGCGGGAGCGATCGGTCCTATTATACCTCCAAGTATTTTGATGATAGTGATTGGATATGTGACTGGAGCCTCTGTGGCTCAGTTGTTCCTAGCAGGTGTTGTGCCTGGAGTGCTTATTGGCCTCGGACTTATGATGGTTGCATATCGACAAGCACTCAAGGAAGGGCCGGATTTCGATGCGCCTGTACCGTTTGATGTCCGGAAAGCTTTAGCTGCTGGATCTAAGGCACTCCCAGCGTTAGGGCTACCGATTTTGATTGTATTTGGGATTCTAGGGGGAGTGTTCACTGCGACTGAGGCTGCAGCTGCAGCTGTAGTATATGGTCTCACAGTTGGGCTCTTCCTCTATCGCGAAATTGGCTGGAAAGATCTTCCGTCCATAGCTCTCGATGCGGCCGAAAGATCTTGTGTGGTCTTGTTTATAGCGGCGACGGCAATGTTGTTTGCATGGCTGGTGGCGGCACACCAGGTGCCTCAAGCTTTGGGGGACCTGTTACAGTCCCACATAAGCGACCGCATTTTGTTCTTGATCTTCTTGAACTTGATATTGCTCTTATTAGGGATGTTCCTAGAGAGCTTCTCAGCAGTGATTGTGTTCGTGCCAATCTTGTTTCCATTGGCCTTAGACTTTGGGATTGACTCCCTTCACTTTGGGATTTTGGCCACAGTGAATCTGTCCATCGGATACATTACACCACCTTACGGGGCCACATTGTTTGTTGCTTGTGGTATTGCAGGACAAAGCGTACGAGCTGTGAGTGCACAGATAGCACCGATATTAGTTATTATGCTTTTGGTGCTCATCGTTGTGACCTACTGGCCGGGTACAGTACTGTGGCTGCCAAATTTGGCTGCCCAGTGAACGGTAAAATTGCAGTTCTGATTGTCTCCCTGCTGATTGCAGGATGTGGCTCAGGAGAGCGTGTCATCATTCTGAAGGCTGCGCTCTCCCAGAATCCATCAGAGCCACAGGTGCGTGCGGTAGAATTGTTTGCGGATCTAGTATCCGAAGGCACAGAAGGTCGTATTAGTGTTCAGGTTTATCCCAACAATCAATTAGGTAATCAGCGGGATGTGGTCGAGGGATTGCAGATGGGTAGTATTGAGTTGGCCAACATAGCGAGTGTGATGGCTAGTTTCGTCCCTGAGACTAATCTCTTTGAATTACCTTTCCTGTTTGATGGGCCGGAGCACTTTGATGCGGTGGCGGACTCTTCTATAGGGCAGAGCCTTGCACCCGCATTCGAACGCCGTGGGTTACACCTGTTGGGTTATTTCGACGTGGGTGAGCGTCACATCATGACCACCGAGCACCCAATCAAACGCCTAGAAGATTTGAGTGGACTCAAGATACGCACGATGGAGAATAGGTTGCATCTGGCCACGTTTAAAGCATTCGGTGCGAATCCAATGCCCATGGCATATGGGGAGTTGTACACAGCGTTGGAACAAATGGTCATAGACGGTGCAGAGGCGGCGGACCCAAACTATTTTGCCAAACGATTCTATGAACCGGCTCCTTTTTGGGCACGAATCGGTTGGATCAGACTGATCGAATACGTAGTGATGAGTCGGTATTTCTATGACAATCTTTCCGTAGAAGACCGTGCAGTTATAGACAGATCTGCTCGAGCAATGATTCTGCAGCAGAGAGCCTGGTATAGAGCTGAGGCAGATTCGGCCCTAAAGCAGTTGCTGGATGTGGGTGTGGACATCACTAACCCTGACAGGGGACCCTTCCAGGCTGCGGCACGTAATGTATATGAAGAATGGGCTGATCGGGTGGGTGGTATGGAAAAGATTGAAGCGATTCTGAATCTGGGTGGCTCTGATCTAGTGAAATAACGAGATACCGCAAGAGGATTTTATATGGAATACAGAGCACTTGGCCGAACTGGAGTGAAGGTCTCCACGTTGGTTCTGGGTACGGCAAATTTTGCTGATCCGACACCAGAGAATGAAGCGAAACAGATCTTGGAGCGTGCGATTGACGCTGGCATAAATCTGATTGACACCGGTGATAGTTATGCAAATGGGAAAGCCGAACGTATCATTGGTCGGGTTTTGAAGGACAGTGGGTTGCGCAAACAAGTTCTACTGACCACTAAGGTATCTCCACCAACTGGACCTGGACCTGACGATCGTCGCAATTCAAGGTTACATATTATGCAGGCCTGTGAAGACTCTCTGGACCGATTGCAGACGGATTATATCGATTTCTATTTCATACACCGATTCGATCCGAATACTCCTCAAGAGGAGACCTTGGCTGCTCTCGATGAGCTGGTTCGCTCAGGGAAAGTCCGACATGTGGCTTGCTCGACACACCCTTCTTGGCGTGTGATGGAAGCTCTGAAGATCAGTGATAGCCGAGGGTACGTGAGTTATTGTTGTGAACAGCCTCCCTACAACCTGCTAGATAGGCGTATCGAGAATGAACTGGTACCGTTCTGTCTTGAGCATGGGATGGGTATCATCCCGTGGTCTCCTATCGCTCAAGGTGTTCTTACAGGCCGATACACAAATACTGTGACTTTCCCTGAGGGTTCAAGGGCAGCTTACAGAGGTGGAATCTATGCGGAACGGATTGATGAATCTGGTATAGATGTCGGCAATCGATTTGTAGCTCTGGCGGAAGAAGCAGGAATCCCACCGATCCAGCTTGCTGTTCTCTGGGTAAAAGACCAACGCGGTGTTACTGCACCTATAATAGGCCCTCGTACACTTAATCACCTTGATGACTTTCTGCCTGTCAGTGACATGAATTTGAGTGATGATGTGCGTCGGGCATGTGATGAACTAGTTCCACCAGGTGGCATGGTGGTGAATTTTCACAATTCAGCGGGGTGGGGGGCTAAGAGTCAAATTCTCGGAGTGTCGGATAGAGGGTAACAGGTGTTAGTTAGTATTTGGCATAGAAATACCCACTTTGACTTAACTATGAGGCAGAAAATGGCATCAATAAAACTTGATTTTGAAAAAGGGGGGACTTTCGAGGCTAGGCTATTGGAGGATGAAGCACCCAAGACCTGTGCTACGATCAAAGATCGCCTGCCATTCGAATACCTTTTTCAGCAGAGCATAGTCTCGGGGCAGGCAATGGTTGCGATACCACCAGACTTAACAATGGAAAGAGAGAATCAACGTGTTGCCGGTATACCACCAGGGGCTCTCAGTTTTCTGGTAAGAGATGAGCCAGTGTTGGTCCCTGACGAAATCTACATTGCCTACGGCATTTTTATTTCTAGGGGCTTAACAGTCGATGCTAAGCAGCCTGTTAATGTGTTTGCTCAGATCGATGATGGCCTCGATGAGTTAAAGGAAATCGGGTCTCGGATTATAAGGCATGGATCCGAGATAGTCCGTTTCAGCTTGAACGGTTGAGGTGTAATAAAACCGATTCAGGATCCCCAGGGTGGCAATGGAGTAGGGACAGTGGCGGTGAGATCGAATTCAACTCTGTAACGGCGATCTGTTCCAGTGCGCTGGAAGGTATAGATAAATATTTCATTCTCAGGATCGATTTCCATACCCCAAACGCTTGTATTATCAGGGTGTTCAAGTTCACCGGCTGGTCGGCCACGCGGGAAAGATTGTTTCAGCCCTGTCCCCGCTACAACGGTTTCGCCTCCGTACCCACTATTGCTTTCAGGGGTACCATCTTCGTGAAGGTGTTGGTGGGCCAGGGATATAGAAGATTCGGAACGAGTTAATACCCAGGTACGTGACCTATTTTCGCCAACATGAAATGGAACTCGGATTTCGTGTTCGCCACACTCTCTTATATGCATTTTCAAATCTTTTCCTGCGACCTGAGTATCACCTTCGGGTGCGACGGTAGCTTTGCCCGCATATGACTCCCCACAATGATCCGCAAGCCAAGTCCAAAATGTATCTTGAGGAGATGAGTCTGGCTCACTGTCTTGTCCGGCGTCCGAGCCAGCTCCGCAACTGATCAGAGTTAGGGTAAGCGTGAGCAGGAAGTAACGGATCCAAGCCATTGCGAGTTCTCCATTCCAAGGTACTGTTAATTGTAGAGATTTTGTGTTGCCTTTGTCCATTCATACTCTTTAAAACATTGGGGTGATGTCAAGTATTAATTGCAGAGTAAGTTTTTTAAAAACCTGGGAAACCAGTTGTCATTAAGATTTATATTAATAAGCCATATTGAACTTAATACTGAATTTCCATATTTGTTGTCAGTCATTTAAGACAAATAGATACTGAAAAATTGGTTTATAGCAGATAGCAATCATGTCTAATATTACATGAAATGTGGATGAGGTAAGATGCAAAAGTATACAATATACTGGACTTTTGTCGGCGCGCTCTGGGGCGGATCATTGTTTGCTATACTAAGTATATTTCGATCTTTAGTTAGTGAGGGGTCTTTTGTGCAACACCTGAATCCTATCGCTGTTATGACAGTTATAGGAGCTACCGTGGGTGGGCTTATCGGTCCTCTGGCTGGTGCCATATGGGTTAAGTTTCGAAAGCATTAAGATAGGATTGTCTAACTCTGGCGGATAATGCTCTCCTCGAGATTACGGAATCGGGATCCATCTTTTTCTTGAATGTCCAAAGTTTATGAACTTTGACACCTTTGATGTTATTACCCTTGATTGTTATGGGACTCTCATCGATTGGGAAGCTGGTATTGTCGCAGCATTACGTCCTATCTTGGCCCGCCACGATGTGATTGTCAGAAATGAAGAAATCCTAGCACTTTTTGGTGAGATAGAGTCTTCTCTTGAGAGTGAGGAATATCGTCCTTATCGTAACATCTTAGATGGTGTAGTAGATGGCTTTGGGAAGTATTTTAGCTTTGAACCGTCAAAGTCAGAGTGCAAGTCTCTTGCTGAATCTATAAGAAGGTGGCCTCCTTTCACCGATACTGTAGAATCTCTTAGGACACTGAAAAATCACTACCGCCTGGCAGTAATTTCTAATATCGACGATGATCTCTTTGCATATAGTGCCAAAAAACTTGGGGTGGAATTCGATGATGTGGTAACGGCCCAACAGGTCGGTGCCTATAAGCCTTCATTGAAGAACTTCTTTGCCGCTTTTGAAAGATTAGAATGTGGCCCGGAAAGAGTGTTGCACGTAGCCCAAAGCATCTATCACGACATCTGTCCTGCTCGTGAGATAGGGTTATCTTGCGTATGGGTTGACCGCAGAAAAAATCAGAGGGGCTCAGGCGCAACAGCAAGGGCAACTTCCGAGCCGGATTTCGAAGTACCAGACCTGAAGACCCTTATACTGTTAATGGGCCTCGGATAGGTTGTGTTGAGGTAAAGATAGTTTGACGACAGGGGGAGCATTATGAATAGCATTTCTAAACTTCTGAATCTAATATTATTGGCGTCAATCCAATTCCAGCTACAAGGGCAAGAAGTTCCTCGGGATATTCTGATCGCTCAAGCTGTAGCTGCTGCTCCTGAAACATTTAGGGATGGAGCTGAAGTCCGGGCACATAAAAAGGATGGCGGGCTTTGGACTGTGCGAGAAGGGAACAATGAAATGATTTGTATAGCTGACATTCCCGGGGATGAGCGCTTTGCTTCAGCATGCTATCACGTGTCTCTAGAATCTTTCATGCAGCGTGGTCGTGAGCTTTCGGAGATGGGCTTGAAGGGGATGGAACGCCAAGAACATCGTTGGCGAGAAGTGGATGAAGGCAAGATATCCATGCCGAATGCAGCTATGGTTTACAATTTATTAGGTGAGGTAAAAAACTTCGATTCCACCACATTACACATGGAAGAGGGTACTCGTGTCCATGCTACATATATTCCATATGCCACTGTGGAGAGCACAGGCCTTAGTCCTGAGCCCAACCAAGGTGGTCCCTGGATTATGTTTTCTGGGAAACCTTCCGCTCATATAATGTTTTCCTTCAAAGGAAACTCCGAAAAGGAACAACATAAATGATGACAATCCGTTCTAGCTCAGTCGTTATTATGGAATTGTTAATGACATTAATATTCGCGATTTGCCCTATTAATGTTTTAAGTCAAGAAGGCTTGAAGGTGCATATTTCTGCAGATATGGAAGGTGTAGTGGGTGCTGTGACCAGTGAGCAGCTTGGGCCTAAGGGATTTGAATATCAGCGTTTCAGAGAGTTTATGACTAATGAGGTCAACGTAGCGATAAAAGCTGCTCGTAGTGCAGGGGCTACAGAGATAGTGGTCGCGGATTCTCATGGAAATGGACAAAATCTTCTTATGGAAAAACTTCCCGCCGATATCAAATTGGTGCGGTCATGGCCTAGACCCTTGGGGATGATGCAAGGAATTGATGAGACTTTTGATGCTGCCATATTTTTAGGTTATCACTCCAGCACTACTAATCCCAAAGGGGTTCGTGCACATACTATGTCTAGTGCCAATTTAGCAGGAGTGAAGATCAATGGTATAGATATGCCTGAAGCTGGCATTAATGCAGCTATCGCAGGCCATTTCGGTGTTCCTGTTGTTATGATATCGGGCGATGATGCTATCGTAGAAGAGGCTAGAGGGCTTATCGGTGACATAGGAGGAGCTGTAGTTAAGTGGAGTTATGGCTTCCACTCTGCTAAGACTCTTATGCCGGAAGCTGCGTATTCTCTTATTGGCAAGACTGTTACAAACAGTCTTGAGCGCATCGATGAGATTCAGCCATATCAGTTTAAAAGCCCTATCGAAGTAGAGGTTACATTCAAGAGTTATATGCCAGCAGAAGTGCTTAGCTATTTATCTAATGTGGAAAGGTTGGATGCACACACGGTAGGGTTTGTGCTAAGTGATATGTTGGAAGTGGCCACGTTTCTCCAATTCATATCTCACTACAACATTTCCTTAACGCCTTAGGGTCCGTACTTACGGACATTCATCGTATTCAACGTTTTGGGACATTCCGACATCATTAAGAACCTTACAGGCTTGCTGCCTATCTTCCTCTCGTACCAATATCCTAGCTGGATTCACGAAAGACAGGCCAACGTCCATTCCACCTGCATCATCGATTAAGAGGGCCGCCTGTATACCGGCATCTTCTAGGTAGCCGTGGGCCAGCTCTGCCTGATGGCGGTAGTGGAAGCGAGCTACCACTATAGTGGTGATCGGATTTTTGTTCATACTGTAACTCGATGTTGTCGGTCAGTAATGTTATCCTCTCCCTGCCTCCTTAGCTATCTTAGAGGGAAGGCTGAGTTTGTCTGTGCGATCTTTGATTCTGATTAGGAGCCCAGTTTTAAATGGATGAGCGACACATAAAGATTTCCAGGACAGCTCGTTATTTTATCCTAGGTGCTATCAATTCCGATACCCGTCAATTGTGGTTGGTATGTCATGGCTATCGGCAACTTGCTAGGCGTTTTTTGGATCGTTTTCAAAAACTAGATGATGGTTCTCGTGTTATCGTGGCACCTGAGGGATTGTCGCGTTT
This sequence comes from Gemmatimonadales bacterium UBA2989, assembly GCA_002346625.1. Taxonomy (GTDB): domain Bacteria; phylum Gemmatimonadota; class Gemmatimonadetes; order Longimicrobiales; family Gaopeijiaceae; genus UBA6934. The sequence goes on from DEAF01000034.1 coordinate 43,147, forward strand.
TTATTTGGAAGAAAATGGGGTTCGGGAATCGGATAAAATAGGAGCTACTTGGATGACCCGAGAAGATCGAATGAATGAAATTCGTGACTATATAGGGTATCTTGATGAGGTTCTTGAAAATGTACAAGAAGGGTTAGCGGAGCCACTTGAAAGTCTGATCGTACTAGGGTTTTCTCAGGGAGTACACACAGCTTGCCGTTGGGTAATTGCCGGAGATATGCCAGTAAAAAATTTGATTTGTTGGGGTGCTTATCCACCCGATGACCTGGATCTAGAGCGAGGTCCAGGTCGCCTTGCTGACTCTGGGTTGATTTTGGTTCGTGGCTTGTCTGATCGTCGAGCAATGGAAGAAAGTCATCATATGCAAGAAGAAAGATTGTTTAAGATGAACGTTCCATTTCGTACACTTACACATCCAGGAGGCCATGATTTGGATGCAGGCCTACTGCAAAATCTTGCCGGATGAAACTAATAATTAATTAAAACTCGCCCACGAAAGTTATCTCGGGAATCAAATCATAACCCTGCTCACGGGCTACAGTTTCTTGGGCTAGATTGATAAGAGTCCTTACATCTGAGGCCGTAGCTCCTCCGAGATTTACAATTACGTTAGCATGTCGAGAGAATATTTGAGCGTTGCCGTACCTTTTCCCCTTTAATCCACATTCGTCGATCAACCTCCCCGCTCCAATGCCTTCAATTTTTTGGAATATAGATCCGGCGCTGGGATTTATCTGAAGATCTGGGTGCCTGCTTTTACGCCATTCAATGTTTTCTGACATAATCTTACGGATTTCATTTTCTGGGGCTTGTGTAAGACGGAAATCCACTGAAATCACAACGTCTTCTCGGCTATGCAGGATGCTGTAGTCGTATCCGAATTCAAAATAATCTCGATCCACTATACATCTATTGCCTTCTTCGGTTAAGATCTCTGCGGACTCTACTATTTCATCAATAAATATTGTCCGTTCTCTATTTGGTGCTGGGGATAGGAAGTGGAGATTTTGCCACATAGCCCCTCCTACGGTACTAGGTATTCCCACGAAGTGATGGAGTCCGGCTAGGTTACGAGTAACAGTGGCTTCGATAAGATCTGGATATGTTTCTACTCCGGCGCCAGCTCTTACCAAAGTAGTTTCAGGGAAATCAATTCCATCTACTTCGCAACGGATCACCAAACCACGAAAGCCACCGTCGCCTACTAGTATATTGGCTCCTTTGCCTAACAAAAAATAAGGAATTCCTGTTTCTCGGACAGCTAAGACCGATGAGGCCAACTCGTCGGCATTACGAGCACGAAACATCCGATCTGCAGTCCCGCCAATCCTGAATGTGGTCAAAGGTGCTAATGGTGCGTCTATTTCTAGTCGTTCTGGGCCCAAAATGCACTCGAGCTTACTAAAGTCTGGTATATCTACCATAGTAAAATTATTTCTCTGAGTTATTTAAATGCTAATTTTGATAAGGAAAGATATTATAGCATTAGATTTGCAGAAACAGATATGCAGGAAATGGACCATCTCTAGACCATGTGAAGTATTATTGCTATCCCAATAAACTAAGCTTCTAGTACTAAAGGAAAGCTCTGTCAGCGTAAGATCTATAGATTGACAGGTGTGCTCTGAGTCTGCGAAGTTACCAGGCTTTGAGATTGCCAAAAACCAAGGACTGGCCACCCAGATGCTTAAATCTGTAAGAACCCGACTCTTTATCATTGTGTCATTGATTGCCATTAGTGTCGGCTATCTAGCAACCAATGAAATTAAGCTAGGCTTAGATCTACAGGGGGGAATGCATTTGGTGTTGGAGGTGGACGACCCTGAAGGCGCTATGACAGCGGAGGATCGTTCCGATGCCATTGATAGGGCAGAGCGTATTTTGCGCACGCGAATCGACGAATTTGGAGTTGAAGAACCACTAATTCAGAAGATTGGGTCCGAGAGGATTATTGTTGAATTACCGGGTATTGGAGATGAGGGTCGAGCTAAGAACCTAATCCAACAATCAGCATTTCTTGAGTTCAAGCTTGTTCTTCCCGTGACAAATTTGGAGCCTGCTCTTAGCAGAATTGATCGTCAGATTGTTGGTGCTTTAGGCGTTGATTCATTACGTGAGATGGGAAGTGATGCGGAAGGTCCTTCACAGGACATCCAAGATTTAATCTTCTCTAGTCCTGAGGCTGATTCAGTTCAACCGGAATCCATTACTTCGGAAGACGAAGAGTCTTTGGAAGAAGATGAGTCAGTAAATCTGAGACCGTTTACTGCTCTCTTGGCTTCTGGTGATCTCCAGGGAACGTATTTGGTTGCTCTTGAAGATATCGAAAAGGCTGAAGTTTTTCTTTCACTGCCTGAAGTTCAGATAGCATTACCTAGGGACATATCTCTTCACTGGGAAACGGATCCAATCGGAATTGGAGCTCGAACATATTTACGCCTATACGTTACTGAAGATGAGGCTTTTATGACGGGCGAACAGCTTGAAACAGCTGGGGCACAAAGAGATCCTCAATTCAATCAAGCTCAAGTAACTTTCCAGTTGAACCGAGCTGGAGGGAGGAAATTCTCACAATTTACCACACAACACGTGGGTGATAACATCGCTATCATCCTGGATGATGAAGTTGTTAGTGCTCCGGTGGTGCGGGATCGCATTGGTGCAAGTGGGGTCATTGAGATGGGCAATGCTGAAATGTCTGAAGCAGCAGATCTAGCACTTGTGCTTCGAGCCGGGGCTCTCCCCGCCAAACTAGAAGTTATAGAAGAAAGAACAGTGGGTCCTTCTCTAGGTCAAGATTCGATAGATAGAGGCAAAATTGCTGGATTATTGGGGATGTCCTTTGTTGTCATTGTCATGATCCTCTACTATAAGGTGGCAGGATTCTTAGCTGTACTAGCTTTGGGATTTTACACTTTATTGGTGTTAGGTGGACTTGTTGCCCTTGGCGCCACACTGACTCTGCCAGGAATAGCAGGCTTAATCCTTTCGGTTGGTATGGCGGTGGATGCTAATGTCCTGATTTTTGAAAGGATTCGTGAAGAATTGAGTCATGGTCGAGCTATACGTACGGCAGTGGACGAGGGCTTTACACATGCGTTGTCTGCTATTGTAGATGCTAATATTACTACTCTCATTACAGCACTTATCCTCTTCCAGTTTGGCACTGGCCCCGTAAGGGGTTTTGCTGTCACACTCTCTATCGGCATCGTCGTTTCATTTTTCTCAGCTCTTTACGTGACACGAACTTTCTTCTTGATGTATTTATCGATGAAGAAATCTTCAGATCCTATCAGTATTTGAGGTAGAATTCATGAGATTATTCGACCAAGCCGGATACACTTTTATCGAATGGCGTCGTAGTGCATATGTGTTCTCTGTGGCAGTGATATCATCTGGAATTATTGGAATGCTATACAACACATTTGCTATAGGGAGCTGGCAGAATTACGGTGTCGACTTCACGGGTGGCTCTCTGATCCAAGTGCAATTTCATGAACCCATTACAGCCGCTGAACTCCGGGAAGCTCTTGGTGGCTCCCAGGCTCCTCCGATCACTCGTTTTGGTGAAGATGACGAGTTCGTTATCAGGGCTAGCTTGGGTGCTGGAGAGGATGACGCAATAAGATCTCAAGTCGAAGGACAGCTGGCGTCCGCGATGGGTGATGGCATGTTCGATGTGGTCAGGACAGAGATGGTCGGTCCCAAGATTGGGGGTGAGCTCCAACAGAAGGCGTCTTTGGCGATTCTCTTCTCTTTTATGCTGACACTTGTCTATTTAGCAATACGATTTGAACTTCGTTTTGGGATGGCAGCTGTAATCGCGACGATTCACGATCTCCTGGTAACCTTAGGCTTTTTAGCATTGTTTAGGATCGAGATTGCCTTACCCACTGTCGCAGCTATCCTTACGATTGTCGGATATTCACTAAATGATACAATAGTGGTATTCGATAGAGTTAGGGAAAATTTGAATGCCAGGGGCGGCCGTCGTATGGATCCTATTGTTCTTTTAAATCGTTCCATTAACGAAACACTTCCGCGTACTGTACTCACTTCGAGTACAACCCTTGCCGTATTGTTCGCTCTTCTTTTCGTGGGTGGCGCGGTTATCCGAGACTTCACCTTGGTGCTTATACTTGGAGTGGTGGTGGGGACGTATTCTTCCATATTTGTGGCGTCACCTGCACTTCTGGAAATCCAGAATCGCTTAGGAGATAAGTCCTCTCGTCGCGGAAAAGATAAGAACAGAGCTGCAGTGACTGGGTAGCTTGTGTTCGACAGCCATTGCCATCTAACGGATAGCAGATTCGATAAAGATCGACTAGATGTAATTAGCAGTGCATTGCAAGGTGGAATAACTAGTATGGTTACCATCGCCTCTAACTTTCAGGACACACATGCTGCTGCAGAAATTGCTGCTGGGCATGATGGGATTTGGTCTACTGCTGGAATTCATCCTCACGAAGTATCACAGGCTCAAGATGATGACCTGAATAAGATTCGGGATTTTGCCATGACCCATCCTGAAGTGGTTGCCATCGGTGAAACTGGCTTGGATTTTTTCTATGATAACTCTCCTAGGAAACTTCAACAAAAATGGTTTGACAAACAGGCAGAGCTAGCCTGTGACATAGGATTACCATTGGTCATTCATAGTCGTGAGGCAGAAGAAGAAACGATGTCTATGCTTAGAAATGCCCCGTCCTCATCTCGTATGGTTCTCCACTGCTTTACGGGCAGTATGCAATTATTGGAAGTTGGACTTGAGGCTGGATGTTATTTTTCTTTTTCAGGTTTGATATCATTTGCTAAATTTGATGCCCAACAAGCTGTCAGGGCGGTTCCCGGCGATCTTATCTTAGCTGAAACAGACTCTCCATACCTTGCGCCTGTTCCATATCGAGGACAACGCAACGAACCTGTTTTTGTTACTGAAGTAATCAAGGCCATGGCTAATATTAGAGGCGAAAGTGTTGAGCATATGGCTGAATCTACGACTACTAATGCTAAGCGTTTTTACGCTCTTGGGTTGTGAAAAAAAAGTAATGCCAAGAACTATAGAAGTCCTTCCAGATTCCGTAGCGAATCAGATTGCTGCCGGTGAAATAGTTGAACGTCCTGTTTCTGTGGTCAAAGAACTCGTAGAGAATGCTTTGGATGCAGGGGCTATTCGTATAGATGTAGACTTGGAACGAGGAGGCAAGCAACGTATTTGTGTGACAGATGATGGTGTAGGGATGATCCGTGAAGATGCATTGATATCATTGGATCGTCATGCTACGAGCAAGATTCGCACTGCTGTCGATCTCAAGTCAATCAACACATTGGGTTTCCGGGGAGAGGCGTTGCCATCCATTGCATCAGTTGCACGGATGACTATAGATACCAGAGGTGAAGGCGAAGATGTAGGTACTCGTATTCGTATTAATGGTGGGACTATAGTAGGTGTTGATGAGTCGCCTCGGCGCCGAGGGACTACTGTGGAGGTCCGCAATCTATTTTTTAATGCTCCTGCAAGGTCTAAATTTTTAAAAGTGGTTGCTGCTGAAACTCGTGCAGTTAGTGAAGTCGTTACAACTTTGGCCCTGGCTAATGCATCGGTTGGATTCACCCTGAAGTCGGATAATCGTGTTCTCCTAGATCTGCAGCCAGCGAAAGATCTCACTGCTAGGATTATTGCCATATGGGGCAGAGAGATGGCAGGCACACTTGTTATGTTGGTCTCCGAGTCAGATGGCATGCAGGTACGTGGTTTAATACAGCGTCCCGATGCTGCTGAGAATGGGCTGCGAAGGACTAATCTTTTTGTAAATGGCCGTCCTTTCCGGGACCGCTCTTTAGCGTCTGCAATAGATAGAGGTTATCGCACTACTATATCATCCAAGGTCCGTCCATGGGCCTTTGTGTATTTACATATGCCACCTGGTAGCGTGGATATAAACGTCCATCCTGCCAAAGCGGAAGTCAGATTCCGATCACTTACTTTAGTAGAAAATTTTATTGAAAAATCTATACGTGAATGCCTAAGTACTGAAGCAAGTTCGGCCACCTTTGACACCCAGATAGTTCCACCTCTACCAATGTCAACTATCCGAAAATCTGCTGACCCAAAGGAAGGGAGTGCCCAGACAGCGTTCTTTCTTTCTGCTGATGAGACAAAAGAAAGTTACTTGGATGCAGGAAGTCAGGATGAACGAATAAGTGAGGTGTCTTTCACAGAAGAGAGCATACGTCTCTGGCAAGTCCTTAATACCTATGTGTTAGCAGAAACTCGTGATGGCATCATTATTATTGATCAACACTCAGCACACGAACGTATTCTTTTTGAAAAACTTATGAATGCATTCGATGAGGGGGGGCAGACTGGCCAGAGACTTCTTTTTCCTCTTACTGTCAAGCTGTCCAAAGCTGAGTTTCAGGAGGCTGAAAATCTAAAAGGTATCCTGAACAGTGTTGGCTTTGAAGTTGAGGGGTTCGGGGGGAATACTATTATTGTGCATGCTGTGCCAGACCCTCATCCCTATTTCGATCCACAGCGTTGTTTCTGTGATATGATGGAGGAATTAGTAGAAGGTTCAGATATCACTCGGAGTGCTAAGAATCAACATGAAAAGATTGCCATGATGTTCGCATGTAAAGGTGCTATCAAGGCTGGCCAGACCATGAATGAGAGTGAGATGCAGGCGCTATTTGATCAGCTTTTTGCCACTGAACTTCCTCATCATGATGTACATGGTCGTCCTACAATTGTTCGGCTTGGAAAGAATGAATTGGAGAGAAAGTTTAGACGTTGATGGATTTCTTGGCTATAACTGGTCCTACTACATCTGGCAAAACTGCTCTTTCAATGGAATTGGCTCCAGCGCTAGATGCTGAAATTATATGTATGGATTCTCGTCAGATCTATCGAGGCATGAATATCGGCACCGACAAGGTCAGCAAGGAGCTGCGCAGCTCAGTCACTCACCATGGTGTAGATACTAAAAATCCCGACGAAACTTACAGTGCGGGGCAGTTTGGTCGAGACGCACGCATTTGGATTTCTGATATTCAGGCAAGGGCACATGTTCCGATGTTAGTTGGTGGTACGGGGTTTTTCCTCCGCGCTCTTATCGATCCAATGTTTAGTCAGCCTCATATGGACGAACATCGTTTAAAAAATCTACGTCGTAATATTATGTCTTTTCCTGTGAGCAAGCTAAGGCGTTGGGTGGAAAGGCTTGATCCTGACCGTGCAAGAATTGCTGTAGAAGGTGGCCCCCATCGTCTTGGGAGAACTCTTGAGATAGCTCTGTTGACTGGACACCCTCTGAGTTGGTGGCATAAAAAAGGAGAGATTAGCGAGGAGCCTCTTAGGGGGATGATTGTGGTATTAGAGATTCCTCGAGAAGAATTGGATCGACGTATCAATATCAGGGTAACCAGGATGGTAGAGAATGGGTTGGTTGATGAAGTAAAAAGACTTTTGGAACAAGGTTATAGCTGTGATGATCCGGGTATGACGGGTACTTCCTATAGGGAGATCTCTGCTTATCTAAAAGGTGTTACCAGCCTTGAAGAAGCTATTGATCAAATAAGGTCGGTGACCCGCAGGTATGCTCGCAGGCAACTCACATGGTTTAGGCATCAAGTACCAGAGAACGACGTGGTTCGTATTGACGGGCTCCTGTCTTTGGAAAGTCAGGCTGAAAAAGTTGTTAAATCCTGGAACATCATCGCTGATCGCAAACGGATTGAATTATAAAAATGAGTCTATGGGATGCAGTTTTTTTGGGTTTCCTTCAAGGAACGACTGAATTTCTTCCTATATCGAGCTCAGGCCATCTGGTTGTGGGTCAAACTTTACTAGGAATTGAAATTCCTGGAGTTCAATTCGAAGTAGCGGTGCACTTAGCAACTCTAGTGTCTATCGTAGCTGTTTACCACTTACGTATTAAGAATATTATCTGTGGTGTGATTGCAGGGGAGCATCATTCTTTACAGTACGTAATGTTTCTTATTGTAGGCACATTACCAATTGTGATCGTGGGTCTATTGTTCAAGGATTCAATAGAAGTGATGTTCGAAAATCCATTTGTTCCAGGAATAGCTTTTTTCTTTACGGGCTTCCTTCTTTGGACTACACGGAAAGCATTGTCCCGCAAAAATTGGCCAGGACTAAGCCTATTAGCGGTATGCATTATAGGTATGGCCCAAGCACTGGCTGTGGTGCCGGGAATTTCACGATCTGGTGCAACTGTCGTAGCAGCCTTATGGATGGGGGTAAAAACAGAAGATGCTGCAGCTTTCTCTTTTTTGCTTGCTATTCCAGCAATCTTTGGCGCTACGATTCTTCAACTTGGAGGATTGACTGATTTAGGGCATAGCTTAACTCCTATTTTTTTGATGTTAGGATCAATAACAGCTGCTATTACAGGTGTTTTAGCAATTTTTGCGTTCCTTGATTTTCTTAGTAAAAAAACATTCTATAAGTTTGGGATTTACTGTTGGGCTTTGGGCACTGTGTTCTTGGTCTACCTGGTTTTGATTGGCTAATTATGGTTCCACTTGATTACTGGGAAGAAGAACCCTTGGCAGTGTGGGAGTATCTTTGGAAGGTGCCTAGCTTCGAAGCCTATCATAGCCTCCCATCTACTAATGACCGAATTGTAGATTTGGCTAAAGATGGTGCGCCTGCTTTTACAGTAGTCGTTGCTGACACCCAAACAGCTGGACGTGGTAGATCTGGGAAAACTTGGGAGTCACTTCCAGGATTAGGTTTGTGGATTTCCTTTCTTATACGACCACGGTTGAGCGAAGTACAGTTATTGGTTCCTATCTTGATGGGGATTGCGACCACGCGGGCTGTCGAAGCTATTTGTCCAAATCTCTACTTGGAAATAAAGTGGCCTAATGATGTTCTTGTAGGTGGCCGAAAATTAGGAGGAATTCTTTGTGAGAAAGTGGGCTCCAGTGCGCTTGTGGTGGGTGTGGGAATCAATGTTGGCCAACGCGAAGATGATTTCCCGTCAACCTTTGAGCATAATGCTACATCTCTAGAGATAGAGGGTTGTCCTAATGTCTCAAGATCTGAATTGGCCGGCTATTTACTGGATGAATCACGTATCCTGGTCGATCCCTTGCCCAACAAATTTAATGATAGCTTACTAATGGAAATCCAGAAAAGAGACGCTTTGGTGGGTCATATGGTTCTTACGGAAACAGGGGAAATAGGACAAGCTGTAGGTATTGCAGGCGATGGGTCTCTATTGATTGAAGTAGAAGGGAATCATCATTTTATTCGTAGTGGTGGAGTAAGTATTATTTGAAGCTTTCTGTCATTTAGCAGTTGATTCACTGAAAATCAAACTAAATCTGGACTATTAGGGAGAAAGTATGGTTGATCTGGTAGTAGACATTGGAAACAGTGATACTGTGCTGGGCATAATAAAACATGACAACCTGGATTTAGTGTCGAGCTCGCGTGTTAGCACTACGGCACAGCCGACTGTAGCAGAATACAGAAACATTCTTCTTGGCTTGCTTACAAATCATGGGGTCACGCCTGACGATTTGAACATAATTATTATAGGTTCTGTCGTTCCATCAATTACATATACGATATCTGATATTCTAGAAAATGTGGGAAATGGTTGCCCAGTGGTTGTTACAGCAAGGGATGATCTTCCGATCAACCTTGACCTGGTTGACCGTATAACGATTGGTGTTGATAGAGTAGCTAACGTGCTAGCAGCAAAAGAAATGTATAGACGTGATACAATAGTGGTGGACTTAGGTACGGCGACAACCTTTGATTGTATTACTGCAGACGGTGTTTTTATGGGTGGCGTGATCTCCCAGGGAGTCCGATCCGGTATCGAATGGTTAGGTAAGATGACTGCTAAGCTACCTGAATTTGAAATAAGTCCTCCGAAACGAATCATCGGATGTGAAACTGAAGAATGTGTTCGCAGTGGTGTGTTTTATTCAGCTGTTGATGCTATAGACGGTATTGTTAATCGCATCATAAGAGAGTGGGGAATCTCAGACGCTTATGTAGTAGCTACTGGAGGTTACGCCACAATGGTAGCTCCGCATACTAAAACAGTGAATCATGTCGAATCTTCCCTTACTCTCTATGGGCTCGCATTAGCTGGAAGGTCGATTAGGGGTTGATCATTACTTTTAATTTTTTAAATTCCCATTTCTGCACTATTTTTTGTATTTAGTGCTATAAATAACCCTGAACTTCAAGTGAACCAAACAGTTAGCAGGAGGCATTTCGGATGTCGACGGAGGCTACGACCAAGATAAATCCACTTGCGGACCGTGTGGTAGTAACTCCTCTCGAAGAAGATGAACAGATGCGAGGAGGGCTCTACATTCCGGATACCGCAAAAGAAAAGCCACAGCAGGGCAAGATCGTGGCAGTTGGACCCGGTAAGTTGTCGGATGAGGGTGTTCGAGTGGAACCAGATGTAGAGGTTGGACAGACTGTCCTCTATGGTAAATACAGTGGTACGGACGTGACTATAGATGGAGTAGAGTTCTTAATCTTACGTGAGTCTGATATCCTGGCTGTCATTGGCTAGGGGACTTTTCTATAGTGATAAATTGAGGAGTAAGTAATCAATGGCTGCTAAAGAACTTGGTTTTGATGTTGAGGCACGTGCTGGACTGAAAGCAGGTGTCGATAAGTTGGCTCAGGCTGTGAAAGTCACACTGGGACCCAAGGGCCGTAATGTGGTCTTAGACCGTAAATTTGGCTCTCCCACGGTCACTAAAGATGGCGTTTCTGTGGCCAAAGAAGTGGAACTGGAAGATCCCGTTGAGAATATGGGTGCCCAGATGGTTAAGGAAGTCGCAACTAAAACTTCTGATATAGCAGGTGACGGTACTACCACGGCTACCATTCTTGCTCAGGCGATATTTGCTGAAGGCTTAAAGAATGTTACAGCAGGAACTGACCCAATGGGAATTCGTAGGGGTATCGAACTTGCTGTTGAAAAGGTTGTGGAAATACTCCATGGATTTTCCAAGGAAACAAAAGGTAAAACTGAGATCGCTCAAGTTGGCGCGATATCGGCTAATAATAATTCTGAGATCGGCGAACTTATTGCCGATGCTATGGAAAAAGTTGGGAAAGATGGAGTCATCACAGTTGAAGAGGCGCGTGGCCTTGAGACTACCCTTGATACTGTAGAAGGGATGCAGTTTGATAGAGGGTATCTTTCACCATACTTCGTTACTGATCCGGAGAGAATGGAGGCAGTTCTTGAAGATCCTATGATACTTGTGCATGACAAGAAAATTTCTTCCATGAAAGATCTCCTTCCTATTCTTGAAAAAGTCGCTCAGATGGGCAAGCCTCTCTTGATTATCGCAGAAGATGTCGAGGGAGAAGCACTTGCAACTCTAGTTGTCAACAAGATAAGGGGCACGTTGAAAGTTTGTGCGGTGAAAGCTCCTGGATTTGGTGACAGACGTAAGGCTATGCTCGAGGATATAGCGGTTCTTACGGGTGGCCAAGTAATATCTGAAGAGGTTGGCTTTAAACTTGAAAACACGGTTGCCAGTGATCTAGGATCGGCCAAGCGTGTTGTTCTTGATAAAGACGATACTACAATAGTGGATGGTTCTGGTGAAAAAGAAAAAATCCAGGGCCGTATTGAAGAAATAAAAGTGGCTGTCGAAAAGTCTACTTCGGATTATGACCGAGAGAAACTTCAAGAACGACTTGCCAAGCTTTCTGGTGGTGTAGCGGTGATTAATGTTGGTGCTGCTACTGAAACTGAGATGAAAGAGAAGAAGGCATTAGTTGAGGATGCTCTTCATGCTACACGTGCGGCTGTGGCGGAAGGAATAGTCGCAGGTGGCGGCGTGGCGCTCATTCGTGCCCAACAGCAACTCGGTGACTTCACTGTTGACGCTCACGATGAACAGGTTGGGGTTGATATCTTACGCCGAGCCCTAGAGGCACCTATAAGACAAATAGCAACTAATGCAGGTGCTGAAGGTTCGATTGTTGTCGCTACAGTACGCGATGGCAAAGGAGATTTTGGTTACAACGCCCAGACTGAAGTGTATGAAGATCTGGTATCAACTGGTGTAATAGATCCCACTAAAGTTGTTCGCTCTGCTCTTCAGAATGCTGCGTCAATTGCAGGTCTTCTTCTGACGACTGAGGCAGTAGTAGTTGAAAAACCAGAAGACGAGCCTCCTCCGGCACCGATGCCAGGTGGCGGTGGTATGGGAGGTATGTACTAGAGTCACTTGTACTCCAATTAGTAAATACAGCCCGGTCACTTCACTGTGACTGGGCTGTAGTCTTTAGAGGTGCTAGTTTTTCATTCTAATTTAGATAGCTTTTTGATTGGCCAATACAGTAGTTGGCCATACGAAGACAAAGAAATATGCCAGATATAAAAGTTACTCTCCCAGACGGAAAAATTTTACAGCTACCAGGGGGGTCCGCTGTATCAGATGTTGCTCACGCTATCGGCCCTGGATTAGCCAAGGCCGCTTTAGCTGGAGAAGTTGATGGGCTTCTGGTGGATCTTTCCCATACAATAGATGCTGATGTCAGTCTTAGAATTATTACTGAACGAGATCCTGAAGCACTATCGTTACTGCGTCACTCTGCTGCACATGTACTAGCTACTGCTGTGCGGGAGCTCCGTCCAGATGCAGGGATTGGTTTTGGCCCTGCAATTGAAGATGGTTTCTACTATGACTTCGACGTTGAAAGTCCGTTCACCCCAGATGACCTGGAAATTTTTGAAGCTAAGATGGCCGAAGTAATAGATTCTGACTACAAATTCGAACGCTGTGTTGTGACTGCCGAAGAAGCTCGTGACCTCTTCGCTGACGACCATTTGAAACTGGAAAGGCTAGAGGAATTTGATGAGGGTGAAGTTATCTCGGTGTATCGAGATGGCCCTTTCCTAGATTTATGCTTGGGCCCTCATATGCCATCCACTGGCAATCTTAAATATTTTAAGCTTATCTCTGGGGCAGGTGCGTATTGGAGGGGGGACGAAAGTCGCCAAATGTTACAACGTGTCTATGGGACAGCTTTTTTTAGTCAAAGAGAACTCAATGAACATCTTGATCATTTAGAAGAAGCAAAGAAAAGAGATCATCGAGTTTTAGGTCGCAAACTTGATCTATTCTCCACCGATGCCCGGGTAGGTCCTGGGCTAATATTATGGCATCCTAAGGGATCTATAATACGCACAGAAATAGAAAATTTTGAACGTGAATTGGTGATTAGGCACGGATATGATCTTGTACACACACCTCATATCATGAGTGACAAGATTTTTGAAATATCAGGACATCTAGATAATTTCCAAGAGAGTATGTTCCCGGCAATGGAACTTGAGGGCGGTGCATATCGGCCAAAGCCTATGAATTGCCCTGGTCACATAGCTATCTATGAAAGTGACCAGAGGTCATATCGAGATTTACCAATACGTATAGCCGAATTTGGCACAGTTTATCGTTACGAACGAAGCGGGGTTTTACACGGCATGCTCAGGGTTCGAGGTTTTACTCAGGATGATGCCCACGTATTCTGTACCCCCAACCAAGTTACTGAAGAAATAGAAAGACTGTTGGATCTGGTGGAAGAGATGCTCTCAGCTTTCGGGTATCCGTATACTATTGCACTGGCTACCAAACCCAAGGAAAAAGCATTGGGAACCGATGAAGAATGGGAGTCAGCTGTGAATACACTTGCTGAAACTTTGAAATCCAGAGGGATATCATTTGAATATGATATGGGAGGGGGGGCGTTTTATGGTCCCAAGCTTGACTTTAAGCTCATCGATGCCATAGGGCGACAATGGCAAGGTCCTACAGTGCAGTTAGATTTTAATTTACCGGAACGCTTTGGCCTTGAGTACATAGGTGAGGATAACGAACGTCATCGTCCCATAATGTTGCATCGAGTTCTGGTTGGATCTATGGAAAGATTTGTAGGTGGTCTTATTGAACACTATGCAGGATCCTTTCCTCTGTGGCTAGCTCCTGAGCAGGTCAGGGTATTGCCAATCTCGGAACAATTGACTGACTCCGCTGAAGATTTTGCCAGGAAATTAAGGAGTGTTGGTATCAGAGGAACGGTGGCTGATAGGGAAACTCTTAGCTATCGGATACGGAATGCAGAATTGAGTAAGATTCCTTATATGGTAGTTCTTGGTAATCGCGAAATAGATAGCGGTACTGTTGCAGTTAGGAAACGAGGGATCCGTGTTGAAGAAAATTGGGAAAGTGATGAGTTTGTCGATCGACTTTTGAAAGAGATAGGCAACAAGGTGCTTGATTAAGAATAGAGAGAGTTGCATCAATCTTACTGTTCTAATTTTAGATTTTTAAATGCATGCTAACCTTGACTGGTTCCGTAAACTCGGTGATTTTTCTCGGATCCTGAAATATCATGGCATAGAAAAAAACTGAAGCGAATCGTAAGATGCGGTTCCACCTTTCGGTTTCATAAAAAAATATGAATACCACAGGGTCGAAGATAGCTGATGACTGGAGGAGTATCTTTAGTCATCCTTGATTCTTGTGGCTCGGGTTGGTCCGGGCTTTTTTGTTTCGGATAAAATAGTTTTTTCTATTATCAGATTTACTGGGATTTTATTAAGGAGAGGAAGATTAGAGAACAGAAAACCCGTATAAACGATCAGATTCGAATTAGTCCGGTTCGGTTGATTGACGAATTGGGGAATCAATTAGGGATTGTTTCTATAGAAGAAGCATGTGATTTGGCTAAAGGCAGAGGTTTAGATGCGGTAGAGGTATCTCCTGATTCTCGGCCTCCTGTAGTAAAACTGATGGACTATGGGAAGTTTAAGTATGAGGCACAACGTGCCGCCCGAGATGCCAAAAAGAAACAGCATCACGTACAGGTTAAGGAAGTGAAGTTTCGCCCTGGAATTGAGGATCACGACTATGAATTTAAAGTTCGCCATGCTCGTCGCTTCTTGAGTGAAGGGAACAAAGTAAAATTGACTATGATGTTTAGAGGGCGGCAGGTGGTTCATCCTGAATTAGGAAGAGAAGTTCTCAGTCGAGTCACCAAAGATCTTGCGGATATGGGTAAAGCTGAATCTCAGCCAAGCTTGGAAGGTAGGACCATGTCAATGGTTCTTTCTCCTCTTAAATAAATGATCTTATAAGAGGTTTGGTTTAATGGAGCAAATTAAATGCCTAAGATGAAGACTAATAGAGGTGCGGCTAAGCGTCTTCGCCTGACTGGATCGGGTAAGATCCGTCGCAGGCGTGCTAATAAAAGCCACATACTTACTAAAAAATCACAAAAAAGAAAACGTCGCCTTCGTTCCGCAACCTTGATCAGTAAATCAGACGACAAGAGAATGAGACGGCTTATCCCAGGTTTCTAAGTAAATAATAGGCGAAAGGAAGGGTTCTGATGCCTAGGGTGACATCATCCCCAGCTCGCAACAAGAGAAAAAAGAAGATCTTTAAAGCTGCCAAAGGATATTTTGGTGGCAGGAAAAACCTGTATCGTACGGCTAAGGATGCTGTTGAGAAGGGGTGGGAGCATGCGTACCGAGATCGGAAAAATAAGAAACGTAGTTTCAGGCGTCTCTGGATTACTCGTATCAATGCTGCTGCTCGTGAAAATGAATTATCCTATTCTCGTTTAATGAATGGGTTAAAGCGTACTGGTATAGATCTGGATCGTAAGGCTTTGGCGGATCTTGCCGTACGCAGCCCTGAAGCTTTTAGTGCTTTGGCGGACCGTGTCAAAGAAGAACTAGAGGTACAATAGTTTACTTATCCTATACAATAGTATACCAGGGGCTTCACGACAGTTAAGTTGTGAAGCCTTTTACTATTGACGCCTATAGGTATAACAGACGTAAGTTGTTGTCTTTAATGGAAGTCGACACATTTATATATGAACGATTCTAACTCTATTCTCAAAGCTCTTAAGGCCCTCGAAGCTGAAGCCCTGGATGCGATAAAAACAGTTTCAGAAACAGATGACCTAGAGAGATTACGCATCACATACATGGGCAGGAAAGAGGGGTCCCTGTCCGTGTTACTTCGCGAATTAAGCACTTTGGATTCTTCAGAACGCCCCGCAATTGGTGCCGAAGTCAATCGTGTTAAAGATATAATTCAAAATGCTCTAAAAGAAAAAAAGAGCGAGCTAACTCCTGCAGACCTTATTGCCGACTCTATAGAAGACCTTACTCTGCCTGGACGTTTTAGGTGGATGGGTGGAATTCACCCAGTTAATCAGGTAATCGATGAGATCTGGCAGATTTTTCGAGGATTAGGTTTTACACGTGTCCGTGGGCCTGAAGTTGACGATGAATGGTATAACTTCGAAGCCTTAAACACACCGCTTGATCATCCGGCAGCTGATGAACAGGATACTATATACTTAAATATTCCTTCACCAGAGTATCTTACGTCGCCGTTACTCCGAAGTCACACTTCTCCAGTACAGATTAGAGTTATGGAGAGCTATGAACCTCCGATTAGGATATTGGCTCCGGGGATGGTTTATAGGAGAGACACATCAGACGCTACACACACACCAGCTTTTGCTCAAATTGAAGGCTTGGTCATTGATGAGGGCATCACGTTCTTAGATTTCAAAGCTACCTTAGCTGAATTTGCACGCAGATTTTGGGGTCCAGACACAAAGATACGTTTTCGACCATCATTCTTTCCGTTTACTGAACCCAGTGCTGAGGTTGATGTAAAACGCCAGCTTACTATGCGAGACGGCACCAAGGTCGAATCCGATTGGATAGAAATTATGGGTGCTGGTATGGTGGACCCCAATGTACTCGAGAATGTTGGTTACGATGCCGAGCGATATACTGGATTCGCTTTTGGGATGGGACCTAGTCGAATTGCACTTCTGAAGTATGGGGTATCTGATCTTCGTTTATTTTTTGAAAACGATACCCGTTTCCTGGCACAATTCTCTCGCGGACCATTAGGATGAATATCTCTTTGTCTTGGCTTAGATCTATGGTGTCCGATATGAATATCGGCATCGAAGAGATATCAGGTAAACTTGCCAGCAGAGGGCTCCCTGTGGAGAGCATCAGACATCTGGGTGTTGGATTGGAAGATATTGTTGTGGCCAGAGTGGAATCAGTTAACCAGCATCCTAACGCTGATCGTCTGTCCATCTGCGAAGTGAACAACGGAAAAGATATTCTACAAGTTGTGTGTGGAGCTGAGGTGATACACGTCGGGGGGTATTATCCATTTGCAGGCGTGGGTGTGACTTTGCCAGATGGCCTGAAACTCAAAAGAGTGAAGATTCGTGGTGAATATTCCAACGGGATGCTCTGTTCTGAGAAAGAGCTTGGTTTGGGGCCAGATCAACAGGGGATCATGCATTTAAAGGGCAAGGTTCATCTTGGTCAGATTCTTACGGAAGCCTTAGCGATAGATGACGTATGTTTAGATGTAGAGGTGACTCCCAATCGGGGAGACTTACTTTCTCATTTAGGTGTGGCCAGGGAATTGGCCCCAGGTGGAGACAGGGAGATTGTGTTGCCTGAAATCCCGGGTGCTCCTGTGTTTGATTTTGAAGTCAAAACCGAACAATCGGAGGTCAGTCATGCTGAAGTCAGTATACGCATTGATGAGCCTGAGTTATGTCAGCGATTCCTCGGTGTCATTGTTCGTGGCCTGAAGGTAGGGCCTTCTCCAGAATGGTTAGTTAGCCGGCTGCATTCAGTAGGCCAAAAATCAATAAATAATGTTGTCGATGCTACAAACTATGTGATGCTAGAGATGGGGAATCCCATGCATGCATACGACCTAAAAAAACTAGAAGGGTCTCAGTTGATAGTTCGAAGAGCTAAGGATGGAGAAACGATACAGGCTTTGGATGGTTTGGATTATGAACTCAACAACATGGGGGGGACAATGTTATTGATTTCTGACGTGTCTGCCTCACAAAATATTGCTGGCATCGTGGGTGGGATGCAGTCAGCGGTAACTGAAGACACTAAGGATATCTTGCTAGAATGTGCTCTTTTTGAACCAAAATCGATCCGGCGGAATCGTGGGAAACTTGGTATATCTACGGACGCCAGTTATCGGTTCGAGAGAGGGGTCGATCCTGAGGGGCATCTTCCAGCTCTAAGGAGGGCCCTGGAAGTTATCCTGGCTACTGCAGGTGGTAAAATAGACGGACCTGTTATGGAAGTGTTGCCAAACTCTTGGAGTCCACCTGTTTTGACACTTCGATTATCTCGAATCGAACAAATACTTGGTGTACCTTTTGAAATCAAAGATATCGAGAGGTTGCTTCAACCTTTGGGATTCGATGTTAAGGCCGATGGCAATGGTGAGCTTAGTGTAATTGTGCCTGGGTATCGTAGTTATGATGTAACGCGTGAAATAGATCTTATCGAAGAGATTGCTCGCACCCATGGGTATGACAATTTCCCTGATAAAATGGGCAAATTTAGACCGACAAGTGTACCAGACAATCCGATTTTTCAGCTCGAAGATAAATTGAGAAATGTTTTATCAAGTGCCGGGCTCCTGGAAGCTAGAAACTCGGCCTTTGCTCCTGAATCTGAAGGAGTAGTAGAGCTTAGCAACCCGATATCTAAAGAGGAAAGTTGTCTGAGGAGTGCGATGCTCCCGGATCTCGTACGCTGTGCAGAGTATAATTTTGCTCGTGGTATTCGGGATATCAGATTGTTTGAAATCGGGACAGTCTTTGATTGGTTGTCTATGTGGGAGTTCTCTCCCCTTGAGGGTCTCAATGTGGCGCTAGTCGTTACGGGACTCCAGCGACCGCCTCATTGGTCTGAAGAAATTAACGAAATAGATCTTTGGACTTTGAAGGGACTTCTAGAAGAAACCGTAACTTCATCGGGATGGGCTACGTTCTCTGTAAATCCAAAATCTGAAGTTATAAGATCACGAGCAGAAGTTACTGAAGATAATGTTGTCGAAGAATGGCGAAGGACCAGCAAAAGTTATGACCCCCAACTCTATCATCTGGGAGTTCACACATTGGAAGATGATGGTGATGGCCACTATATAAGATGGCAATTTGTCGTGGATCAGTTGTTTGTGCCTTCCACTGCGTTAGTTATATCAAATGAAGACGGTGGCACTATTGGGCTTGCTGGCCAGATTGATCCTAATCGGATAGATGCTCCAGCTTGGGCGGGTCCTGTTTGGGCTATGGAACTTTGTTTGCCCACAGAAATCGAAATTGATACCCCCTCCACATTGCGTCCCATCTCACAATTCCCGGGTATGGAACGAGACTTAGCTCTTCTCGTGCCCCCCAATACTTCGTCAAAATCCATTTTTGAGTGTATACGTGAATTAGGTGGCGAAATCTTAGAAAAGATTGTCATTTTTGATGTTTATCGGGGCGAGGGAATCGGAGATCATGAACGCTCTTTTGCTTTCCGGCTCCATTTTCAGGCTTATGATCGGACATTGACTGATGGGGAAGTAGATGGATCCATAGGAGAGATTACCAGGGGACTATTGGAGAATCTAGGTGTCGAACAACGAATCTAAAAAACCAAACTCTACTCCTTCTGAAGCTATGGAAAGATTAACAAAGTCAGTTTCCTTAGTAGTTGCAGAAATTAGTAGACTTAAAGGAGAAATCACTCAGGTGAATGATCAGAGTGATGATCTGAGAGAATTGGTTCGTAGTGTGACAGATGGTGATGTAGATCCACGTGAAATGTCAGATCGGATACACATTCTAGAGGAAGATAATCAAGATTTGCGAAATCGATTAAAAAGGGGCGCAGAGGTGGCGGAACGTCTCCTGGCAAGGATTAATTTCCTGGAGGGTCAGAAGTGAGTGTAGAAAAAAAATCAGTTACTGTAAGGATAGCGGGTGAGGATTATAATATTCGTTCTAGTGCCGATGAAGAGCATACTAGGCGTTGTGCCCAACATGTGGACGAACGATTGCGGGACATCAAGAAACAGGTTGGTATTTTGGAAGCGCATAAGGCTGCCATCCTTGCTGCTCTCTCCATAACTGACGAGCTGCTCCAGGGCAAAGAAACTTTTGAACTAATCGATGCTGATCTGGTATCAAATATTGATAGCCTTACAGAAGAACTAGAGGCTGCCATTGTTGGGGATTGATAACTCCCCCCTTGGCAGATTGAATTAAATGATGAATCATATGGAGTTGTTGTTTGGTAAACTTAAATCCAGTTGTTTTTCTTTGTAACTAATAACCACATGCAGGCACTTGTTGATTGGTGTCTGATTTTGGAGTGAATAAATGGATCCGCTGGGCATTGTACTGGCGGCGGCTGCAGTATCCTTATTTGGGATCATAGGGTATGTAGGACGTGGGTTAATTGAACAGTCGCGTCAGGATAGAGCACGAGAAGCTGCCGAAGATGAGGCATCTGTAATCTTAGATCGTGCTAAAGAAGAAGCAGAAAATTTACGTAAAGTAAAGATATTAGAAGGAAAAGAAGAGGTCTTTCAGCTTCGGGAATCGTGGAAAAAAGAGGAGCAGCGTCTAACTGAGCGTGTGGATATGATAGACCGCCGCTTTAATGCTCTGAATGAAAAAGAAAAAACCCAAGATCAACAAGGAAAGTATCTCGACAGGAGAGAAAAAGAAATCGTTGATCGAGAGGCTGAGGCTGATTCTGCTCGTGCTGAAATTCATACTCGACTCGAATCATTGTCGGGGATTTCGAGGGAAGACGCCAAGCAGCAATTGATTCAAAGCTTAGAGGAAGAAGCAAAAGCTGATGCTGCTAATAGCTTGAGGAATATTAAAAAAGAGGCTGAACGTAAGGCTGATCAAGAGTCTAAGATGATTTTGGGTCTTGCTATACAACGGATGGCAGTTGATCAGACTGCAGAAATGACAGTATCGGTCGTTCAGTTGCCTTCCGACGACATGAAGGGTCGTATCATTGGCAGAGAGGGACGTAATATACGATCGTTCGAACAAGCCACTGGTATAGATGTGATAATCGATGACACACCAGAGGCAGTAGTCTTGTCAGGTTTTGATCCCGTCAGAAGAGAAACTGCACGAATGGCATTACAGATGCTCGTCGAAGACGGAAGGATACATCCAGGGCGAATTGAAGAATTGGTAGCTAAGTGTAGGAGGGAAGTCGACAAATCTATGACAACAGCTGCTGAGGAAATCCTCTATGAACTTGGAATACACAACGTTCATCCTGAGATCGTAAAAGTTTTAGGTCGACTAAAATTTAGAACGTCATACGGGCAGAACCAGCTCCAGCACGCCAGGGAGGTAGCTCTATTAGCAGGAAATATGGGGTCAGAAATGGGCCTGGATGTAAATATTATAAGACGAGCTGGATTACTGCATGATATAGGGAAAGGGCTTACGCACCAAGAAGAGGGTAGCCATGTAGACCTTGGTTATCGTCTTTGTAAGAAATATGATGAATCGGATATTGTACTTAATGCCATCAGGGCGCATCACGATGAAGAGCCCCATCATTCTGTCGAAGCTTTCCTTGTGACGGCTAGCGACGCTATTTCTGGATCTCGTCCTGGTGCTCGTCGCGAGATGTTCGATGGATACGTCAAACGCTTGGAAAAATTAGAAGAATTGGCTATGGAAAATCCTGGGGTTGAGCGTTGTTTTGCTATTCAGGCTGGACGTGAAATTCGTGTAATGGTCGAACCAGACAAAGTCACGGACAAAGAGATGGCTGATATATCTAAAACAGTAGCGAGTAGGATCGAAGAAGAACTTCAGTATCCAGGTGAGATCAAAGTTGTGGTGATCAGGGAAACCAGGGCTACCGATTTTGCGCGCTAATCCAAGTTCAACGGAAATGATTAGATGAGGCACAAATAGGATGTCTAATGTCTGCTGAAATCATATCAGGTAAAGAGACAGCTGCTTCCATCCGGGAAAATCTTAATAAACGTGTAATGGAATTAAGGGAGTCTGAAATTACTCCTGGTTTGGCAGTGGTCTTGGTCGGAGACGATCCTGCCAGCAAAGCCTATGTCGGAATGAAAGACAAAGCTGCAACAGAAATAGGGATTTACTCACGTCAGATCACTCTATCCAAAGATGTCAATGAAGATGAATTGCTTGGTGTTATATCAGGATTGAACTCTGATCCTGATATCCATGGAATCCTGGTGCAGCTTCCGCTTCCAGTACATATAGATGAATCTAAAATTCTTATGGCCATAGACCCTGACAAAGACGTGGACGGGTTCCATCCTATCAATGTTGGACTTTTGGCTACAGGTGACAAAGATGTCCTTGCACCCTGTACTCCTCAGGGTGTAATAGAGATGCTTATGCGTAACGGGCACGATCCTGCTGGAAAGCACGTAGTAATTGTGGGAAGATCTAATATTGTAGGACGTCCATTGGCATCACTGCTTTTACGTAAGGTGTCCGGAGGCAATGCCACAGTCACTGTAGCTCATAGTCGCACTCCAGATTTAGGTAATGTCACTCAAAAAGCTGACATACTCGTTGTGGCTATAGGGATCCCTGAATTCATTAAGAGAGATATGGTCAAGCCAGGAGCTGTGGTAATCGATGTGGGGATCAACCGGGTCGAAGATGCAAAGCACGAACGTGGTTATCGCCTTACAGGTGATGTGCATTTCGATGAAGTGAAAGAAGTAGCATCAGCTATCAGTCCTGTGCCAGGAGGCATGGGGCCGATGACGATTGCGATGTTGCTATCAAACACGGTGGATGCTGCGATTAGATCAGCTAGAGATAGAAATTGAAATACCTTCGAATGCTCTTATGGAAATCACAATAAGATGACAACCCCACGTATTTGGAGTGTATCTGAAGTCAACAAGGCTGTAAAAAAATTGCTTGAAAGTAGCATCGAGAGCGTGTTGGTCTCAGGTGAAGTCGCCAATTGGACTCGGGCCCGGTCTGGGCATTGTTATTTTACATTGAAGGACGATAAGGCTCAGATCCGTTGTGCAATGTTTCGTCTGGCAGCAGCAGCTTTACCTGCTGATCCTGAACAGGGGATGAATGTCAGGGCTTTTGGAGTGTTGTCAATTTATGAAGCAAGGGGTGAATATCAGCTCGTTGTACAACACTTAGAGGCAGAATCTAAAGAAGGGCTTTGGCAATTAGCTTTCGAGAGAGTGAGAGACAAGCTTGATGCTGAAGGGCTACTGGCTATTGAAAGAAAAAGGTTGCTCCCGAATTTCCCTAAGTCAGTAGGAGTTGTCACATCTATTGCTGGGGCGGCCTTGCATGATATCACAACTGTTATGCAACGTCGTGCTCCTTGGACTAGGATTATTGTGAGAGATACTCGTGTCCAGGGAGAAGGTTCTGAAGCAGAGATTGCCGGAGCGATTGAGGTGTTAGGAAATAGTGGGTTGGTTGATGTTTTAATTATTAGTCGTGGTGGTGGGTCTCTTGAAGACCTTTGGTCATTTAATAGTGAAATAGTGGCGCGTGCAATTGTTAATTGTAGGGTTCCAGTGATTTCGGCTGTGGGTCATGAAATAGATGTCACAGTTGCGGATCTTGTTGCAGACTATCGTGCTCCCACTCCTTCAGTAGGGGGAGAGGTTGCAGTTCAGGATGTGGAAAGATTGGGAGATCTTCTTGTATCTAACACAGAGAGGATGAAGCGAGCGTTACTTGACGATTGTCTAAGAAAGTATGAATTACTTGTAAATTTGATGGATAAAGTGCGCAATTCCATTTCGATTATTACTAGGTTTCGAAAAGAAAATCTTGATCGAGTTGGTGACAGGATGGAAGTTGCTACACGGAAATTCGTATTGGCTCGAGCTCTGCATCTTACTGAGGTGTCTAGCAAGATGGACATCCTGTCTCCATTGGCTACTCTGAGTAGGGGTTATGCTTTGCCCCAAGATCATTCTGGAAAGATCTTACGTACTAAAAGTGAGCTTAATCCTGGTGTGAATTTCTCACTTCGAGTTTCAGACGGTAAGGTTCCGTGCGAGGTAACTAAAATAGAATAACTTAAATAAAGTTATTTAGTGGCTTGGTAAATATTATTTATAGGTAACTAACTCAAGGAGCTTTCCATCGTTATTCCAGCAAACCATCAAGATGACCGAGAAGAGGATAAGCCTCTTTGTCTGGAGGATCGATTGCAGCGTTTGGAAGAAATTGTTCGATCTTTAGAAAGCGATGATATAGATCTTGAAAAAGCTCTATCGATTTTTGAAGAAGGAGTTGAACACGTACGGAATGCGGAAAATGTGATAAGGAATGCCGAGCTCAAAGTTGACGAACTCTTGGGTCCTCCAGGCGAACATACCACACGACCCCTAGAAGACATGTCGGAATGACCGATAATGCATATTTCGATCTTGAAGATTTTTTATTTAAAGAGAGGGCAGAAGTAGAAAAAGCTCTTGGGCGTTCTCTTAAATATCTCGATCGATATCTTCCTGTGGGTCTTGCGAAACCTGTTCGGGATGCTGTTATGGCAGGAGGCAAGAGGCTTAGACCAATCCTCTGTGCTTTAGTGTATCGCAAATGTGGGGGGCAGATTGGGCCAGCAGCATATGACCTCGGTGTATCTATAGAATTGATTCATACCTACTCTCTGATGCATGATGATCTACCGTGTATGGATGATGCTCAGCTTCGACGAGGTTCCCCTACAACTCATAAAATTTATGGCGAAGAAATAGCGGTCCGTGCAGGACTTGCCCTTATTCCGGCCGCATCACTTCAGGCTATCCGTGCCATTCGGGAGTTGGGGTGTGATGAAAAAATATCTCAAAGTATCCTCATTGAACTTAACTGTGCTGCTGGAGCAGGGGGGATGGTTGGGGGTCAGTATCTAGACCTTATGGCGGAAGATTTGATGTTAGACTCGGATAAACTTAAAAATGTCCATCGTATGAAGACGGGAGCCCTGTTGACTACATCTTTGGTTATGGGAGGTTTGGCTGCATATGCTTCTGAAGATAAGATCACTGGTCTTAAGAAATATGGGAGAGCAGTTGGGCTCGCATTTCAAATAACTGATGATATTCTAGACGAAACTTCTTCTTCTAAAGATTTAGGTAAAAATCCTAGTGACGGATTGCTCGATAAGGTCACCTATGTTTCTATTCATGGAGTTGAAGAGTCCATGCGGATGGCCAGAGATCTTTCCGATGAAGCTGTGGGTGTTCTTCGTGAAGCGGGCATTGAATCTCCTGAGCTTAATGCTATTGCTAGATATATTGTGGAACGGAAATTGTAGTTTAGTATTGTGAGTTAAAATCCCTAAACATTATCCTCATAATATGCTGATAAGTGTACTCGTTAAGGGTTCAAAGGTATGTTATGAGTATAGAATGATTCACCTCAACCATTTAAATACGTGACTCTCTTAAACTCAATCAAAAGTCCTGGGGATATCCGTTTGTTGTCCAGAGACCAGTTGGGTGGCCTAGTCGATGAAGCTAGGGATCGCCACATCGACGTAATCTCTAAAATAGGAGGCCATTTCGGAGCTAGCCTTGGTGTTGCTGAAATCACCGTGGCTCTTCATTACACCTTTGATACTCCCCGGGATAAGTTGATCTGGGACACAGGTCATCAATGTTATATACACAAAATTTTGACTGGTAGAAATGATCGACTGTCTACTATAAGACAAAAAGATGGCTTAGCTCCTTTCCTTAGGCGGGACGAGTCGGAATATGATCACTTTGGTGCAGGGCATGCAGCCACATCAATTTCGGCGGCCCTGGGCACCGCTATAGCACGAGATTTAAAAGGAGATGATTTTAACGTAGTTGCGATTATTGGTGATGGAGCTATGGGGTCTGGGTTGGCCTATGAGGCGCTCAACAATGCAGGGCACACGGATCGTAACTTGATTGTTGTCCTTAATGACAACAATCATTCCATAGCCCCTAATGTTGGAGCTCTGAATAAATACTTAACGGAAGTCATCACACATCCACTTTATAATAAAATTCGTGACGAGGTTAAAGATTTGCTCGCAAAAGGCCCTGGCGGTGTTAAGGGTCTTTTGAGGCAGATGGCTGGTCGGGCAGAGGATAGTGTAAAAGGATTTTTTGTACCAGGTATGTTGTTCCAAAAATTGGGGTTCCGTTATATCGGTCCTGTGGATGGTCACGATATCGATGCTCTCGTCGATGTTTTTTCTGCAGTTCAATCTCTTGATGGCCCAATTCTTATCCATGCTGTAACTCAAAAAGGGAAAGGATTTTATTTAGCTGAGGAAGATGCTTATAAATGGCATGCGGCATCACCTTTCAACAAAATTTCTGGAGAAGCTAAGAACAAATCGAGTGGATTGCCGCGCTACCAAAAAGTATTTGGACGAGGATTGAAAGAACTTGGAGAGATTGATGATAGAATTGTAGCTATTACGGCTGGCATGCCGGATGGCACCAGCACCGATATCTTTGAGCAAGCTTTCCCAGATCGATATTTTGATGTGGGGATTGCAGAAGCCCATGCTGTGACTGCTGCTGCCGGGATGGCTACACAAAAAGGTATCAGGCCTGTAGTCTGTATCTATTCTACATTTCTGCAGAGAGCCTTTGACAGTATTGTTCATGACGTGGCACTTCAGAATCTGCCTGTAGTTTTTTGTATGGATCGTGCTGGTATTGCTGGCCCAGATGGGCCTACCCACCATGGTGCTTTTGATATCCCTTATATGATGACAATTCCTGAAATGACTGTTACTGCTCCAAAAGACGGTGCGGAAATGTTAGCCCTTGTACGTCTAGGGATCGACTATGAAGACGGACCTTTCTCTATACGTTGGCCTAGGGATTCTGTGCCGGCAGAAGTGCCTCACGTCAATGATATCCCCGAGATAGATTACGGAACCTGGGAAATCTTATATCGAGGATCAGACATAGCCTTTCTTGCAACAGGAACTATGGTGGCCGAAGCTCTTAAGGCAGCCGATATTTTGGCAGTCGAGGGGATTCGGGCTACGGTAGTCAATTGTCGCTTTTTGAAGCCACATGATGGTGAAATTCTCCAGGAGGTAGTCAGTAGGCATCAGAACGTCATAACCCTAGAAGAAGGGGCTGTCTTAAATGGTTTTGGGGCTTACATCGTTCGTGAGATTAATTGCCTGGATGTTGGACATCAGGTATATGTGAGTTGCCTGGGTATTCCAGATCGATTTGTAGAACATGGCGCACGAGATGTTTTGCTTCGAGAGGCAGGACTTGATTCTGAAAAAATAATTGCTGAAACAAAAATCATGCTTGGTGGCATTGCTTACTCTCCATCTGCGGAGACTGCGTGACAAACAAAGATAAATTTGAACGTATTGGTGTGCTTGGATGCTCTGCAGTGGGGCCCACTCAAGAAGCTTTGCTTGACTGTATTGAACGTCTACTCCTGTTTGCTCAAAATCACAAGCTCAAAATTTACTTTGAAGAACGTCTTAATCTTACAGGCACACTCCATACCTTAGACCTCGACGATCATCCGGTCGATTTGCTTATTGCTGTAGGGGGTGATGGTACCCTTCTAAGGGCAGGACGTATGGCTGCGGGCAGGGAAATACCAGTTCTTGGGATAAATATTGGCCACCTCGGTTTCCTGGCAGCTCTGCCTCATCTTGAGATGGATGATCGCCTCATCCGTGTTCTGGATGGAGATTATGTTCTGGATAGGAGGTTCATGGTAGAAGCCAGAATTGTTAATAATGATGATGCAGGGGATAATCTTTTTTTAGCATGGAATGACTTTGTTATTCACAAGCGTGGGGTAGCCGAGGTCACTCGCCTGAATTTACGTGTTAGAGATGATGAAGGATGGCAGGATGTTGGTAGTTTTTCTGGCGATGGGGTAATCGTATCTACACCTACGGGATCTACTGCGTATTCACTGTCAGCGGGTGGGCCTATTGTGGTTCCATTGGTTGAATGTCTCATCGTCACTCCGATTTGTCCCCATACACTAGCAATGCGTCCTTTAGTTATTCCTGCAAATCAAGTCCTGCAAGTTAGCCCTCTTGAAAGAGCAGATGAGCTGGTTTTGACTGCTGATGGACAGATGGTTTCTGACTTTGTTGTGGGCACCGAAATTCATATCACTCGTTCTGATGTGGAAATTCCACTAGTACGTTTTGCTGATCAAAACTTTTTTGGGGCACTGCAGAAGAAACTTAATTGGGCTGCCCGTCCATCAGGATGAATCTGGATGTTTTTTAATTCCAGATTTTTTTGAATAACCTTAATCCAAATTCAATACGATCCATCTTAGGGGTGAGCCCCCCTCCTCCCGACACGCTCCTGCGAAGCAATAATCTGGCTTCGGTAGGTCGCCCCTTACCATTCTGTAGGGTGGAGTAGACAACGCCGATTCCGATATCCAATAGATCTTGTCCGGTTTCCAGTTCTAATAGGCTAACGTCTGATGATGAATTTGTGCTTATGGATTCATAGGAATCCATGTTTTTTGAAAAAGCTGTCAAATCTAAGGCTACGGACATAACATCGGTAAGTTGAAATCTTGGGGTTAGGCGTAGCTGTAGGTAATTGCCGGGTTTCCAGCGAACAATTTGAGTTGTCTGGAGAGATGGGAAAGCTTCGTCTGGACTTGATATTCTGCGTGGGACTAGAGTTGAATAAGAAAATCCGTAACGTATTTCTCCCCATATACCTAAGCGATTCACATTTAACCCGCCAAATAAGTTCACCTCCAAGTCGTTCTGTCCATCGCCGCTTCCTTTATCTATGAAATTTTCAGGTAAATCAACTTTACCTGTGCCAAGACGAATAAGGCTGCCTGCACCGATTTGATAGTTAATATCAGAATGCGTTCTGTATTCTCCGTCATTTTGTTCAGAGCCCCAGAGTCTAAAGTTGGCGTAGAGTTCGACGTCGCCCATTTCCCACAAGCTACGCCATGAACTAAATGGTGCACCGGTTACGCCGTATCCAGGATTGGTAATAAGATTTCCGTATTTACCTTCATTGAGAAGTTCAGTAGCTAGCGGAATGTTATTTGGAAATGGCACCCCCAGGCCTTGGTGCGCAGCCATGAGAGTTTGTACCCGATACTGGAGGGCGTTTCCTGTGACGGTTCCTTCTAAGGGGAAGACACCATGAGAAGTGAAGGCTCCAACAATAGCACTTTGAAATTCTTGGCTTTCTGCAAGGAGTGCGGAAGATTCAATACAGTTTGATGATGACGGATTGGATGAACACAGATTTTTTGAGATATTTTTGAGACTTGCTTCAGCTGCAAGCAGTTCTCCTAAAAAATTATCTACTCTAATGGGGTCACTGGCAGAGGGGGTGATTCCGGCGTTAGCTCCGCTAGGGTTGAATGTTGATGCTACTTCCGCCCTGCGTTGAGAAAACGGCACCATAACCCCTACACTAAGCCAACTGGATATTCCAATATCTATGCGTATGGGAAGCCAGACAGCACTTTGAGTTATGACAGCCTTGCTGGACCCCAGGATAAATGGTTCAACTTCTACCCCGGCTGCTTTTTTGATGTTTTGTTCTAAAACTTCCAATCCTGGGAAAATCCTTGTGCCCACAGATGCATCAGAGAAATCGAAACCAAGGGGCTCTTCTTCTTTTATTAAACTCCCATACCTATCAGTTCTTTTTCCGAATCTTGTATCAGAATGAAGATATGAAGTGCTGATGTCTATACGGATATGCCCAGGGGAAATTAAGGGGCCAGAAATTTCTTGAGTGCTCGCAAGTAATGGTGTTAAGGCCATCAGGAGTGTTGGCAGTGTTGATGAAATCAACGCAACACCAAAAAGATTTTTGCAATTTGGTGTAATATCTTTTACAAGGTTGTGATTAAGAATTGTCCCCATACCAAATCAATACTCCTCGATGTAATTCAAGCTTCTTTGCCCTGACAATTTTAAAAGCTTTATGTGGCGAAAAATTTAATTGAAAAGTTGATTATTCGGAACTTGACACTTTTTGGCCCTCTGTCTACCTTCCAGCCCTTAAATGAGAAGGGTGCTTTGGAGATATTTCCCCCGTTTAGGGATTACCCAAAGCACCTTTTTCGTTGGCGGGAATAGCTCAGTTGGTAGAGCACCACCTTGCCAAGGTGGGGGTCGCCGGTTCGAGTCCGGTTTCCCGCTCTCCAATAAGGAGTTAGCCTTCTATCAGACGATCGGCACTTATGATCAGGCGCCGTAGCCAAGTGGTAAGGCAGAGGCCTGCAAAGCCTTTATTCCCCGGTTCGAATCCGGGCGGCGCCTCTCATTGTAAATCTTTATTAAAAAATGATTTAAACTCTATCACTTACAGTGTTTTTACAGGGGAAAAGCTATGTGTAGGGGATCACTTAAGATTTATTTTCTCAATTTAGTACTCCTCGCCACTATTGTGCCCAATGTGTACGGGCAGGACAGCTTGGAACCTGAAATGCCAGATAGCTTTAAAGAGCCGATGCCTCTTTTTACTAAGGGGCTTGGGCCATTTTCTAGAACGATTACCACTGAACTCTCCGAGTCTCAAGCTTTCTTTGATCAAGGGATACAGTTGATGTATGCATTTACACCTGAGGATGCGGCCCGCTCATTCCGTGAGGCGCAAATTCGGGATCCTTTGTGTGCGATGTGTTATTGGGGTGAGGCGTGGGCTTGGGGCCCTTACATGAATGGTTCCATGGGACCAGGATCCCTTGGCAGGGCTAAGTATGCTATTAAAAAAGCATTGGAACTTGTCGGGGGACATACCAATTCAGTGGAAGAAGATCTTATAAATGCCATGGCGGTTCGCTATATAGATCGAACAGATCACACACCTAGAATAAAAATAGATACAGTATACGCTAAAGCTATGTCGAAAGTGTATGCAGATAACCCCAATGACCTAGATGTTGGTTTTCTATACGGTGAAAGCCTTATGCTTTTAGAGCCAAGGCGTGGAAATTGGAATATTGAACGCAAAGAAATCCAACTTATCCATAAGATTCTTGAGGGTTCACTTTTTCAAGATATAACCCATCCGGGTGTTTGCCACTTGTACATTCATGCAACTGAGTCGACGGTGAATCCTGAAAAGGCTGAAGAATGTGCAGATCATTTGGGCAGCTCTATTCCAGGGGCTAGCCATATTAACCATATGCCTTCTCACACTTATAACAGGATAGGGCGTTGGGCGGATGCTGTACGTGCTAATGTCCAAGCTTTTCATTCTGACCAAGCAGCAGCATACGGTGAAGGGTTTGCTATTTATCCATCTCACAATTTGCATATGCTTCTTTTTGCAGCTTCTATGGACGGGCAAGGTGCGATAGCTATGCAGGCTGGGAAAGATTATGCCAAGGTTACTGGAGGCGCTAAATATTACGAGATTTTGACAAAAGTCCGCTTTGGACGTTTCGATGAAATCCTTGAAATTGAAAACGATGCTACTAATCCAATCTTTCGTGGATTCGGGGAATTTGGTCATGGTTATGCTGCTCTTCGCACGGGTGATATAGATTTGGCCAAAAAATCTTTAAATGCCTTAGAAAAGAGTGCACGTGAAGCTCCTGAAGAAGTTGCTTTCCGGGGGCATTCGGCAGCGGATCTATTGGGTGTTGTGGGGGGGATTCTGAAAGGTGAAATTTTACGGGAAGAGGGCCTTTTGGATGATGCCATTAATGCGCTTGAAGTTGCTGTGGATATTGAAGATGGATTGCGTTATGATGAGCCTGAGCCTCTAAATTTCTCTGCTCGTCATTGGCTGGGGGCGGCTTTATTGGAGGTGGGACGTCCTGTTTTAGCTGAACAAGTATATCTGGCTGCATTATCTGACCACCCTCACAATGGATGGTCGCTTTTTGGTCTTGAACAGGCTGTGCGTAGTCAAGGTCGTACCGCTGAGGCAGATGAAGTGCTCAAGGCATTTAACGCGGCTTGGTCTCGTGCTGATGTATGGTTGAGGTCTTCTCGTTTCTAGGCTGCCCGCTAGTGGCCATCTGTTTTCGTATACTATAATAGTTATGTGTACGAGATGTGACTCAGAGTATGTTTATTATCTGTCCGATTTTATTTAAGCGTGAATCTTAATAAACAAAATCCTGTAACGCCTACATTTGCTCGGCACCTCGGGCTCTTTGACGCCACTATGATTGGAGTCGGAGCCATGATCGGTGCGGGCATTTTTGTTCTCACCGGAATCGCAGCAGGAGAATCAGGGCCGGCATCCATCCTTGCTTTCGGTTTGAATGGTGTGGTTACACTTCTCACAGCGTTTGCTTATGCAGAGCTCGCTACTGCAATTCCCGAAGCTGGAGGTGGTTATGCCTATGTAAGGCGTGCTTTCCCCGGCCTTATGGGGTTTACGGCTGGCTGGATGCTTTGGTTTGCCTATACGGTAGCGTGTAGCCTCTATGCGTTAGGTTTCGCTGGGTATTTCTGGGAATTCTTTATCAAATACTTACCTGATGCCGCACATGGGTTTTTTGGAGTAATAGGCGAACAAGGGGCGGTTTTACTAGTAACGCTTGTGGTGGGCATTTTATTTGTCCAATTGAACGCCCGTGGGACTGCAGTAACAGGAAAGGCTGAAAATGTCCTAACAGTTACTAAGCTGTTCGTGCTAGGGATTTTCATAGCATACGGTCTAAAAAAAATCTTTAATGATCCAGGACATGCGGTATCTAGCTTCAATCCCTTTTTCCCAGAAGGGATGGGCGGTGTGATCGTTGCGATGGGTCTTACTTTTATAGCCTTTGAGGGGTATGACCTTATTGCTACCGTAGCTGAAGAGATTAAGGATCCGGAGAAAAATATTCCGAAGGCCATTTTTATCTCTTTGAACATTACGATAGTTATGTACCTCTTAATACTCTTCGTGTCTCTAGGAGCAGTAACATCTCCAGATGGCATGCCTTCGTGGAAATTTTTAGGGAATTACGGAGAAACGGCTATTGTCAGAGCAGCCGAAGGTTTTATGCCTGCATTTGGTGTTGGCGTCATTGTTTTTGGTGGCCTTCTCTCAACAATGTCAGCTTTAAATGCTACGGTTATGGCATCTTCGAGGGTAGCGTTTTCTATGGGGAGAGACCGTTTATTGCCAAAGTCTCTGGCTACGATTCATCCGGATCGTAGGACACCCCATGTCGCTATTTTTATTACTGGAGTAATCTTGCTGTCGATGGCTATGACGCTACCGATTGAAGCGGTTGGTTCGGCGGCAAGCCTTATATTTTTACTTACTTTTGCCATGGTTAATCTTTCGGTAATTATTCTCCGGAGGAAAGCTCCAGAACTCAAACGTCGCTACAAGGTGCCGCTTTATCCGTTTATACCGATACTTGCGATTGTCATAAATCTTTACCTGGCTTTTTATCAGTTCACGTTCCAACCATTGGCTTGGTATGTAACAATTGGATGGATCACTTTAGGGGTCCTGGTCTATTATGCTTATTTCGAAAAACAGGCCGCAGAAATAAGCCCACAAATACTAGAGCCACATCCTTTGGTGGATATAGGTGATCATCGAAGGCTTGTTATACCTCTCCATAATCCTGATCACGTTTCTGTGCTTTTGGATTATGCGCGACCTATTGCTGAATCACGTGGTCTCAAGGAGACAGCTATATCAGTAGTAAATGTGCCTCGTCAGCTCCCTATTCATGAGGGGCTCAGGTTTGCTCATCATCGAGAAGCTTTACTCAAAAAAGGTAGAGATTATTTTGTGTCTCAAGGATTATCATTAGAAACTGATATTCTGGTAGCCCACAATGCTCACGATGGTATTTTAGAGGGTGCCCGTAGGAATTCCGCTGATCTTATGGTAATGGGATGGAAGGGGTTTACAGATACGGGTGATCGGATCTTTGGTGAAGTCGCCGACCAAGTTATTAGGAATTCGCCTTGTGATTTAATACTTCTCAAGTTGGCAAGCTCGGATATACCTCGAAGTTGTCTATTTCCAACTGCAGGGGGGTCTAACTCTCTTTTGGTTTCTGATCTTCTCAGGGTCATTGCTCCTGCTTTTGACATGACAGTAACGGTATGTCATGTCGTAAGTCCTGATGCTTCAACTGAAGACCGTCTCGATGCTGAGAGGTGGATTGATAAGTCTATTAGTATCATGGGTCCGGAAGTGAAGTTTGAAAGGCTAATTATCGAAGGGGATCGTCCTGCCGGTAGTATTGCTCGAGCTAGCAGGGATTATGAGTTGGTTGCACTAGGTGCGGCTAAGGAGCCATTCATCGAGCAAGTACTTTTCGGTGAGATACCTGAAAAAGTGGCGCGCTATTCTCCGGCCTCCGTGCTAGTGGCTAAGCAGTATGAAGGCCCAGTCCATTCCTTCTTTAAGCGAGTATTGGGATGACGTTCAATCTTTATCCAGTGCATCGCGTATCATATTCTGAGTGAGTGCTGGATCTGCGGCCCCTCCTGTGTCTTTCATAACTTGTCCTACGAAGAATCTTAGCAGGCCGGTTTTGCCGTTTCGGTATTCCTCTGCTTTGTCGGCATTCTGTTCTATAATCCTTTTTACTATTGGCCCTAAAGTTGAGGGTTCACTAACCTGAACTAGGCCTCTTTCTCTGATGACTGAGTCGGGGTCTCCGCCGTCGGCAGCCATAAGGACCATCACTTCTTTTGCAGATCGCTTAGATAAAACACCACTTGAGATAAGTTCGACTATGCGTCCCAGTTCTGGTCCACCGAATAGCATATTCTCTTCTAAGTTGCCTTTTCGGGCCCGGGGCACTTCATGTAAGACCAATTTGGCTAGGGTTGTGTGATCACTAGTATGTTTGGATGCGGATAGGAATAAATCCAGAAGATCTATTTCTTGTGCTAAGGCTAGAGCTTCAGCCTCAGGAAGATGGTATGCTGATATCAATTCGTCATAAACTCTTTTTATCTCAGGGTTATCAAGCTTTGTATCACTAGGCAGGGTGGTTGATGTAAGTTTTTTCCTTTTATTTTTTCTGATTGTGTCAGGTAATGTCTTGTGTTTCAGGGTTTCCGTGGGTCCGCCCAGTGATTTTTGAATCTTTGCCCAACCATCACGTAGGGTCACTGTACGATTAAAGGCTATTTTGTTTGGCCTTGAGTCTATAGGGTCCCTTACGAAGTATCCGTTTCGTTCGAACTGGTATACAGTTGCTGGTGATCCTTCATTCACACTGCGTTCAATTCGACTATCTGTGAGCAATGTCAGAGAGTTCTGGTTAATATTTTTTCTGAAATCTTCATTTTCTTCAGCGTTATCAGGGTCTGGTTCCAAGAATAGCCTGTCATAAAGCCGCACTTCTATGGGTATAGACTCGGTAGCAGACACCCAATGAATAGTCCCTTTAACTTTTCGTTCGCTTGATTTGCTATTGCTTCGAGTGTCGGGGTCATATGTGCAATGGATCTCTAGTATGTTCCCGGCATTATCTTTAACCACATCTACGCAACGTATTACATAACCGTAACGGAGTCGCACTTCTTCTCCAGGGCTAAGCCTTTTGAATCCCTTGGGAGGATTTTCCTCAAAGTCACTCTCTTCGATAAATAATTCTCGAGTGAAATGAATGGCCCTGGAACCTTCTTTGTCTATGTCTTTGGGGAAATAAGGCGCATCTATCTCTTCGATTTCATTTTCAGGATAGTTTGTGATTATAACTTTTAAAGGGTTGAGCACACACATAACTCTTGGTGCTTTGTGGTTGAGCTCATGTCTGATTGCGTATTCGAGTTTCCCGATGTCTATTCTGTTTTCAGTTTTTGCGACACCGATCATATCGCAAAATTTACGTATAGCGGAAGGAGGCACCCCTCTCCGCCGCATTCCGGCGATAGTAGGCATCCTTGGATCGTCCCAGCCATCCACATGTCCTTCCTCTACCAACTGTAGGAGCTTCCTTTTGCTAAGTACTGTGTACTGAAGGTTGAGTCTTGCGAACTCGTACTGCTCAGGATGAGGTGTGGGAACATCTACGTTATCGAGGATCCAATTATAGAGCTCTCTGTTGTTATCGAATTCTAGGGTACACACGGAGTGTGTAATCCCTTCAATCGAATCTGAAAGACAGTGTGTGAAATCATATAGGGGATAGATGCACCAAGAGTCGCCGGTACGGTAATGGTCTAAATGTCTAATCCTATAAAGGATGGGGTCACGCATGAGCATGTTTTTCGATGTCATATCAATGCGGGCTCGTAAGACATGTGCTCCATCTGGAAATTCTCCGGCACGCATGCGTTCAAATAGATTCAGATTTTCGTCTACAGACCTTTCCCTGAAAGGGCTTTCTTTCCCGGGATCGTTTACTGTCCCACGGTATTCCCTGATTTCTTCTTCGCTAGAGCTATCAATGTATGCCATATGTTTACGGATCAAATCAGTAGCGTATCCGTAAAGAAGATCAAAGTAATCTGAAGCAAAGTAGAGGTGATCGCCCCAATCAAATCCCAGCCAAAGTATGTCTTCCTGAATAGAGGATACATACAGTTCGTTTTCTGCCTCAGGGTTTGTATCGTCAAAGCGAAGATGTGTGATGCCTCCGTGTTCGGCGGCGGATCCGAAATTTAGACATATAGACTTGGCATGTCCGATGTGTAGAAATCCATTGGGCTCAGGAGGGAAGCGAGTTACTACACTGCCCCCATGTTTCCCTGATCTTACATCTTCTGAAATAATAGCACGCACAAAATCCTGGCTTGGTTTTGTAGCGGTCTGATCTTTATTCTGAGTCATGGTAAATCGACAGAGACTATTTGGACGTCCGTGTTAATAGATAAGAGTCGTATGTTCTTCTAAAGTTAAGAACTTTAGCCGTTTTAAAGGTTGATGAATTCATAAGATATTGGGTGTACTGTTTTAGTAATAGTAAGTTACTGTATTTTGGTCACTCTCTCATCATCTGATTACATGTTTTATAGTGTGCAATCTAATTTGAATAATTTTAGATATTATTGGTGTGTTAATACAGGACAATCGATCGTTGATGTCTGAAACTATTATTGAGTGCGTCCCTAATTTTTCCGAAGGCAGAGATGCAGATGCCTTAAGGGAAATTGTCAGTGCTATCGACGGGGTTTCCAGTGTAAAGATCTTAGATGTTGATAGGGGGAGCGATACTAATAGGACCGTGGTCACCTTCATAGGTTCCCCTGAAGATGTAGAGGAGGCTGCTTTCAGGGGGGTTGTGAAAGCAGCACATTTAATAGATATGCGTGAACACCAGGGGGAACATCCGAGGGTAGGGGCCATTGATGTTTTACCTTTTGTCCCAATTTCTGGCATTACCATGGATGATTGTGTGGTAATCGCAAATAGGGTTGGGAAAAGAATAGGTGAAGAGCTGGGGATCCCAGTTTTTCTATACGATCATGCTGCCACCCATCCGGGACGTTGTGATCTATCTGAAATCAGATCTGGAGAATATGAAGGTATGGGAGATAAGCTTAAGGATCCCTATTGGAATCCAGATTTTGGGCCACGGATCATGAACCCTAAATCGGGGGTTACCTGCGTAGGTGCTCGGGAATTACTCATTGCGTATAACATAAATTTGAATTCTATGGATATAAGGTGTGCGGAGGACATCGCCTATACTCTCCGAGAGAGGGGTCGCTGGAAGCGTATTGGCAATATTGCACCCCTCTATTACAAAGGTGAGGTCGTGTATTTCCCAGGAGATGGTACGTATCCATGTGGACCTTGTGATTTTGTGGGTAAAGATTTTGAGGATCTAGAAATTCACTATAGAGGTGTCCACGGCAGAGACCTTGGGGACAGATATGAAAAGTTAGGGATCAATCCAAAGAATCCGTCAGGGCCTGTTTTTGACGATGGTTTGTTCAAAAATGTTCGAGCTATCGGTTGGGTCATCGATGAGTACGAAAAAGCTCAAATCAGCATTAATGTAACTGATTTCAAGGTAAGTCCTCTTCATGAGATCTTTGAAGCCGCTCGAGAAGAAGCTCACAAGAGAGGAGTCTCTGTCACGGGGTCTGAACTGATTGGGCTTGTGCCTTTTGAAGCTTTATTTCAGGCTGGGACATTCTACCAGGCACGATCAATGGAATCTGAGGACATCTCAACAGTTGACATTCTGGAGTTGGCTGTTGAGTCCATGGGATTGAGAGACGTCTCCTCTTTTGATCTTAAAAAGAAATTGATATCTATACCCTCTGTCGTGGAAAAAGCATTAAGTGATTCGTCCGGAGATAAGAAGGGGTCCTGAGAAGCAATAAAGGCAATATTGCTAGTTTTTAAAAGGTAATTTAGTTGTGAATTACTGATTCAGGGCATTGTGTTTGATTATTAAATATTATGTCATCCCTTGCCATAAGACGTAAAAAAAGGGAAATTGTGTTTCACCCATTCGGGTACCTGGAACACAGACTCCCGATTCTTCAGATCGAATTCTGACAGTTCCAATCTCGGACTTGCTGTCCCTGATGACATTAGTCTTGGGGCCACCCGTGTGCTTTCCGATATAAATGCGGAGTAACGGGTTGGGTGAGACAGCCTAAAATTACCAGGGTTATTTACCCTTTCGGTTTTAAATATCTAGGTAGCCTGCCTCATTTTAGGGGCTATAGAAAACAGAGACGATTGTTGCCTGTTGATTCCTATAGTGAGCAGAATTTTTAATCTCAGTTTCAGCATTTCATCATAAGGACAATCATAAAAGTGGACGGAAAAACATCTATTGATCAGCTAGAAGCTGATACTCAGCAGGTTCAGATTGATGAGCCCAGAGAAGGAGGCCATCTTGATGGCCAGGGCGATCAGGGTCAACGTGATCAATATGATAGGCCTGAATTTAAAGAGCCCCTTGGTATTTTGGATGTTTTAGGTAGCGGGTCAGGATTTATCCGTCGTAGAGAAGCTGGATATACGCCAAGCAAGGAAGATATTTACGTCGGAGCGAAAGTTATTAATAAGTTTAGCTTGCGCACTGGGGACGAACTTAGTGGCTCGGTGGGGCGTCGTCCTAAAAA
The DNA here is from genome assembly GCA_002346625.1 of Gemmatimonadales bacterium UBA2989. GTDB lineage: Bacteria > Gemmatimonadota > Gemmatimonadetes > Longimicrobiales > Gaopeijiaceae > UBA6934. The sequence continues at coordinate 82,050 of DEAF01000034.1, forward strand.
TGGCAAGAGTCCACCACTCACGCATTTGGTTCTAGTGAATGGCCGTTCTCCGGAAGAAGCTAAGTTCCGCCCTGATTTCAATCGACTGAGTGCGGTACATCCCGATGAGCAATTGGTTCTGTCTTGTGATAGAATGGTCGGTGGGCAGCCCGATTGTACGAATCGAGTTATAGATATGTTCTGCCCATTTGGAAAAGGTCAACGTGCTATGATTGTTGCTCCGGCCAAGGCTGGCAAGACTATGGTTCTCCAATCAGTTGCCGAAGGGATTGTGACTAATAATCCTGAATGTCGCCTTTTGATTCTCTTGGCTGACGAGCGCCCTGAAGAAATTACTGATATGGAGATGTGTGGATTTGGGGAAGTTATAGCATCTAGCTTCGACCGTCCGGCGGAACGTCACTGTCAGGTTGCAGAGATGACTTTGGAAAGGGCGCGTCGCATGGTAGAGAGTGGCTTGGATGTAGTTATAATATTGGATTCTATAACTCGACTTGCCCGGGCCTATAATACAATTGAAAATAGCTCTGGTCGTACTCTGTCAGGTGGGCTTGATGCCAATTCTCTTGAAAAACCTAAACGTTTCATAGGAAGTGCTAGGAAGATTGATCCTAAGCAGGGTGGGGGATCTCTAACGATTGTAGCTACTGCTTTAGTAGATACTGGGTCACGCATGGATCAGGTTATTTTTGAAGAATTCAAGGGGACTGGGAATAGTGAATTGGTATTAGATCGTGATTTGGCTGATAAAAGGCTTTATCCTGCAATAGATTTGAATGGTTCTGCAACACGAAAGGAAGAACTCCTTCTGGATCCTGATACCTTGTCTGTTTCTCGGGCAATGCGCAGGCAATTGGCTGACTCGGCGCCGGCTGAAGCTATGACAGAGCTACTAGGGGTTATGAGGAAGACTCGTACTAACCAAGGTTTAGTAGCATTGGCGAATCAGAAAATTTAAGCCGCTAATTTTCTTAATAATCTATTATCTTCTTTAAGTTATCCAGGCTCTCGTAAAGTTGTTCCCCCTGGGATTCCCCCATAGTAATTGCTACGTATCCCATCAGTGGATTGTTTCCAAAATCACCTGATTCATTCCAGGTCACGGTGCTTCCGATTTTTGATGGCTTGATATTAAAATCACCGATAATCTCAGATTTTTTCTCCACAACAACTCGATAACTTAGGGTGTTTTCGGGATGACTCTCTATGATGGTTATGGATCCAGATCCGTATTGATCGTTGTCCCATGTGCGAAAAGCTCCGGGCCCATAAGATGGGTCGCTAGTTGTGGACTGAATTTCACTCCATTGAGTCCATTCGTCCCATCGATCCAGGTCAGCAATCAGAGGGAATATTGCCTGGGGAGGTGCAGGTATTTCTATAGATGCTTCCGTATGCCAGGTTCCAGGCAGCCAGATCCCTATCAATATGAAAGTTAGTAGTAGGATTGTGATAAGCCCAAATATCTTGGCAAAGCTTTTGATCATATTATGAGGGCCAGGTTCCTTTGATTGATCTATGTCTCATTTCAGACAAAACTTCTAAGTTTTTCTACAGCTTCTTCCAACGTTTCAACTTTTTTGCAGAAGGCGAAACGAACCATTGAATTGCCTAGCTCAGGGTTATGGTAAAAACTTGATCCTGGAACTACTGCCACGCCCGCATCTCTTGCCAGGATTCGTGAGAAGGTGTCATCATCTTTTTCGCTCAAGTTCGAAAAATCTGCCAGTATGTAGTATGCTCCCTGTGGTTTACTGCATTTAAATCCTGTTTCAATAAGGCCGTTATATAGCGCTTCACGTCTAATGCGGTAGTCTTTGATCATCGATTCGTAGTAATCACTCCCCAGCTCCCTAAGTCCTATTGCACATGCTTCTTGAAGAGGAGCAGGGGCGCCTACAGTTAAGAAGTCGTGAACCTTCCTTATAGCGTTGGTTAAGGAGGGGGGTGCTATAATAGTCCCAATCCGCCAGCCTGTGATGCTGAATGTTTTTGAAAAACCACTAATTGTTATTGTTCGGTCCCGCATTCCATCGATAGTAGCTATAGGTATATGCTCACCTTCATAGTATATGTGTTCGTAAATCTCATCAGTTATGGCTAATAGATTGTGACTACGACAAATATCAGCTATTGATTCAAGTTCTGACCTATCGAATACGCGCCCTGTGGGATTGTTCGGAGTGTTTATTACTATTGCCCGAGTACGATCTGTGATAAGTGATGCCAGATGGTCATGGTCAATTCGAAATTCGGGGGCCTCTAATGTGAGAAAGATAGGGATTGCTCCTGATAGTATGACGTCCGGGCCATAGTTCTCATAAAAAGGCTGAATAACTATTACTTCGTCTCCCGGATTGATTGCTGCAAGCATACTTGAAACCATAGCTTCGGTGGCGCCACAGGTGACTGTGATTTCTTGGTTGCCGTCCAAAATGATGCCATACCAGTCTTCGTACTTTTTTACCAGGGCTTCCCTGATGCTGTCTGAGCCCCATGTGATCGCATACTGATTGATGTCATCCCGTATCGCCTCACATGCTGCATCTTTCAAGATTTGTGGTGCTGGGAAATCTGGAAACCCTTGAGATAGATTGATAGCGTTGTGTTCTTTTGCCACACGGGTCATCTCACGTATTACCGATTCTGTAAATCCGTGTGTCCGCTTGGCTGTAAGTGATGTATTCATTGGTTTTTTGATATCTAGTTCGGTGTTGACTCTTATTTAGGGCGTATGTATTTGAACACTCTTGGAGAACAGATGGAAGTGTAGAAATTTGAATACATCTAAATTAGACTGGTTTGGATGAGGACTTGCATGCCTTATTATTGAAACGACTAATTGTTGGTCCAGTGAAAATATTTACGTAATAGATAATCGTTATGGGATTATGATCTATTTCAGATTTCTAACGGAACAATCCTAATCATGCTGCGCCTCTTATTGCTCTGGGTGTCCGGTAACGCTTTTCTGTCCCGGAATCTTCCACGTTTCCGTTTTGTGCGAAGTGCTGTCAGGCGTTTCTTGCCTGGAGAGACCACTGAGGCGGCTCTTTCGGAGGCTGTCCGACTCAAGGGATCACGAATAGGGTCCATACTTGCATTGCTAGGTGAAGATGTAGTGGATCCACAAGAAGCCTTGAAGATTGTGGATCATTACTGTGAATTGCTTAAAGAGATTGATCGCCAGAACCTCAACTTGGAAATCTCGGTAAAGCTGACCCAACTCGGTGCAGATTTAGGAAAAGATTTTGTCTCCACGAATCTTGAATCCATACTTTTATTGGCAGAAAAATTGGATCTTTTCGTCTGGATTGACATGGAGGACAGCAGCTATGTCGATGTCACTCTGGATATATATAAATCAGCGCGACTTCAACATAAGAATACGGGTCTTTGTGTTCAGGCTTATTTATATAGGGCGGCCGATGATCTGGAAGGTCTCTTGCCTTTTAATCCCGCCATTCGCTTAGTAAAAGGTGCTTATGCCGAACCTAAGGAATTAGCGTTTCCGCGTAAGAGTGATGTAGATAGAAATTATGTAAAACTTTCACTGCGTCTCCTTGATGTAGTCGCTGAAGGTAATGCCAGGGCTGCATTTGCTACACACGATGAAGCTATACTCGTGAAAATCAGGCAAGAAGCAAAAGCTAGGGGTATTTCTCCTAATGAGGTGGAGTTCCAAATGCTATATGGGATCAATAGAGCAGAACAGGAGCGACTTGCTGCTGAAGGTCACAATATGCAGGTTGTGATCAGTTATGGACCAGCTTGGTTCTCTTGGTATATGAGGCGCCTGGCTGAGAGGCCCGCTAACCTTTGGTTTGTAATCCGTAAGATGATATGGGATTAACTAAGTAGATTGTGTGGTGGCAAAAAGATCTGGGAGCATTTCTAGGTCTACATTGCCCCCGCTGATTATGGCTACCACAGGTCCTTTCTTAATATCTATCTTTTTTTTGAGGAGGGCGGCTATTGTTGCTACGCCTGCAGGTTCTGCAAGAGTTTTGGTGTGATCTAGAACAAATCTCATCGCTTGTCGGATCTCATCATCACTTACAAGCACAACGTCCTCTACGTGGTTCTGGACAATTTTAAAATTAAGCTCTCCGGCCATCGGAGCACCTAGGCCGTCGGCCACTGTGTCGATGGCATTTAGATGTATGGCCCTCCCTTTATCCAGGCTCTGTCGCATAGCTGATGCCCCGTAGGGTTCTACTCCAAAAACTCGTGCAGAAGGGGCCAGGTTTGCGATAGCCAGTGCGATCCCTGAGATAAGTCCACCACCACCGATGGGCACTATAACGTTCTCTACATTGGGTATTTCCTCGATTATTTCAATGCCAATAGTGCCTTGTCCGGCTATGGTTATGGGGTCATCGAAAGGATGAATAAAATTAAGTTTGTTTTTTTTTGCCAATTCCAGTGACAAATCAAAAGCATCAAAGACTGTGTCCTTTAGGATTACCTCAGCCCCGTATTTTTTGCTGGCTCTTATTTTTGACTCCGAAGCATGGGCAGGCATAACGACGGTGGCGCAAGTTCCTGCTCTATTTGCTGCCCAGGCTACCGCTTGAGCATGATTTCCTGCTGATGTTGTGATAACACCACGTTTTCGAGTGTTGTCATCGAGGCTCACGATGGAATTTAATGCACCCCTTACCTTGAATGATCCTGTCTTTTGTAAGTTCTCAAATTTCAAAATTACAGGTTGGCCAACTATGTCAGAGATGGTGTGGCTAAACAATAAAGGGGTGCGATGAATCGCATCGGCTATATTGGCCATGCCAGTGTTCAGGTGATCTAATTTCGGGATCGAGTTCATTGTAATATTTAGAAAAATTAGGGCATCTCGCATATTAAGTTGCCCGCTAATTGTTACTTATGTACCTTTTTTATAGAAATTAACAAGATTTTTTGCTTATTCGTGAGGTGGGATCATTTTTTTGGGAAAACCTTACGACAATACTTGTGTGGCTAAGTATGATCTTAGACTTCCATGACAACCCTCTATAGAGAGGCAATGTAATGCGTCTGAAAATATTTTTATCTACTATGATTGTGGGTGTCCTCTTTCTCTTTTCTGGAAATGTGGAAGCCCAAACCGGAACGATATCCGGAACTATTACTGATGCAGAAACCGGCACGCCTGTAGCTTCTGTCGCTGTCGATGTTTCTAGCCAAGGTCGATACGCTAACACTGCGAGTGCTAATACAAACGATTCGGGGCGTTTTACAGTCTCCGTTCCGTCTGGTACGTACACATTGGTAATTACTCGTTTGGGGTACCGTGACCAGAGGCAGGACGGTGTTTCTGTGCAGGCCGGGTCTACAACTCAGGTCGATATAGTGTTGACCTCACAAGCCCTGGCTCTCAATCCGATCGTTGTGTCGGCATCTCGGAGATCAGAGAAGAATACAGATGCGCCTGCTACGGTTGCCGTGGTAAGTGAAGTTGAAATTGCAGAGCGTCCAGTTGTGACAATAGCAGATCACCTAAGATCAGCACCCGGTGTAGACATAATTACAACCGGGGTGCAGTCCACCACCGTGGTCGCCCGGGGATTTAACAATATTTTCTCAGGTGCCATGCATGCCTTGGTGGATAATAGGATTCTGGCTTTGCCTTCGTTGAGGGTTAATCTTCTCCATTTCGTCCCACAGGTTAATGACGATATTGAGCGGATGGAGGTAGTCCTCGGCCCTGGTTCAGCACTCTATGGTCCCAACACTGCCAACGGAGTTCTGCACATAATGACCAAGTCACCGCTTGAGTATCAGGGATCGTCGGTTACCCTGGGCGGTTCTCCTATAAAGGATGTTTTCCAGGGTTCTTTCCGCACGGCCCACAAACTCGGTGACGATTTTGCTTTTAAAATATCTGGACAAATGGTGAAGGGGAACGAGTGGCCTTTTGTGGATCCTCAGGAGCAAGCAGCTCGGGCAGCAGCTTGGGCCAATCCAAGCGCGTACATCGCTGAGCAGTTGCTAAGGGGTGTGAGCACTGAAGCTGCCAATAGTTCACTTGAGAATGTTGGAAATCGAGACAATAGATTTGAGCGTAAGTCTTTTGATTTCAGGGCTGATTGGGATGTCACTGATGATGCCAGAATGAGCTTCAACTACGGACAGACTAACGATTGGGGAATTGAGCTCACTGGATTGGGGGGAGGGCAGTCTGACTCCTGGACATCTCAGTATGCTCAAGTTCGCCTGAATTCGGGCAGATTTTTTGCACAGAGCTATATAAACTGGAGTGATGCGGGTAACAGTTATCTGTTGCGTGTCGGAACTCCTCTTGTTGACCAATCTCGACTTATTGTCGGGCAGCTTCAGCACGGTTTTGATCTTTATGAAGGAAAATTCGACTTCACCTATGGGCTTGACTATTTCTATACTAATCCCCGGACATTGGGGACAATTAACGGAATGAATGAAAATTCCGATAACATAAAAGAAGTAGGGGGTTATGTTCAGGGCAGAGTTGAGTTAAATGATAAATTAGATTTCGTCCTGGCAGGAAGGCTGGACCAACACAACAGGCTTGTTGGAAGAGGGATCATCTCTCCCCGAGCAGCTCTCGTTTGGGAGCCTGAAGAGAATCATACTTTCCGGTTTACTTACAACAGGGCTTATTCTACTCCCAGCACCCTTAACTTTTTCCTAGATATTTCAGGAGGCCCGGCTGGTGCTTTGGGTCCCCTAGGATATCGGACTAGGGCACAGGGGCCTTATTCGGGCTTTACATTCATGAATCAGGGGAAGCTAGTCGGCATGAGGTCTCCCTTTAATCCTGTAGCCACCGGAGGGCCCGGACAAATGTTGCCGACCAGTTCGGCCACACTTTGGGCACTTGGTGTAGGCGTGCTACAGGCACAGGGAGCTATCGATGCCGCCACAGCTGGGCTTTTGGGTAGTTTCGCTCCCAGCAACACCGACATCACCCGTAACCTTTTTGATGCGGGCACCGGACAGGTCAATTCTCTCGGACCAACTTCAGTACCCAATATTCCCCAACTCAAAGAAAGCAGTACGACAACTTTTGAGGCGGGGTATCAGGGATTGATAGGTGATAGATTATTGATTGCCGCCGATGTTTGGTATTCTCAACATAGGGACTTCATATCTCCCCTGACGATTTCTAGCCCTTTACTTATGCTTGACGGTACTTCCATGGTCACATATTTGGTGCCCAAGTTGACGGCAGCTCTCATCGCAGGAGGATATCCTGCGTCAGCAGCTCCGGCGGCGGCATTAGCTCAAGCCACGACGATAGCTACAGGAGGTGATGGGGTAGGCGGCGTTCCTGGGCTGGCAGAAATTCCTTTAGGCGTTGTTTCAGCTAACGGGATCGATAACAGTGCGGCGAACTTGCTACTTACTTATGTGAATGCTGGTGACGTGGATTTATATGGTGCCGATTTCTCCTTGAAAGCATTCCTGAGTGACAGCTGGACGCTTGGTGCATCAGGATCGTGGGTTAGTGATGATTACTTTACTATGCAGGAAGTAACTAACGGAACAGCTCCGATCGCACTAAATGCTCCTGCTCTCAAGGGGGCTCTATCTCTCGGGTATCGTAATGTTAAATATGGAATAAATGCGGAGGCTCGCGTGCGGGCCAATTCTTCGTTCCCTGCTGAGTCGGCTGGATATACTGGCACAGGTTGTGTGACAGGGCCACGGGGGGACGTGCTGTGGACTGAGCCATGTGTATCCAGAGAAGCTTTGGTGGATTTTGTGGCTGGATATAAGGTTCCGGCCACGCAAGCTACCTTACAAATGACTATTTCCAATGTGTTCGATGAGCCATACCGCAGCTTCGTTGGAGTTCCTGAGATAGGACGCTTTGTGATGCTACAGGTAAAATACGATTTCTAAGAAATCGGCTCGGGTGGTAAAATTTTCTATAAACGGGTCTCGGAGTATGTCTCCGGGGCCCGTTTTGGTTTATTGACGAAAAAGGTTGAAGGGTGAGTGAATATCTGAAAGACAACAAGGTGGCAATCCGTTGTTCTTTCTGCCTGACCTTGAATTCACTGGCCATGAATGCATCGGATGGTAATTCAGAATGTGAGGATTGTGGAAAGCCTATTCTGATGGATCGGCCGATAAAAATAGCTGCAACAGATTTTGATTCTTCTGTGCTTGGCTCTGGGGTACCTGTCCTAGTTGATTTTTACACAGACTGGTGTGGGCCTTGCAAGATGGTGGCCCCCATTATGGATGATATTGCAAATGCCCACACAGGTGAAATTTTGGTCATTAAAATAGATGCAGATCGTGGTCCGGATGTCGTCGAGCGATTCAATGTACGGGGGGTGCCTACTGTCATTCTCTTTGATGGAGGAAAAGAGATAGCCAGGAGTGTTGGCCTAGAACCCGAAAAGATTGAAGGCATGGTTAAGCAAGCCCTGGGAATGGTGTCAAACAATGAATAGCAAACAAAAACGTCAGGCGGTCATTCTTGACCTGGTTAAATCCAATAGAGTCAGTAACCATGAGATTTTAAGGGAGCTTTTGGAGGGGAGGGGAATACACATAACTCAGGCTACCCTGTCTCGAGACATACGCGAATTACGCTTAGTCAAAGTTCAGGGATCCCAGGGGGTCGCACATTATCGTTTTCCGGAGGCATGGGAAAACAAGGCCACACTCGTAGACTTATTGCCTACTCTGTTTATTTCTGCCGAAGGGACGGACAACATCGTTGTAATCCATACTCTGATGTCTGGCGCGGCAGCCCTGGCTACAGCTATTGATTGGGAGGATTGGCCTGAAGTGATTGGGACTGTGGCTGGAGAGGACACTATTATTGTTGTTGTTAGGGACAGGGAGCATATGCCTGTTATATGTGACCGATTGGAAAAAATTGCAGTAAGGGCTCAAGTGTAGGATGTCCCAGTAAAATCCTTTTAATATAGCATAAAATCCACCTATTTTGTTATCTGTAGCTTGACACTTTTTAAATATTTTATCATTATTATAACATAAATATTCGTATTAATGGGGCAAGAAACGGATGGTATCTGGTCTTGTCCTGGTTTTTATGCTAAAACTACGAAAGTGACATATAGATGACTCCTAAAATCGTTTTAGGGTATTCGGGAGGGTTGGATACTTCTGTTATAGTGCCATGGCTTTTGGAAAATTATGGTGCAGAGGTCATTTGTGTTGCAGCTGATGTTGGTCAGAAAGGTGGCCTCGAAGGATTAGAAAAAAAGGCTAAGGCTTCAGGGGCTTCAGCTTTTTTCGGAGAAGATCTTCGGCAATCTTTTGTGGAGGACCTGGTCTGGCCAACATTAAGGTCCGGCGCAATTTATGGTCGTAAGTATCTTCTTGGGACTTCTATGGCTCGGCCGATAATTGCACGGCGAATGGTAGAGGTGGCCCGTGAAATTGGAGCAGGTGCCCTAGCTCATGGGTGTACCGGTAAGGGGAATGACCAAATCCGCTTTGAGCTTACTTTCACGGCTCTTGCCCCCGATCTTAAGATCATAGCTCCTTGGCGTGAATGGGATCTGGGTTCCCGGGAGGATGCATTAGAGTATGCTCGGGATCGCAATATTCCTATGGACGGAATCGAAGAGGGAAAACTTTATTCACGAGATGAAAATATCTGGCATATTTCCCATGAAGGAGGCCCTCTAGAAGATCCAGCCTTTGAGCCAGATGAATCTATTTACCTGTGGACGGTGTCACCTGAGTCCGCACCAGATAATCCAGAATACGTAGAGATTGCATTCAACGAAGGATTGCCGGTTTCAGTTAACGGCGAAGTCATGGATTCTGTCAGTATCTTGCAGGCCCTTAATGAGATAGGCGCTCGTCATGGTGTCGGGCGTGTTGATATTGTTGAAGATCGTGTGGTTGGCATGAAATCTCGAGGTGTATACGAGACTCCCGGTGGCACTCTTCTCTATAATGCCCTCCAAGAGCTCGAACAGCTCACTTTAGACCGACGTGCCTTGGCCTATAAAGATCAATTGGCTTCTCGTTATGCAGATATAGTTTACGAGGGTTGGTGGTGGACGCCAGAACGTGAGGCTTTTGATGCTTTTATGGATGTTTTAATGAAAAAAGTAACTGGTGTAGTTCGCTTAAAGCTTTACAAGGGGTCCGCTGTTGTAGCTTCACGCTGGAGCCCTCAGTCTCTTTACGATGCTGGTCTCGCTTCTTTTGGTGAAGACGAAACTTATGATCATGCTGATGCCAGTGGATTCATTAAACTCTTAGGCCTTCCTGCTAGAGTGGCAGCTGAGCGTGATGCCGGTGGGCGTGAGTCAGAGGCAGCCGTTAACGAAATCATCAAATCAGTAGTACATAAAACCAAAGTCGGGTAAGATTCACGCATAAAACATCTTTTACAGTTATTTATAGCTGTACCAAAGGTTACAGTAATTCCCTTAGCTACCCTGAAAAACTATGACTGCTCATAACAAAGATTCTGATCCACCGAAAGGCAAGCCCCTTTGGAGTGGCCGAATTAAAGGATCGATGTCTCCAGAAATGGAGCCCTTGAACCGTAGCCTGGATGTAGATATTCGGCTTTGGCCTCAAGATGTCCAGGGTAGTTGTAGTTGGACGAAAGCCTTGGTTCAGGCTGGTGTCCTCACCAAGGTTGAGGGGGAAGGCTTAGTAGATGGATTGAACAAAGTAGCAGAGCGTATCGCTGCTGCGGATTATTCTGGAGCACCAGACGAAGACATCCATTCATTAGTTGAGCGGCTTCTTCATGAAGAAGTTGGAGATCTTGCTGGGAAGCTTCATACTGGGAGATCCAGAAACGATCAAGTCGCAACAGATTTCCGGCTTTGGGGGATAGAGGCGACCAACACTATTAAGAGTGAGCTTCGGGATGTACAAGCTTCATTGTTGGAATGGGCAAAGGGTTCTCTGGATATTTTTATTCCAGGATACACACATCTACAGCAAGGGCAGCCTGTACGGGCAGCCCACTGGGTGTTGTCTCATTTTTGGCCATTAGAGCGAGATCAGCAACTGTTAGATGCTGTAAGCGCACACGTTAGTGTTTTGCCATTAGGGTCAGGTGCAATAGCCGGATGTCCGTTCTCGATAGACCGGGAGTTTATCCGGAAAGATTTGGGATTTGATAGTATCTCTGAGAACAGCATTGATGCAGTCAGTGATCGTGACTGGGTGACCGAACTGTCTTTTGCCATTGCTCGGATCGGTGTTCATCTATCACGTCTATCTGAAGATTTGGTTTTGTTCGGGTCTAAGGAATTTGGCTTCATACGATTGTCTGACGGATTTAGTACGGGGTCAAGCTTGATGCCACAGAAAAGAAATCCTGACGCAGCGGAGCTCGTAAGAGGTAAGGCAGGACGCCTTGTGGGTAATCTCATGGCTATCCTTACAATTTTAAAGGGCCTTCCTACAGGGTATAATCGTGATTTGCAGGAAGACAAAGAGAACCTATTCGATTCTGTGGACAATCTGCTGATGCTGCTTCCTGCTGTGGCAGGCACATTGCGCACAGCAGAGTTTCAGGTAGATCGCATTGAGACATCCCTGGATGTTCAGATCCTTGCTACAGATCTTGCAGACTATCTAGTGAAAGCAGGTGTCCCTTTTCGTAAGGCGCACGAAGCCGTAGCTACTATAGTTCGCATTTCAGAAGATAAGAGCGTGGCAATCGACTGCCTTGAATTAAATGATTTTCAATCTGTTCATTCATCCTTTGAATCTGATGTAATGGATGTTTTTTCTTGGGATCGCTCTGTCGAGGCCAGGGTCGCCCCTGGAGGCACAGCGCTGGCATCAGTTCAATCTCAGATACAGGACGCTGAAGCTAAACTTCAAGATCTTTAGCTTCAAAGGATAAAGGGTTGGGCTAGCATCGGTCTTTCAAGATCGATAGATTGGGCCACGAAAATCAGCCCGGAATCCCTTTTCACTTCTTGGAGGATATTCGACATTCATGGGATCTTCACTTTCTGAAAATAATGTAATCGCAGGAATAATATTATAATGTCTGTGGCAGACCTTGTATCTACTGCCGAAGCTCTTGTAGCCAAAGGGAAGGGGATCTTAGCGGCCGACGAGAGTGCCCCGACTATCAAGAAGCGTTTTGATTCTATCGGCGTAGATTCTACGGAAGACAATCGTCGTTTTTATCGGGAGTTGCTGTTTACTACCGAGGGAGCAAGCAATTTCATCAGCGGCGTTATTTTGTTTGACGAAACTCTCCGACAGTTGGCTGGAGATGGCCGTTCGTTGTCAGAAGTGCTTTTGTCCGAAGGTATAATCCCAGGCATAAAGGTCGATGCCGGAGCTAAGGATCTCGCTGGTTTCCCCGGCGAAAAAGTTACTGAAGGCCTGGATGGGCTGCGTGACCGATATGCTGAGTATCGCGAGCTGGGCGCTCGTTTTGCTAAATGGCGAGCAGTTATCACCATCGGTGATGCTATTCCGACCTCCGGATGTATACAGGCAAATGCCCACGCACTAGCACGCTATGCTGCCTTGGCTCAAGAGGCTGGGCTAGTTCCAATCGTTGAACCAGAAGTCCTAATGGACGGATATCATACCATTGAACGTTGTGCGGAAGTCACTACGGCAACGTTGGATGCGGTCTACAAGGAATTAGCTGAAAGCCGTGTGGTGATCGAAGGGACCTTATTGAAGCCAAACATGATTCTTTCGGGCAAGAGTTGCTCTACACAGGCAGGGGTACAGCAGGTGGCTGAAGAAACCATCCGAGTGCTCAAGGGCAGTGTTCCGGCGGCGGTTCCGGGGATTGTCTTCTTGTCAGGAGGACAAAGCCCTGAGGTGGCCACAGCCCATCTTAATGCAATGAATGCCATAGGAGGAGTTCCTTGGGAATTGAGCTTCTCATTTGGACGAGCACTTCAAGAAACCACGCTGAAGGCTTGGGGCGGCAATCCTTCCAACTTGGATAATGCACAACAGGCTTTCTATCATAGAGCAAAATGCAACGGAGCCGCTAGGTTTGGCGACTACAGCGACAAGATGGAGAATACGGAAGTAAATTCAGAGGTTAGGGGTTAATGGTGATTAAGGTTCACACTGTACCGGAGACAGTGTGACAGGTTTGATGTATTCAACGTATACCTCTTAGGCGAGCCCCTGCCATGGCCGACACAGATGCACTAAAGCAGGCAGTAGGGCTTGAGGCTGCGGGTCTCGTTGAAGACGGCATGGTCCTTGGCCTAGGGACCGGCTCTACAGTTGCCCATTTTCTGTTAGCTCTATCTGAAAGATTAGCTCGTGGCGAGCTCAATAGTATCTTGGGCGTGCCAACCTCAATCCGTACTGAACAGGAGTCCCGCAAACTTGGAATTCCGCTGACTTCGTTGTCGGAACATCCAACACTTGATTTGACAGTTGATGGTGCTGATGAAGTTGATCCCAACTTAAATCTCATCAAAGGACTAGGTGGGGCTCTCTTGCGAGAAAAGATGGTAGCCCAAGCTTCCAGTAGACTGGCAATTATGGTGGACGAATCCAAGGTCGTCGCAGCTTTGTGTGAAAAAGCTCCGGTCCCGATAGAGGTAGTCAAATTTGGCTGGGAAACCCACGAGCATTTTCTGCAATCACTGGGAGGGGACTCTGTATTGCGCAGGCTTCCTGATGGAGAGCCAGTTACGAGTGATAACGGAAACCATATTATCGATTGTTATTTCCCGGGAGGGATCGATGACCCGGAAGTACTTGAGGGTGCTCTCGCTGCAAGGACAGGAGTGGTGGAGTCCGGATTATTTATTGGTATGGCCACTCAGGTGATAGTGGCGGCGAGTGAAGGCGTGAGACATCTATATGCTGGAAGGGAACAGCTATGAGCAT
>DEAF01000027.1:0-25443 GCA_002346625.1 Gemmatimonadales bacterium UBA2989
GGATATCGAACTGGAAAAAGACGAGATTATAACCTCTGATGACCTTCCCACTGTAGGTGATGTCGAAGATACAAGTATGGAAGAATTAGTTCAGGAAGAGCCTGAAGACGATGAGAGTGTGGTAGAGGAAGTGGTCCCTCTAGAACCACCTGCACCAGATGTAAAAATTACAAGTGATGATGGTGATCAAACCTCTCCAGAATCAGTTAGTCAATACTCATCAAGTAGCCCGGCTCGTATCATACGACGCCCGAAAAAGACCAGTGGTAAAGATAAGGGTGCTCCTGGTCAGGTTCGTGTGCAGGCGGAAGGATATACGCCAGATGGCCAGCGGAGACAGCGTCAGAAAAAGAAACGCAAACAACGCCAAAATGTTGATCAGAGTGCGGTTAAAGAGAATATCCAGAGAGTTATGGCAGAGCTTAAAGGAGGTAGTAGTAAGAAGCGTCGCCGCAAAGAACCTTCACTTACTAAAGAACAGCGTGAAGCAGAAGAAGAAGAGGCACGCCAAGAAGAAGAGCGTGAAAGAACGACCGTTAGAGTAAATGAATTTCTTACGGTATCGGAGTTATCAGAATTAGTGGAAGTTCCTGCTACTGAACTCGTTGGTTCTGCATTCAAAAATCTTGGTATTATGGTGACTATTAATCAGAGGCTTGATTTTGATCAGATCGAGATGCTTTTGGACGAATTCGGGTTTACTGCAGTTCATGAAGAAGAATACGAAATTCACGAAGAAGATGTGATTGAAGAAGATCCTGAAGAGGATCTACGGCCTCGGCCTCCTGTGGTAACGGTCATGGGTCATGTTGACCATGGAAAAACGCTTCTACTAGATAAAATTCGTAGTTCGAATGTTGTGGCTGAAGAGTCAGGAGGTATAACTCAACATATAGGTGCTTATAACGTCAAACTTAGTGACGATAAAATAATCACTTTCTTAGATACTCCAGGCCATGCAGCATTTACAGCTATGCGAGCACGTGGAGCTGAGATCACTGATATCGTAATTCTTGTAGTTGCTGCAGACGATTCAGTTATGCCTCAAACTAAAGAAGCGATAAGCCATGCTCGTAATGCAGGAGTGCCTATTGTTGTTGCTGTAAATAAATGTGATCTGCCGGCATCAGATCCTATGAAAGTCAAACAAGAACTCCTGCAACAGGAAATTCAGGTTGAAGATTTCGGTGGAGAAATTCTAAGTTCAGATATTTCAGCTAAGACTGGTGATGGTATTGATGATCTCCTCGAAAAAGTACTTTTGCAGGCCGAGTTATTGGAAATAAAGGCCAATCCAAATCGCAATGGAATTGGAGTAGCTATTGAATCTCAGCTTGATACCGGAAAGGGTCCAGTTGTTTCTATACTTGTACGAAATGGCACGTTACGCATTGGAGATTCTTTTCTGGTAGGAAACTTTGAGGGTCGTGTTAGAGCTATGCTCGATGAGAGGGGTAATTCGTTAGAAGAAGCAGGCCCTGGGGTTCCAGTACAGATACTCGGGACAGCAGGGGTACCACAAGCCGGTGATACTTTTCAGGTGATGTCTTCTGAACGGGCGAGTGAGATTGCCCAGAGTCGAATCCGCCTAGAAAGACAAAAGCAGCTTCGCATTAAAGAGAAAAGCATAAAGCCGGAAAGCTTCTCTGGTGTTATTGATCCCGAAAAAGATGACACGCTTTCTTTAATCATTAAGGCTGATGTTGATGGTTCGGTGCAAGCATTATCAGATGCCCTAGAACAATTGGGTACTGACGAAGTCAAGATTCAGATTATCCATCGTGCAGTTGGGGCGATCAATGAAGAGGACGTTCTTCTTGCAGGAACTTCTGGTTCAGTTGTAATAGGGTTTCGGGTGCGCCCCTACACCAGCGCACGTAAAAATGCCGAAAGAGATGGTGTTGAAATCCGTGTTTACGATGTCATTTATGAAGCAGTTGATGAGTTGCGGTCTGTTTTGGAGGGAATGTTGATTCCAGAACAGAGAGAGACGATTGTCGGAACTGCTGAGGTGCTAGAGGTATTTAAAATCACTAAAGTTGGCACTATAGCGGGGTCGAACGTTCTTGAAGGGGTTATTGAGATAAAATTCCAGGTAAGACTTGTGCGTGATGGGGTCGTAGTGTACACGGGATCGCTCTCCTCACTCAAGCGTTTCAAGGACGATGTGAAAGAAGTCAGAGAAGGTTTTGAGTGTGGCATTGGGATCGCCAATTTCAACGATATTAAGATAGGTGATATCATCGAGTGCTATTCGGTTAAAGAAATAGCACGTTCTCTACCTGCATCTACAAGCTAGTCTCATAAGTAAAGTATTTTAGGGCTAGGGATATTAATATCTTCTTGCTTAGCTAGTTAACTGACAGCAAAAGAGATCACTGAAGTAAATTTTCACCTTTATCCATGACAAACCAACGTCTATTTCGTTTAAATGAACAGTTCCTTAGAGAGATAACTGGGATCCTGCGCAATGACGTAAGAGATCCCAGGGTAAGAGGAGTTGTGGTCACAGCTGTTGCTGTCACACCGGATTTGTGGATGGCCAGGGTATACGTAAGAACTAATCATGTAGACAAAGAGGCCAGAGAAGCCATGGAAGGCCTTAATACTGCTTCCAGTTTTATCAGAAGTAAGCTTGGGTCGAGATTGCATATAAGACGTATTCCTGAATTGCGCTTTCTTGAAGATGAAATTCCAGACCAAGTCAATCGCATTGAAGAAATCTTGCAGGATATAAAAAAAGAAAATGATACTGAATCATTGGATTAGAAAGCACAGATAGATAATAGTGAGCATTGATGAACCTGACCTTCCCAAGAGGGGTGGGGGGCTCCTGGTAGACAAGCCTGTGGGACCTACTTCACATGATGTGGTCAAATGGGCTAGAAAAGCTTTAGGTACAAAGCGTGTCGGACATACTGGTACGCTAGATCCTTTTGCATCTGGATTGTTGGTTCTTTTGTTTGGTCCAGCAACTCGTTTGGCTGAATATATTTCCTGTCTCCCCAAAACTTATGAGGCTAGGGCTCGGCTTGGAATCAGAACAGACACCCATGATTCTCAAGGCCAGATTCTAGAACCATTAGGGGATTGGGAAATGATTGGCCATGATGATGTTTTTTCTGAGCTCAAGCGGTTTCGGGGAAAGATCGAAGAAGTGCCACCTCAATTTTCGGCGAAGAAGATTGCTGGAGAAGCTATGTATAAGAAAGCTCGAAGAGGTGAGAAGGTAGAACTTGATCCTGTTATTGTAGAGATATTTGATATCAATCTAACTGCTTTTGATCCTCCAGAATTTTCCTTTGAAGTAACATGTTCTTCAGGTACTTATATTCGTGCCTTAGCCAGGGATATAGGTGAAGGCCTTGGTGCAGGGGCACACCTTATTTCTTTGCGTCGAACTTGGGTGGGAGATTTTTCAGTTGAAAAGGCTGATTCTGGAAATATTATCCGAGGGGGTTGTATCCCTAGTTCTAAACAGTGGATTGAGGCCGCTGAGATGGTATGCCACCTACCCAGCCTACGAGTAGATTCCGATACGGCACTTCAGTTAATCCAAGGATGTAGGATAAAGTTACCGGAACCGAATTTGAAATATAAAAATCAAATCGCAGTCATAGATGATATAGGTCTTCTAGGTATTGCTGAAATGCGAGAAGGCGAATTGATTCCGAAAAAAATATTACAAGGCATAATCAAATCATGACATTTTATGCTATAGATCCGAGTCTACCTTCGGGGCTTCCGTTAGATGGGAGAGATACGGTTGTTACTATTGGAACCTTTGACGGGATCCACAAAGGTCATTGGGAGGTTCTCTCAGAGATTAGGCGTATGGCGGACAAGAAAAACGCCCGTAGTGTGCTTATTACCTTTAATCCACATCCACTAACTATCGTTCGACCTGAGTTGGCTCCTCCAATGATTACTACGCCAATTGAAAAAAAAGAAATTCTAGCAGAATCTGGTTTGGACTATGTTGTTTTTATTCCGTTTACGCCTCTATTAGCTCAGTATAATCCTAGACGTTTTGTAGAAGAGATACTTGTGGAACGCCTTAAGGTGAAGGATTTGGTTGTTGGATATGACCACCATTTTGGTCGAGGACGAACTGGAAACGTTGATACCTTACGATGTCTTGGATCTGAATTAGGATTTGATGTGCATGTTGTAGGGCCTATAGGTATAGAGGAAGCCCCTATTTCGTCTACGCGTATCAGAAAAGCTTTATTGCGTGGTGATGTTGATACGGCACATGAATCACTTGGTCGTCATTACTCATTACGTGGATTAGTAGTCAGGGGAGACCAACGGGGAAGGAACATGGGATTTCCTACTGCAAACTTAGAAGTAGTAGGTGTTGGGGCCGGAGGGAAACTAATTCCATGTCCAGGTATTTATGCTGTTAGAGGGTTTTTACGTTCTGGGACATATGAAGGTGCACTTCACTTAGGACCAAGGCCTACTTTCCAGGGGTTACCGCCAAGTATTGAGTTGCATTTGTTAGATTTTAATGAAGATATCTATGGTGAAGAAATTCGTGTAGAATTTATTAGCTATCTACGTAATATTATTTCTTTTGATTCACAAAGGGAACTAGTAGATAAGATGCGTGAAGATGTTGAAAAGATTCGTGAAATTCTTAAATACAGTTGCTAAAGATTATTGATATTGGAGTATACCATTGTTGCTGTAATCTTCTTCTGCTAGCTTAATAGGCTTTTCGTAAAAAGATTATATCAGCTTCTTTTGAAGCCTAACTCATTGTGGTGGAAAACACAGACGTGACAATAAATAAAGCAGAGATTGTTAAAAAGTATCAGCTACACGATGGAGATGTTGGCAGTACATCTATACAGATCGCAATTATAACATTTCGCATCAACGATCTCAGGTCACACTTCGATAATCACAAGAAAGACAATCATAGCCGCCAGGGTCTCCTAAAAATGGTTGGCCGTCGTCGTCGGCTTCTTGAGTATCTGAAGCGTACAGACATTGAGAGTTACCGTAAGCTCATAACGGATCTAGGACTACGACACTAGAAATTGGTAGATTTATAATGACAGTGGCTGGGATAGTGATCACTGTTTCAGTCTTAAGCAGTTATGATTCCTGGAGAATCGGCCCGATCAAATGGCTGCAATCGATCGGGGTACAGTTTGTATCCTGCTTTGCGGCGGTCGATTTCTCTACGAATCTTGCTGTATCAAACCAGCCGGGAAGGTCCCCGCTGGTGAAACTAAGTCGTCCAGGGCAATCCTGATCGACTGAAAGCAGAGAAAAGAGAAAAATGACGCAGAGAATCGAACGCCAGTTTGCTGGGCGTACATTAAGCATTGAAACAGGCCGAATGGCCAAGCTCGCACAAGGTTCTTGTCTAGTACAGTTTGGCGATACAGTAGTTCTTTGTGCTACTACGGTTCAAGATAAACCGACCCATCTACCTTTTTTCCCTTTAACTATTGAGTATAGGGAAAAAAGCTACGCAGCTGGTAAGATACCAGGTGGTTTTTTCAAACGTGAAGGGCGTCCTGGAGAAAATGAAATACTTTCAGCACGTTTAATCGATAGGCCTCTCCGACCCTTATTCCCTTCAGGATTTATGCATGAAACCCATGTCACTTGCTTTATTTTGAGTGCCGATCAAGAAAATTCAGCTGATGTGTTGGCTATGCTTGGGGCTTCTGTGGCTTTGAATATTTCCAAGGTTCCCTTTAATACTCCTGTAGCTTCAGTACGTGTCGGACGTATTAAAGACACATGGGTTCTAAATCCTACATTTCAGCAATTAGAGTATTCTGATATGGAGATCGTTGTAGCAGGAACTAAAGATGCCATCCTAATGGTTGAAGGTGGTGCACTGGAAATCTCAGAAGCCGATATGCTGGAAGGATTCAAGGTTGCATCTACAGGTATCAAAGAGCTTATTGAAATACAGAATGAGATCCTGAAAGACCATACTGTATCGGATATGGAATGGTCATCTTTTGATCCGGACAAGAATTTAGTAGACAAGGTTTGTCAGATTGCTGACAGTGGAATTAAAGATGCACTAATGATCTCGGACAAAACAGAGCGTAATCAAGCGATGGCTGCTTTAGCTGAAGATGTGACCAGATCTTTGATCGAAGAAGATTCCGCCTACGAGGAACAAGAGAGCTCTATCCGTCAAGTTATCCATGATATTGAAAAAAAATCTATGAGGATGAAAATTTTAGATCAGGGTGAGCGTATAGATGGCAGGAGATTAGATGAGGTTAGACCAATCATATCAGAGGTAGATGTTTTGCCTAGAACTCATGGTTCAGCATTATTCACTCGCGGTCAAACCCAAGCTCTTGTAGTCACAACTTTAGGAACATCTAGGGATGAGCAACGCATAGAATCTATAGATACTAATGAAGAGATTACAAAGTCATTCATGCTACACTATAATTTCCCGCCATTTTCAGTTGGCGAGGCGAGGCCATTCCGTGGTACTTCGCGACGTGAG
Organism: Gemmatimonadales bacterium UBA2989; assembly: GCA_002346625.1. Lineage (GTDB taxonomy): Bacteria > Gemmatimonadota > Gemmatimonadetes > Longimicrobiales > Gaopeijiaceae > UBA6934. Next base: position 6,497 of record DEAF01000027.1, read on the forward strand.
CAAGGTCACGGATCCTTAGCTGAACGGGCCATTCGTCCTTTACTCCCAACCTACGACGAATTTCCTTATACAATCAGGATTGTTTCTGATATTCTAGAATCTAATGGTTCTTCCTCTATGGCTTCAGTATGTGGTGCTTCATTGGCACTTATGGATGCAGGGGCTCCTATCAAATCTGCTTGTGCAGGAGTTGCTATGGGTCTCGTTAAAGAGGATGACAATGTTGCTATTCTTACTGACATTTTAGGAATAGAAGACGCTCTTGGAGATATGGATTTTAAGGTTGCTGGTACGCGTGATGGGATAACCTCAATTCAGATGGATATTAAGATTGATGGTATTACACAAGAGATCCTCGAGACGGCCCTAAAACAAGCCTATGATGCTCGCATGCATATCCTTGATACCATGAATGAAGTGTTATCTGAACCTCGTGGAGATCTTTCTCAATACGCACCCCGTATCCAATCAATACAGATAAATCCTTCTAAGATTGGTGAGATAATAGGTCCTAAGGGTAAAACCATTCGAGCGATACAAGAGGAATCTGGAGCGAAAATAGATATTGATGATAATGGTTTGGTTAAAATCGCAGCTGTATCTGGAGAAGCAGGCAAGAGAGCTTTAGATATGATAGAGGCTATAGTTCAGGATCCTGATGTTGGTAGGATATATGAGGGTACAGTAAAGAACACTACAGCATTTGGTGCATTTGTAGAAATTCTTCCAGGTGTGGAGGGCCTCTGTCATATTTCTGAATTGGAAGATCGTCGAGTAGAACGTACTGAAGATGTTCTTAAAGTAGGAGATGTTACTCGAGTCAAGCTTCTATCTATCGATGAAAAAGGTCGACTTAGGCTTTCTCGTAAGGCTGCTATTGCTGAAGGAGAAGCTAGCTGAAGGAATTCTTACCCTGAAAGTGCTCCCAGGGGAGTATGGATATATGTAATCCATACTCCCCTGGGTCTTTTACAGTAGGTATAAGACAGATATGCGTGAAACCAAATATAGCAATGGAGTCAATCTTATAACGGAGCGAATCCCTGGGATTCGTTCTGTAGCAATAGGGGTTTGGCTTAAGCAGGGTTCTGCTCATGAGTCGTCAGATTTTTTAGGAATCAGCCATATTCTCGAACATCTCGTCTTCAAGGGTACCAAACAACGTGATGCAAGAGAAATTGCTCTTTCACTCGAGTCATTAGGGGGTATGCTGAACGCCTATACGGCTAGAGAACATACTGGTTATCAGGCATTGGTCCTCGATGAACATTTACCTGAAGCACTCGATGTTCTTGCTGACCTTGTGCTTTACCCACGTCTTGATCCAGAAGACTTGGAATTAGAGCGTGCAGTTGTATTAGAAGAAATAGCTAGTGTGGAAGATGCACCAGACGATCTAATTTTCGATTTGCATAGTTCACGTTTCTGGAAAGGACATCCCTATGGCCAGATGATTTTAGGCACTCGTGAGACTGTGAGTGTTCTTGAAATTGATGATGTATGCAAACTTCACGAAGACAAATATACAGGGAATAATATTATAGTAGCTTGTGCGGGTGATATTGATCACGAGGTTGTTGCTAGTCACGTAGCTAAGCTCTTTGGGGATGCCTCTTCTGGAGAAATTTGTTCGGATGTTGATGCCCCATTGGAAAATTTAATAGGTCGAGATTTAGTAGTTCGCAACACAGCTCAAGCCCATTTAGTTTTTGGGAATCAGACGCCTCCCCATATGGATCCGATATGTGAAGCTTTAATTCTTATTTCAAGTGCATTTGGAGGTGGTATGAGTTCCCGTCTTTTTCAGCGTATCCGAGAAGAGATGGCCTTAGCTTACTCGGTTTTTGCTTATCAATCTTTCTATAGCCGAGCAGGTATCACAGGTGTGTATGTCGGTACCAGACCAGAAAACTCTTCTAAGGCTCTCGAATCCATTTTAGCGGAATATAATTTGCTCTATAAAGAAGGTCTTATGGCATTAGAGTTAGAACAGATCAAAGCTCAAGTAAAAGGGCAAATGATAATATCTATGGAGTCTACTGTAGCACGACTTCTGCGTTTAGCGGGGTACGCTCTGCGTGGAGAGCCATATAAGAATTTGGAGGAATCTCTGGCAAGAATTGATGCTGTAACTCTGGAAGAAGTTAACGAAGCTTGCACACGCTTTTTCGATCCGGAAGATCAATATGTAATGAGTATGGGTCCATGATGTATTATATCTTGTTTGTACAGATTTAGAATTTATAGAAGTTATTCTTTAGATTATTTTTAATATCTTATTTTGCTAACAAGGTATCATTACAGTCACATCGCAAACATTTCTGTATAAAAAGCTATAGGTATTACAATCTTGAGATATTCAGTAAGTTTTAAACGCCTTCCGAGCAATTTAGATCTTCCTTTGCCAGCACGTGCAACCCAACAGTCTGCTGGATATGATGTTTGTTCTGCTGAAGAAGAATTCATAATCGAACCACGGGAAATAAAATTAGTATCAACAGGTTTGGTTATGGAATTGCCAGAGGGATTGGAATGTCAGGTTCGTCCGCGTTCGGGGTTAGCTTTACGGGATGGTATTATTATTCCTAATAGTCCGGGTACTATTGACCCCGACTATAGAGGTGAACTACGTATCATAATGCAGAATAATGGAAATAAATCTGTACGAATTAAACGTGGGGATCGCATTGCTCAGCTAGTATTTCATAGTTTCGAAATTCCTGAAGTGATAGAGTCGGAAGACATTAGTATCACCGCGAGAGGTAAGGATGGTTTTGGAAGCACCGGACGTTAATAAATAGTAATATGAAAGTCGCAAATAACAGTTTGACAATAACTTGACGCAAAATTCCTTGCAGTCATCTTGAGGTGATGATAGTGTGGGGTCTTAAAATTTCTGATGCTGGAGAGGGTTCCCTATAATCGAGATATTAGATAAATGGATTGAAGCTGGTCGCCTGATCCCTGTGAATGACATCGCAGTAGATCTTGGGACTGCAAATACCCTAGTATATGTCAAGGGAGAAGGTATCGTATTAAACGAACCTTCAGTTGTGGCTGTGGATAAAGCGTCTGGCCAAATTATGGGCGTTGGTCTTGAGGCTAAGCGTATGCTGGGTCGTACTCCTGAAGGTGTCGAAGCTGTTCGGCCTCTTAAGGACGGAGTCATTGCTGATGTTGATGTGACAGAGATGATGCTCCGTCACTTCCTTAAGCAGGTAACTGCCAAGCGAGTATTCCGCCTCAAGCCAAGAGTAATAATTGGTGTGCCGTCTGGCATAACTGAGTTGGAACGTAGAGCTGTACGCTCGAGTGCTATCTCTGCCGGTGCAAAAACTGTTTATATGGTCGCTGAACCCATGGCGGCTGCTATCGGAGTAGGCCTTCCTGTCGAAACTCCTACAGGTAACATGGTGATTGATATTGGAGGTGGAACTACTGAAATAGCAGTCATTGCGTTAGCAGGGATTGTTTCTAATACGTCTATCCGTGTCGGAGGTGATGAGCTTGATAGGTCAATCGTGACTTTTCTTAGGAAAAATTACAATTTACTTATTGGTGATCCTACTGCAGAAGCGATCAAGATCCAGATTGGATCGGCTTTTGAATCTGGCCAAGAACGGGAAATGGATGTTAAGGGAAGGGATCTTGTTAGTGGCATACCAAAAACAGTACGCGTACACTCACAAGAGATCCGTGAGTGCATCCAGGAACCCATCCAGTCTGTTGTAGAATCCGTCAGGCGTGCACTAGAGATAACTCCTCCAGAGTTGGCTAGTGACATTGTGGATAGGGGAATAGTTATGACTGGAGGAGGTGCATTGATCCGAGGTCTGGATAGACTTTTGCAACACGAGACAAACCTTCCTATCCATGTGGACGAGGAACCCTTAACCTGTGTGGTGCGAGGAGCTGGGCGCATCTTGGATGACCTACAAAAATACAGTACGGTGTTGTCAACATAGTGTAGGTGTTTTCTACAAACTACATCTACTATTCTCACCGTCATCATAGGTATTGGTGACTACTATGCCAAATTATACCAATGACACTAAAGCTGTCCCCTCAAAACGAAGTCTCATTATAGCTTTAGTTTTTCTAATTTTTTCAATTTTAATCCTCAACTTACCGACAGGAATACAACAACAAATAGGTGTTATTATTAGAGGAAGCGTTCTGCGACCTTTTGTGATCACCCAAGAAAGTATTGTTCGTAGACGTATACATATTAAGTCAACTGAAGACTTACAGAAGCAGTTGGATTCAATATCGTCTGTTCTTTCTAGTCAAAATAATTTGGCTGAAGAAAACGATCGCCTCCGAAAGATCCTCAATTTATCCGAAAAATTCTTGCCCACCTATGTGGCAGCCAGTGTGGTTAGACCTGGAATACAGGGATCTGAAGGTATGTTCCTTTTAGACGTTGGTAGAGATCAGGGTGTTGTATACAATAGTCCTGTCATTATGGGACAAGGCCTAGTCGGAGTAGTTAAGGAATCTCGTAATAACAATTCGCTTGGGATGGATTGGACTCATCCTGAGTTTAGAGTTAGTGCCATGACTTTGGATGGTACTGTCTACGGTATAGTACAGGCTAGTCAGGAAGTTTTTAAAGAATCTTATAGGTTGCTGATAGATGGCATCCCATTCTATCAAGAACTAGGTCCTGGTACAATTTTAGTTACGAGTTCTTTGGGAGGAGTTTATCCTAGAGGTATTCCAATCGGAACAGTTATTGAACAGGCTGAGTCCCGTGCAGGCTGGAGACGTTCTTATTGGCTACGGCCATTCGTATCTCCTGGAGAAGCTATGCATGTACTAGTTCTAGCTTCCCGCGAAAAATTCGAATACATAAATGACATCTGGTTTCAGGAAAACCTTATAACTTCTGAAAATGACAGCGTTAAGGGTTCTCAAATTCAGAACCCTAAAAGTAAACAGGCAGGAGATCAGGGTTCGTGAAGAATAACCATAAATTTTGGATTGTTGTGGGGATTTTGGCGTTCTTCCATTTTGGGCTTCACCTTGGTCTTGGCCTAGGCAGTAACGCTCCCGACCTTCTAGCAGTAGCTCTTTTAATCTCAATCCGAGAATTAGATATAGGTGCTGGATCCTGCTTAGGTTTTCTTTTTGGGATCATGGAGGATGCTTTTTCGGTTTTAGCTTTTGGGGCTAATGCTTTTGCCTTTACAGTTATAGGTATTATAGGATCAAAGACTAGGAATCTCTTTGTGGGTGATTCTCTTGGTTTCATGGCGGTATATCTATTTTTGGGCAAATGGTGTAAAGATTTTCTTCATTGGATTGTGGCAGGAGAATCATTGAGAGGGTCCTTTATTGATGTGATGCTAGTAGGTTCTTCTTTAGCTGCAGTCTATGCTGCTTCAGTTGGACTGATCGTGATAGTTGTCAGTGGTATTGGATGGGATACAGTCAGGTGAGGTTTCATAATCCCGATCACAAGATACTGCGATCCCGCGGAGCACTTGGGATGATTGTAATTGTTATTGGTGTTCTGTTGGTTCAATTTTTTCGGGTTCAAGTACTACGTTCCAGTGACTATAAACTCCGTTCTGAATCGAACCGCTTGCGGCCCCTGTCAGTTCATGCTCCCCGAGGAACTGTTTTTGACAGATACGGAAATGTCATTGCGGATAACGTTCCGGGATATGCGGTTTACGTTCTCAGGGAATCTAAGGAGTCTACTCGAGAAGTTCTGAATAAACTGAGACCCCACTTGGAACTATCCGATGAAAAGATCAATAGCTTAATGGAAAATATGCGTCGTCACCAACCTCTTCTTGTTGACACTGATGTCGATTTCTCTGCCATATCAGTTTTAGAAGAACAGCGTGAATATTTCCCAGGTTTATACATAGAGATGCGTCCTAAACGCCGTTATCATGGTGAAGCAGTAGCTCATACAATCGGATATGTCAGCGAGATTTCAGCCGAAGAACTGAATAGCCCCCGTTTTGCCGAATACAAGCAAGGGTTATTAGTAGGGAAAGTTGGGATCGAACGTCAGTACGAAGAGAGGCTCCAAGGTCGCCAGGGAATACGTTACTTAGAAGTTGATGCTAATGGACGTATTGTAGGATCTTTGTCTGGTATAGAGGAGGATCCGGGGCAGCCTGGTGAAGATCTCAGGCTCACACTAGATCTAAGTTTGATCGAGTGGATCCACCAAATTTTCCCGGATTCTCTTCCTGGAGCTGTAGTGGCTTTAGATCCTGCCGATGGAAGTGTTTTAGCCTTGTATTCAGCTCCGACATTTGATCCTAATATTTTTGTGGGCGGTATCAGTCCTGAAAGTTGGGAAGCTATCAATTCTGATCCGCATAATCCTTTACTCAATCGTACTGTTATGGGCCTCTATCCTCCAGCGTCCACTTGGAAACTAGCTGCGGCAGGTATAGCTCTAGACCTTGGAGTGGTAGGTCCACATGAGGAGATGCCAATTCCTTGTAACGGAGGATTATCGTACGGTGGTGAGTATAGGTCTTGCTGGCTTCCTTCGGGTCACGGCTCCTTAGCTCTTGCAGGAGCTATTGCTCAATCTTGTAACGTTTATTTTTATCAACTTGGTATGAGAATAGGGTTAGATCGTATGCTGGAATCTGGTACTAAGATTGGATTCGCTGAGCAGTGTGGTATAGATCTTCCGCAGGAGAGTTTTGGTATCTTTCCCAGCGAGCGAGCTTTCTGGGAACGCCGTTTTGGTTATCGTCCACTAGAGGGTGAAGTATTGAGCTTGGCCATTGGTCAGGGCCCGAATTCTCAGACTCCTGTAAAGATGGCTCAGTTCTATATGGCACTTGCTCGTAATGGCTCTGCTCCAGCCCCACATATACTAGATGATCGAGATCCTGTAGAAGGCTGGCGCCTAAATATATCTAATGAGAGTATCGATCAACTACGAGAAGGAATGAGGCAGGTTACTGCTCCCGATGGTACAGCGCATTATTGGGCCTCCTTAGAGCATTGGGATATTATAGGGAAAACAGGAAGTGGACAGAACGTTCAAGACCCAGAACGTCCACATGCCTGGTTCTCTAGTATGGCAGGACCCTGGGATGGTGACCCTGAAATAGTGGTTGTAGTTATAGTAGAGTTAGGTATTAGTGGAGCCACGATGGCTGCCCCCATTGCGGCCAAAACAGCTGACTTCTATTTGAGACGTAAATACGGAATACCTGTCGACACCATTCAAACTCTTGCAGAGCATATTGAAGCTGGCAGGCCCACACCTTGGGCACGTTGGTGAGTGTGCGAAATAGGGAAGAGTCAATCCGTATCCTATATAGAGTATTAGGCTTTCAAAGTGTTCCGTAAAATTTTCGCTATCTGGGCTGGAGACTCAGCACTGGTTATATCTGTTATGCTAATGACGATTTTTGGCATAGCTATGATATACTCAGCAGGTGTCCTTAATGTACCTAATCCAGTAACGGAAGGGGCCTGGATTAGGCAATCTAGTTGGTTTGTTATTTCCATTGTTGTGTTCACTTTGGTTGGCTGTATAAGTGTACGCTGGTTCGAGTGGGCTGCTTTTCCATTATATGGATTAAGCCTGATTCTTCTTTTTACAACCCTGTTAATAGGAACAGGATCTGGCACAGCCTCCGGAGTTAAAAGTTTTATAGATCTTGGAATCATAAGTTTTCAACCTTCAGAATTTGCAAAACTAACAACCATTCTTGCGTTGGCTCGTTATCTTGCGACTCGCCCCGAAAGCCCAAGTACTTTTCGAGCATTAATCACTCCGTCAATTATAGTTGGTATTCCCTTAGGGTTAGTCATTCTTCAGCCTGATCTAGGGACAGCTCTCGCATTTATGGGAATACTTTTCTTTACTCTATATTGGGCGGGTGCACCAATAGGACTTTTGGCTTTCCTTATGAGTCCTGCTGTAGCTTTAGTATTAAGTTATAACAACAGGATCTGGGCTCTATTTTTCATGATTGTTTTAGGGTCTCTATACTTATATCGCTATCGACTTTTTCTGGTTGAATCGTTGGCTATTGTTATTGCCAACCTTGCCGCAGGAATTATTGCATCTCCTCTCTGGGATTCTTTGGCCGAATACCAGCAAAACCGCATCCTGGTTTTTTTGGATCCGAGTGTCGATCCTCGCGGGGCAGGGTATCATATTATTCAATCTATGGTTGCTATTGGAAGTGGTGGTGTTCGTGGTAAGGGATTCACTGATGGGACTCAGAAGAAGCTAGATTTTGTGCCCGAGCAGCATACAGATTTTATCTTTTCGGTTATAGGGGAGGAATTGGGTTTTTTAGGTACTGGCTTAGCACTGTTATTTTTTTGTTTCATTTTATATCGTCTGGTGAAGATTGCCGAAAAATCCACTGATCCATTTTCAGGTTTAGTGATCTTCGGTATCTTGGGATCCTGGTTGATCCATATTTTTGTTAATGTTGGAATGACAGTAGGCATGGTACCAGTCACGGGTATACCATTGCCCTTCGTTAGCTATGGCGGAACTTTCCTTCTTATGTCTTGGATTGCCGTCGGGATAACGGCCAGGGTAACATATGAGGAATGAAATAATTAAATGGCTTGGTTTCGTAAAGACAAAAAGCCCTTAAAGGCAGAAGATAGGCGTGATGTTCCCTCGGACTTATTTGATAAGTGTAAAGGGTGTGGGGATATTCTTTATGCTGAAAAGCTCATACAAAATTTCAAGGTGTGTCCAGCTTGTGGTTACCATTTCCGCATAACTTCAGATAAGTATCTTGAGATTCTTGTCGATGAAGGGTCTTTTGATGAAATTGACCGTGATATCTGCAGTTCTGATCCCCTAGGGTTCCATGACCTTAAATCATATAAATCTCGTCTAAAAACTGCAGAAGCCAATATTGGCAAGAAAACTGCTATACTTTCAGGACTTGGTACGATAGAAGGCATAGGTGTGGTTCTGGCAGTTATGGACTTCCGCTTTATTGGGGGTTCCATGGGATCTGTAGTAGGAGAAAAAATTGCACGTGTTGGCCGATTAGCTATTGAAAAACATATTCCACTTATAGTTGTCAGTGCATCAGGGGGTGCTAGAATGCAGGAGGGGGTCTACTCCCTAATGCAACTGGCAAAAACATCTTCTGTACTAGCTCGTGTCCACGAAGCTGGTATACCATATATTTCTATAATAACTGATCCTACCACTGGTGGTGTTACTGCATCCCATGCTATGCTGGGAGACATTAATATCGCAGAACCCGGAGCTCTCATCGGATTCGCTGGACCGAGGGTTATAGAAGAAACCATACGCCAAGAACTTCCGGAAGGATTTCAGCGTTCTGAGTTTCTACTTAAACACGGGATGATCGATTGTGTTGTTGATCGTAGAGAACTAAAAAATACTGTTGCTATTCTTCTGCGACATATAGTGAATTGATGGGGATGTCTTGCACATCTTCAGGCCACACATCCATTCTTCATTCTACCGAAATTGATTGCGTTACAGGGTATCCGTTTTTAGACAAACTATTACCTAGTCTAAATCAGGAAATCAATTGGGGTATTGCCCGTATGGAAAATTTTCTCCGAGATACGGGTGATCCACATCTCTCTTATAGTATAATCCATCTAGGAGGGACAAACGGCAAAGGGTCAGTTGCCTCTATTGTATCTTCAGTGCTAAATCTAGGAGGCACCAGTACTGGTCTCTATACTTCTCCTCATTTGCGCTCTTTCAATGAGCGATTCCAAGTAAATGGACACTTAGTCGGAGAAGATGAATTACAAGAATTAGTTAGAGATCTTGAAGATGATATAATTCATCATGAATTGACGTTCTTTGAGGCGACCACGGCATTGGCGTTTCACTTGTTCGCACGTAGAGGTATAGAAGTGGCTGTTATAGAAGTTGGTATGGGGGGACGCCTGGATGCTACTAATGTAGTCAGCCCATGTATTACAGCGATCACCAATATATCGGATGATCATTCGGAATATCTTGGAGATACGCTATTTGAAATAGCACAAGAAAAGGCAGGTATTATTAAACCCGGAGTCCCATTACTTACCGGTGAGAGGGATAAGCAGTTGTTGTCAATTTTTGAAAATGTTTGTGACGACCTTGATGCCCCATTTTTACCGATATATATCGATCCAGAAAAGATGGATATCAATATTGAGGAAAACAAAACTTCATTCACATTTTCCACTAAATCATTTGGTAATTTGAAATTTTGTATACCTCTGATGGGTGAACATCAGGCTATAAATACTGCTTTTTCGTTAGCGATCCTCGAACGATTGCCTGAATCATTATGTCCTGATACAGAGACTGTTATAGACGGGGTCAAACGTGCCTGTTGGCCCGGACGCTCACAAATTATTAAACTCAATGGTCAGACGTGGTTATTTGATGTGGCTCACAATTTGGCTGGAGCACAAGCTCTGGCATCTGTTTTGGATCGAATTGTTCTACCACGGCCCGTAGTAATGGTAACCGCTGTTCTCAGGGACAAAGATCACCATTCCATTCTGGAGCCATTATTAAATAGAATTGATCATGCAATTTTTACTCAAGCTCCTTCATCTCCACTAGAGCGTCGCTGGGATCCCGATACCGCGTCAGTAAAGATGGGTGGCTCCGATATTGAGGTTTATCCAGACTTCGTCCAAGCCCTAGAACGGGCGAAAAATCTAGCCAGATCAGGAACTATCCTTGTTACTGGGTCTAACCACACTGTAGGCGATGCGTTTGAAGTTCTTGATTTATCACCGTATTAAGGTCAATCTAAATGATATATCTTGAAAATATTACAATGGCTTCCTGCTACTGTACATTTGAGACACCTAGTTTAGATTCGCCCGCATGACTAAGCCAATTTTTGCGCGTCTTCCCGGTTTCCGTGACTTCACTCCGGATGAGTTCGCTTTTCGTGAGCATATCTTGAATGCTTGGCGTAGAGTGTCTACCCGTTATGGTTTTTTGGAATACGATGGACCTCCATTAGAACCCGTTGGACTTTATGTAGAGAAGAGCGGAGAAGAGATCCTCGGACAACTTTACAACTTCCAGGACAAAGGTGAACGAGAGGTGTCACTACGTCCTGAAATGACACCATCACTTGCTCGTATTCTGGCGGATCACAGCCGTTCTTTGGCGAAACCAATCCGTTGGTTTTCCGTACCGCAGCTATTTCGATATGAACGTCAACAGAGAGGGCGTCTGAGAGAGCACTTTCAGTGGAACGTTGATATCGTGGGTGAAGAGAGCGTTGTTGCGGATGCAGAAGTTTTAGCTGTTGGGATTGACGGACTCCGTGAACTTGGGTTTGGATCTAATGATATTGTGGCAAAGATTTCAGACCGACGTCTTCTGTCTTCTGTGTTATCAGCTTTTGGAGTGGATAAGAAAAATTTCGCTAATGTTTTCAGTATTATAGATAAGCTTGAACGCTCAGATCCCAAACGATCCTTAGAAAGATTGCAAACTGAGGGAGGAATGAGCGAGAGCGATGCACATGAAGTTCTAGAACTATTTGGAGGAAAAACTTTAGAAGAGATAGCGTTACGCCTGGGTGATCGTAAGGATGTATCTGTAGAACTTGAACGCCTTGATTCTTATTTAGGTAAGCTCGAGGCTATGGGGTTGGGACCATATGTTGAATTAGACCTCAGGATAGTTAGAGGGTTGGCTTATTACACTGGGATCGTTTTTGAAATTTTTGATAAAAAAGGTGAACTTCGGGCTATATGTGGCGGCGGTAGATATGATGGGCTCCTCGAGCTTGTCGGAGGTGATCCACTTCCTGCTGTTGGGTTTGGAATGGGTGATGTGGTTCTTGGAGAACTCATCAGAGAGAAGGGGCTTGTACCTGATATTGAAGCCAATACGGATTACTATATTGTGATCTTAACGGAAGAGTATCGAGATCTTGCACTTTCAATAGCTCACTCCTGTCGAGATCGTGGCTTGAGTGTGCTCTATGGACTTAGTGAACAGTCAGTTCGTAAACAATTTTTTGCTGCTGGGAAATATGGAGCTCGAGAAGTAATCGTTCTTGGTCCCGATGAAGTGTCTCGAGGGTTTGCTACAATACGGGATATGGATTCAGGGGAGGAAAGGGAAGTACCCATAGAGGAACTCCGGTGACGCTATCTAGAGACAAACATGCCAGGACACGGCGTACTATGGGGATTGCGATTAAGCGTCTCAATATTCTTGAGTACGTTATTCTTGGGTTGGTTATATTAGTTACCCTTACGGCTGGTGCACTTACAGCGTGGTTGTTCCAAGGTGCTACCGGTATCTCTTTCAGGATATCTTGGATTGTAGCATCTCTTTTATTTTTCGGGATACCGTGTCTCTTAATGCTTCGTAAGAGCTACCAAGTTGAATTGCCTAAAAAAATACAGAACTCTGTTTTGGATACTAACGCCGAAGAATATAATGGCTAAAGAAAAGAATTTGACACCACGGTCAGAGGATTTTTCCTCCTGGTATAACGAATTGGTACTAAGGTCTGAGTTAGCAGACTATTCGCCGGTCCGAGGTAGTATGGTAATTAGACCTTGGGGTTATACGATATGGGAGAATATGCAGCGTGCTCTTGATGATATGTTTAAGGCTACAGGACATGAGAACGCTTATTTCCCGCTTTTGATTCCCATTAGTTTTATCGAAAAAGAAAAAGAGCACGTTGAAGGTTTCAAGCCCGAATTAGCTATCGTCACGAATGCTGGAGGCAAGGAACTAGAAGATCCGCTTGCGATCCGTCCTACTTCTGAGACCATTATAATGGCTATGTACGCAAAGTGGATCCAAAGTTATCGCGATCTGCCTTTGTTGTTGAATCAGTGGTCGAATGTGGTGCGTTGGGAGCTACGTACCCGACCTTTTCTCAGGACCTCAGAATTCCTCTGGCAAGAAGGTCACACCGCACATGCCAGTTCCGGAGAAGCGGAAGAACACACGAAGCTCATGCTGAATGTGTATCGAACGTTTATGGAGGATTGGATGGCCATGCCTCCTGTAACTGGGCTTAAGTCAGATTCTGAAAAATTTGCCGGAGCAGTAAGAAGTTATTCGTGTGAGGCAATGATGCAGGATAATCGGGCACTTCAGTCCGGAACCTCCCATTTTCTGGGTCAAAATTTCTCTAAACAATTCCAACTTACTTTTCAGACGGAAAAAGGAAATGAAGAGTATGCGTGGAACACTTCTTGGGGAGTATCTACAAGGCTAGTTGGTGGGTTAGTCATGACGCATGGAGATGATCAAGGACTAGTTTTGCCTCCGAAATTATCTCCTGTTCAAGTTGTGATCGTTCCCATTCTTAAGGGAGAAGATCATGGGCCTGTGCTCGAAAAGGCAGACGCTATTAAAGATGCTCTGACAGCAAAAGGTATACGAGTCAAGATTGATGCTAGAGACTTTATGAGTCCCGGCAATAAATACTATGAGTGGGAACGTAAGGGTGTCCCTTTCAGGATGGAAATTGGCCCTAAAGATATGGCTACTGGTCAGGTTGTTCTAGCGAAACGCATGTTGTTTGGCGAAGATTCACGCAAAGAATTCGTACCGGAAACCGAGGCACTTGCGACTATGGAAAATCGGCTTGATGAATTTCAGGCTCAACTTCTCGAGGCTGCCAAGAGACGGCGTGAAGATAATTCCTACAGGGGTATTGAAAATTTGGATGAGTTGGCTGAAATCATAGACACTAGCGGTGGTTATGTCTTTACAGGTTGGAGCGGAGATCCTGCTGTGGAAGATATAATCAAAGAAAAAACCAAAGCCACATTGCGTTGTATTCCCGAAGAAGAATTTCAATCTGAAAAAACTCCCACACGGTGCATAGGAGGAGAAAAAGATTCTACTATGGAAGTCGTATGGGCAAGGGCTTACTGATGACTGATTTGGTTGGAGGTTTGTGAGCCAGGTCTTTCCTAGGTTCGACGGCGATCTTTACGCTGGCGAGCATATGGTTTCAGAACTCGCTTCCGAGTTTGGCACACCTCTTTACGTATACGATGCTAAAGTCATAGAGTCGACTTATCGACAATTCACAGCAGAATTTGAAGGTATTGATCTGCTTATGGCTTACTCGGTTAAAGCCAATTCTAATCTTGATATTCTGCGTCGACTTTTTAATCTGGGATCAGGTGCTGATATCGTTAGTTTGGGAGAGCTCCATCGATGTTTGAAGGCTGGAGTTCAGCCCGAACGAGTGGTTTTTGCAGGAGTAGGTAAAACTGAATTAGAGATGGAGGCTGCTCTAGAAGCCGGAATCTTGGCGTTCAATGTGGAAAGTGAGAGCGAGCTCCGGTTGTTGAATGATGTAGCTCATCGTATGGGCAAACGTGCCCCCGTATCGATCCGAGTAAATCCCGATATTTTAATTGATACAGGCCATGAGTACACCCGTACAGGACATAGCGAATCCAAGTTTGGCATTCCGTCAGATCGAGCTGTGGATGTTTATCTATGGGCTGCTGAACAGCCTGGTCTTGAGATTGTAGGTATAGATGTACACATCGGATCTCAGATTCTAGAATCGGATCTCTATAAGCGTGCCTTCAACGAGGTTTTAAAGATCGCTAATGAATTGGATCGTAAAGGTATTAATCTCAACTTTATAGATTTGGGAGGAGGGTATGGGATCGGCTATTCTGATGAAGACGGAATAGCGATGAGTACTTTTGCCAATGCGATCGTTCCTATTGTAAAAGATTCTGGCCTGAAGCTCATACTAGAACCAGGTCGTTTTATCGTTGGAAGAGCTGGAGTTTTAATTACTAAAGTGTTGTATGTGAAAGGTGAAGGTTCCAAGAAATTTGTAGTAACGGATAGTGGTATGAATGACTTAATTCGCCCTAGTCTCTATGGAGGATTCCATCGTATAGAGCCAGTACAGCTTAAAGACACTAATGCTAGTACATTGGTGGATGTGGTTGGTCCGATATGTGAGAGTGGGGATTTTCTGGCTCGGGATAGAGAGATGCCTCTTCCTGAAGAAGGAGGTCTACTCGCTGTTCACACCGTTGGAGCGTATGGCTTTACTATGGCTTCAAACTACAATTCTCGTCCCCGAGCTGCTGAAATCGTAGTGGATGGATCTGAAGTGGTTCTAGCCCGACGGCGAGAGACTGTTGATGATTTGATCCGTGGAGAACTACTCCCGAACGGCACCCTGTCTTCTTGAGGTCGTATGATAGAGCATGACCGGATATTGATTCTCGATTTTGGATCCCAATACACCCAACTCATTGCACGTCGGATCCGGGAGGAGAAGGTCTATTCTGAAATCCATCCTCCTACGCAGTCAATTGATTGGATACGAGAATGGGGACCCAAGGGGATCATCCTCTCCGGAGGTCCATCTTCAGTATATGATGAAGGGATACCAACTACTGATCCAGATCTATTAAAGCTTGGGGTTCCTGTGCTTGGCATATGCTACGGCATGCAGCTCATTGCACAGATTGAAGGGGCGGACGTAATTGTGGGGAAGCGTGAGTATGGTAGAGCTCAGTTAAGTATCAATGAGTCAACTGATCTTTTTGCAGGCCTTACTGACGAAGAATCTATTCAGGTATGGTGTTCGCATGGTGACCATGTGGATCAACCACCTAAGGGATATCGCACATTGGCGTCTACCGAGGGGCTATCTGTGGCAGCATTTGGGTGTGAAGATCGCTCAATCTATGGAGTTCAGTTTCATCCGGAAGTTGCACATACGATTCGTGGTGACGAGATCATTTCAAATTTTCTCATACGCATCTGTCAGTGCCATGCTACTTGGACAGCGGGGGCGTTCATCGATGAGTCTATTGCAGATATCCAAAAAATAGTTGGAACTGGAAACGTCATTTGTGGTCTGTCCGGAGGAGTGGATTCTTCTGTAGCAGCAGCACTGGTACATCGGGCCATAGGGGATCGGCTTACATGCATTTTTGTTGATACAGGCTTACTCCGAAAACACGAGCGAGAAAATGTAGAACAAAACTTTAACGAGCACATGGACAGCCAACTAATTGTTGTTGATAGTGCCAAAGAATTCATGAGTGCTCTGGTTGGTATAGAGGATCCCGAAGAGAAGCGTAAACGTATTGGACATGTCTTCATTGACGTTTTCAGCCAAGTGACACGTACAGAAACTTCAGGTGCTGATTATCTGGTTCAAGGCACGCTCTATCCCGACGTTATTGAATCCGTTTCTACGGGTGGGCCTTCTCAGACGATCAAGACCCATCACAACGTAGGAGGGCTTCCTGAAGATCTTCCATTCCAACTTATCGAACCCTTTAGAGAACTTTTTAAAGACGAAGTTAGACAGGTAGGCAGAGAACTCGGCTTACCTGATAACGTTACTGGTCGACATCCATTCCCAGGTCCGGGGTTGGCGATCCGAGTATTGGGAGAAGTTACAGAAGAACGCCTAGCTGTTTTACGAGAAGCGGATGCCATATATCTCGAAGAAATTAAAAGGGCAGGGCTATATGACGATATATGGCAGGCTTTTGCAGTGCTTCTTCCGGTGCGATCTGTTGGTGTGATGGGGGATAATCGTACCTATGAGAATGTGGTGGCTCTCCGTGCTGTTACATCCCGTGACGGAATGACTGCAGACTGGTATCCCTTCTCCCCAGATGTTCTAAGCAGGATCTCCTCTCGAATCAGCAATGAAGTAGTCGGAGTGAACAGGGTGTGTTACGATGTCTCCTCGAAACCGCCAAGTACTATTGAGTGGGAATAATCTCATGAAAAAAGATGATATAAAAAATCCGATAAACTTTATGCCAAAGTAGAGAATTTTAGAAAAGATAATCTAGAAGAATTTCCAGAATGGGCAGAAGATTCAGATGGCTTTGAGGAAAATATAAAAAGCTTATTAAGTAATTAGATTAAGTTAATAATGATGAAAATTAAGGATTTATTAAGCAGTTTCCCTAAAAAACGACCCCATCTTAATGAGCGTATAAAAGATATATACGAAAGCCAATACAAGGCTAACAGAGATGGCTCCTCGCCTGCCACTTCCTTGGCTCAGCGTCTGGAAAGATGGATGCATCATCGGGTTGCTGAAAGTGGTAAAGTGAATCGTTCTGAAGATAGCGAAACTCTTGAGTTGGGTGCTGGGACATTAAATCATCTCCCTTATGAAAATTCGTTATCAAACTATGACATTGTTGAGCCGATGTCTTTTTTATTTCAAAATAACGATTCTCTTAGCAGTATAAGGGATAATTATGCTGATATATCAGACATATCTGGTGCTAATAAATATGACCGGATTATTTCAATTGCCGTGTTAGAGCACATAACTAATTTGCCACATGTTATTTTTGATAGCATTAAACTTTTAAAGAAAGATGGTATTTTTTCCTGTGGAATCCCAAGTGAAGGAGGGTTTCTATGGGGTTTGGCATGGAGACTCAGTACTGGGCTCGAATTTCGTTTCCGTTACGGATTGGATTATGGAGAGCTTATGAGATATGAACACGTTAATAATATGAACGAAATTGAGTGCCTATTAAAATATTGTTTTGAAGAAGTAACTATAAAGAGATTTGGGTTTGGAAAGCATTTGTCACTCTACACATATTTGGAATGCAGAAAACCAAATCAAAGGACTAATGAGTTTCTGAGTGAAGCAATCGATGAGCGATAGCAAGAAAATCCATGATTGCATGACTTAGGGCTAAATTGAGTTGGAATAGGTTGTTCTATGTCTCCTTGGAACCGCCAAGTACTATAAGAAAGGCCAGGCAGAAGCCTGGCCTTAATGCATCCAAATTAGGGGGAATTGGGATGCCCTCTTAACGGGAAGTTAAGTCTTTAGAAATCAACTAGCTTTGTTAATCGCCTGATCTATGTCAGCAATAATATCCTCTGCATTTTCAATACCGATCGATAGCCTTACATATCCAGGAGTAACACCAGCTGAAAGCTGTTCATCTGAAGATAATTGGCTATGGGTTGTTGAGGCCGGATGTATTGCTAAAGACCTAGAATCTCCAATGTTTGCTATATGATAGAGTAGCTCTAATGAGTCTATGAATTTTCTACCTGACTCAACCCCACCCGGCAACTCAAAGCCAATTAATGCTCCGTAACCACCAGATAAATATTTATCAGCTCTCTCTCTCTTAACACCATCCGAAATTCCAGGATAAATAACAGAAGACACTTTATTATTCTCTTTAAGATACTTTGCTACCTCTAAGGCATTCCTACTATGCTCCCTCATTCTTAAAGGCAAAGTCTCCAAGCCTTGAATAAATACCCAAGCATTAAAAGGACTCATGGCTCCACCTAAATCTCTAAGTAGAGTTGTTCTAGCTTTCATTATATAAGCGATAGGACCCAGAGGCTTAATAGCCTCTGTCCAAACTATACCGTTGTAACATGGGTCTGGAGTATTTAGGTTTGGCTGCCTTTCAGGCCCAGCAGCTTCCCAATCAAAGTTTCCACCGTCTATGATCAATCCACCGATGGATGTCCCATGACCTCCAATGTATTTAGTCGTAGAGTAGACTATCACTGCTGCTCCATGATCAAATGGCCTGCAGAATATTGGTGCCGCTGTATTATCTACGATCAGAGGGATCCCTAAAGAACGACCTATATCTGATACTTCTCTAATTGGAAAAACCTGAAGCTTTGGATTCGGTAATGTTTCTCCAAAATAAGCTCTAGTTTTATCATCAGTAGCAGATCTAAAGTTTTCAGGGTCAGTGGGATCTACAAACCTTACTTCAATGCCCATTTCTGAGAGATTATTTTTGAACTGATTATATGTTCCCCCGTACAAATGAGAGGAAGAAACTATATTATCTCCTGCCCTAGCAACATTCTGAATTGAGTAAGCAGATGCGGTCTGACCAGATGAAACTGCTAGGCCTGCCGCACCTCCATCTATCGCAGCCATTCTCTCTTCCAAAACAGCATTGGTTGGATTCATTATTCTTGT
>DEAF01000027.1:25750-27089 GCA_002346625.1 Gemmatimonadales bacterium UBA2989
CATTATTCTTGTATAAATGTTTCCTAACTCAGCCAAGGCGAAAAGATTAGCTGCTTTCTCTGTACTTTCGAACAGATAACTTGTTGTTTGATGGATTGGGACAGCTACAGATCCTGTAGTCTCATCTGCCCTCCATCCCGCATGAAGAGCTATTGTCTCTAAGTTTTTGCCTTCGTAACTCATTTTTATTTCTCCTAAAAAAAACCTGCTAGTTAAAAAAAAAACCTGCCAGCTTTCGCTAAGCAGATCTGTCTCAGAAGAATCCTCTTTAGCAGTATTTATAAAGCACCCGCAAGCTGGTTCAAATCGGTGCTGGTAAAAATTATATGATTTATTTTTTATAAATCAACACCATAGGTCTATTTATTTCTAAAACTCAAAATTCAATCCTATAGTTCTTTGCTCATCTTTCTGGGTCCTCTTCTGCTGTCTGAATAATCAGGGATATTTGTGCATCTGCATCGTTCCAAAGATCACGCATGAATTCGGATTCGGAATTATAGAAATCTAAAAATGAACGCAGGTCTTCTTCAGTAACATTGTTCAAGGACAATATGCTGTCTCGTTCTGTAGCATTGATGATGAGTGATGTTTTACGAAGGGCCACGGATCGCAGATCGACATAAGCTTTGATGAAGGTATCGCGATCTATTATATCTTCCGCTTCGGTATGATCATTTTTACCGCAAGCACCTTGTGGCAAACTTAGAATCATTAGAATAAAGATTGCTATATTACGGGACATAATCTTTTGGTTTTTGATGATTAGGATTGCTGAACTAACTCTATGAGTACGTTGCCTGTAGTTTTGGGATTAAGAAACACTATCTGGTGACCTCGAGCTCCGGGGCGTGGTCTATTGTCTATGGTTTCGAATCCTTGTTCTTCAAATTCCTCGATGGCTGTTAGGATGTCAGGAACTCGATAGGCGATGTGATGAAGGCCGGGCCCGTTTCGTTCTATGAAGCGACCGATCACGCCATGTGTAGATCGTGGCTCTATGAGTTCAAGTGATCCGAAGAAGGCTACGTTAACATCTTGGATTGGAAGTTCTTCGATGACAGAACAGGCGCATCCTGTTATGGTTTCGAAAATCTTTGTTGATTCTTGAATGGATCGAACTGCGATGGCTACGTGATCGATAGGATAATTGTTCATAATTGGATTAGATTATCTAGTTAAACTCAGGCCAGATGGTAAGGCTAGTTCAATTAAGTTACAAGGAGATAGGCTTGTGGGTAATAACACAAAGGCAGTAGAAATAACTGACGACAATTTTACTGAGGCTATCGAAGATAGGTCCGGCCTTGCTTTGGTGGATTTTTGGGCTGAATGGTGT
>DEAF01000027.1:27392-71827 GCA_002346625.1 Gemmatimonadales bacterium UBA2989
TGGGCTGAATGGTGTGGTCCTTGCCGAATGATAGCACCGATTATTGAAGAGTTGGCTGAGGCTTACAACGAAGAGGATCTTCTAGTAGGAAAATTGGATGTCGATACAAACCAAGGATCTGTTGTCCGATTTAGTGTGCGTAGCATTCCTAGCATCCTGTTCTTTAAAGACGGTCAACATGTAGACACAGTAGTTGGTATGGTGTCGCGATCCGCCTTAGAGGACAAGATCCAAGAGCATACCTAGATATATTCCTCAGGTAGGTTATTCGTTAGGAATTCAAATCGTCCGTATATGAGCACCTTATATATAGTACCCACTCCGATTGGCAATCTCTCAGATATTTCTGGACGAGCTCTGGAAATTCTGAGTTCGGTGGATGTTGTCTTAGCTGAAGATACTCGACGTACGAAGATATTGATGGATCACTTCGATATTAACACATCACTTACATCTCTTCATGATCACAATGAAGTTTCACGTATAGATGGTATTATTGATCTTCTAAACTCAGGCAATAGCCTTGCCCTTGTATCCGATGCCGGTACCCCTCTGCTATCAGATCCTGGGGCACAGTTGGTCAGTAGTGTAGTCGAAGCTGGGCACGAAGTTATTCCTATTCCTGGACCTTCGGCGATCCTTACAGCTTTAGTGGGGGCGGGTTTTCCTCCGGTGCCTTTCACTTTTCATGGTTTTGTTCCTAAGAAAAAGAAGACAAGGAATGAGCTTTTAGAGAGTATTGTCGGATCCAGAGATACTTCAGTGGTGTTCGAATCACCAGAACGACTTTGCGTACTTCTGGAGGATCTCCAAATTTTAGCTGAAGAAGGAAGGCAGATTGTTGTGGCCAGGGAGATGACTAAAATTCATGAGGAATTTTTCCGTGGAACTATTGATGAAGCGGTATCTTATTTTGCTGAAAGTCCACCTCGAGGTGAGGTTACAGTAGTTATATCTCCTAGAATAAAAGAAGAAGCTGATCAGCGAATAGACGTAGCTGCTGCCCGTGCCCTAGCTCAGGCACTTTTAGATGAGGGACTAACTCCCAGTAGGTCGGCAAGAGAACTGTCGATCCGGCTTCGAATTGGTAGGAACATGGCATATGAAGTGGTGCATTCACTGTTAGATAAAGACGAAAGCATTATATAAATCGTATAAAGTTTAAGAATTGTGAATTATAACTGGAGAATAAGAGGAGTATGGTCAACATCGCTCTGTCCTTATGTGTGGCAGTTTCGGTAGGATTGAGTGCTCCACCTGATTCTGTTCTTTCCATAGCACGTTTGCAGTACGAGGGTGGTGGAGATTGGTACGCTAATCCTTCATCATTGCCAAATCTTCTTGCTGCTATCAATGAGCGTACTGACATTCCCGTTTCGAGTTTTCCTAGGGTGGTAAGGCCTTTGGACACTTCTCTTAAAGAATATCCATATCTCTATATGACAGGGCACGGTAACGTGCGATTTTCCAGGGAAGAAAGGCTAGCTCTTCGGGAGCATCTGTTGTCAGGAGGTTTCCTTCATGCCGATGACAACTATGGTATGGATGATTCGTTTCGGAGGGAGATAGCTGAAGTTTTTCCGGAGTACGAGTTATCAGAAATAACTCCGGGCCATCCGGTTTTTAATGTTATGTATCAATTTCCTGAGGGATTACCCAAAATACATGAACACGATGGCAAGGCACCTCAGGCATTAGGGATATTCCATGGGGGTAGGCTAATAGTCTTTTACAGCTATGAGTCTGATTTAGGTGATGGCTGGGAAGATTCGGGAGTTCACGAAGACGCTTCTGAGATTCGCGAATCTGCTATTCGTATGGGAGTCAATCTTTATCTCTATGTCCTAAGTCAGTTGGTAACGTGACTCCTGCTACAGTTCGTATAGTTAACGTCGTTGAAGATGTGAGAAGACATCTTACGAGTCGGCTTCGTAAAGTCTTTGCCTTATGGATTATAGCAGGAATCATGGGTGCCTTGATTTTGGCGTGGTTAGCAGTGACTCCCGAGGGTTGGCATCAGGGTACCGTTATTCCGATGTCCATTGATTTGATTTTGGTTGGGCTAGGTGTTTTTGCATGGAAGATTTACCAAAGGGCTAATAGACTTTGGTTAAGAGAGCCTAATCTCACCGCTAGTATGGAAGAGAGATCTGAAATTGCTCCTGGTGTTCTGCAGGGATCTTTGGAGCTATCCAGAGCTCTTCCATTGGGGGTATCATCTGCTCTTGCAACTCAAGCTACTGAAGATGTTCTAGCTGAATTGACAGAATCTATACCTAATTTGGCTGGACGTTTGTCTGCTGAATCCGGGAGATGGATTCGGCATGCTATGATTGGGTTTGTTTCTTTAGTATTAATTTTCGCAATGTTAACTACGACATCTCCGAGCAGATCTCTATCTGCTTGGTCTGGTTTAGTAAAACCATTTGGTCTTTTGGCCAGCCCCATATTTCCACCCTTGGAAGTTAAGCCTGGAACTGCCGATGTTCTGCGAGGCACTGATGTGTTGATCGACATAAAGGCTCCGGGACGCACAACAGTTGTGGTTCACTGGAAGGAGGCGGGCGACTTAGCTCTAGAAGAGCGCATTGACGTGATTGCTAATCAAGCAGAATTGATTCTCAAAAAGATTGATAATCTTACGGAATACTGGATTCAAACATCTGACGGAACTCGTTCTCCAGTCTACGAATTGCGACCTGTTGATCCTTTTTTGGTTAATAATGTGATTATTTCTCTGATTTTCCCTCCTTACTTGGGGCGTTTCCCAGAAGAGTATGGAGTTGACATGCCTCCTCTCAAAATCCCGTCAGGGAGTAGATTAGCCATTAAGGGTTGGGCAAATCGTTCTCTCAGTTTTGCAGGGTTGGACGGTCCGCAAGGTGAAAAAAGTATACAGTTATCAGTATCGGGACGGGGCTTTGAAGGAGATTGGATTCCTAGGATCAGCGGAGTTTATCCTTGGCGTTTCACTGATACCGAAGAAAGTCCAGCTGAAGTTGTACCTGATCCGTTAGAGATTACACTGGTTCCGGATTCGATTCCTGATGTAGCTGTTCTGGTCCCAGGCAAGGATGCATCACTGCCAGTGTCCCAGCTTCAGCCTCTTGTTCTTGAGGCTACGGATGACTACGGCCTAGATCGTCTGGAGCTAGTAGTTTATAAAGTCACCGCCTTTGGAGATCGTCTGGATCCGGAGATCAATAGTCTCAAGATAGGTGGTGCTCGTGAAGTACTGTTACGTCCAGTAATGGATCTTAGGAACTGGAATCTTCTTCCGGGAGACACGGTTAGGTACTTTGTGCGTGCCGTTGATAACGCACCTTCTCCAAATGTCAGCGAGACTCCTGAATATGTACTCCGTCCGCCCACTCTGGCATCTCTACGGCGAGAAGCTCAAGAACGTCTAGACTATGCGGTCCAGGGTGTAGAGGATCTTGCTAAACGGGCAGATAAGCAGGCTCAAGAGGTGCAGAATCTAGAGCGCAAACTCAACAATCCTCGAGAGGTAGATCTTTCATTGCTGGACACCCCTAAGAGACAAAAATCTAATGAACGTATGGAATTTCAAGAACAAGAGGAAATCCGAAAGGCTTTAAAGGATCAAGAGATTGTTCTCAATGCTATCGATTCACTTGAAATCAAATTAGCTCAATTGAATAGGGATTTGGAATCTATGGGATTGGGAGATCCGGAGCTCCAACGGAAACTTCAGGAATTGCAGAATCTTATGGACAAGCTTGCTCCAGATAATCGACAGGATCGTTCTAAAGAATTGATAGAGCGGACTAAGGATATGAATGCTATCGAGGCAGGGGAGACACTTAGTGAGCTTTCAGCTGATCAAGATGCTCTTCGCGACCGACTGGAGGAAGTTTTAGAAACTTTTAAGCGAGCGGCAATGGAACAAGATTTTCGGGCTGTAGCTGCAGAAGCTGATGAATTGGCCCAGCAAGAAGAAGCTCTCGCTGATGCTATCGCAGAAGGTGACGATCCTGATTTACGATCAGATCAGCAAGAGATCCTCAAGAAGCGAGCCGAGGAACTCCAGGAACACCTTAATGAACTTCAGGAACGTTTAGATGAGGCGGGTGAGAATACAGCCAGAGATGCTGTGGATGAGGCTACTCAACAAGGAGAGCAAGCTCAACAACTCATGGCTGACGCCCAACTGCAGTCAAGGATGAGACAAACTCAGCAGGCAACTCAGTCTGCTCAACAGGCTGCTGAATCCATGAGCAAAATGTCTCAGGAACTGCAACAAGCTCAACAGGAAATGGAAAAACAGGAGATGGCTGCTTTTCAGGGAGCCCTGCAGGAGACTGCAACTTTAGCTTTGGCTATGGCTAGAGAACAAACAAGTCTGCGTGATCAGATGCGGAGTGCAGGGCAAGAAGAGCTGTCGGATGTACGCGGTGGTCAGTCAGCGCTTCTTCAGGGTGTCCGTAGTATTGCAGACAACCTGTCTGCACGTGATCGTTCAAGTCGAGGAGATGACGATAGGGATGTTGTTAGTGAAATCGGCAAAGCTATGAATGCAATCGAACAAACTTTGACTGCACTGCAAGATCAAGGTGGACGGATCCCATTGCTTCTCGATGTAGCTGGGAAAGCTGTTGGAGCACTTAATCAAGTTTCATTAGCCGCCATGGCTGCGACCCAGCAGGCTGGTCAGATGGGACAATCTCAAGCGTCTCAGCAAATGATGGAACAAATGGAACAACTGGCTCAAATGCAGGGGTCTATTAATAATCAGACTGGCCAATTAACACCAATGCAACTTGGAGAGCAGGCTATGGCTCAGCAACTCAAAGAAGCTGCAGAACGACAGAAACAAGTTGCTGATGAACTGGAGGGCCTCTCACAGAAACCTACTGCTCAGGATCATATTCTTGGTGACCTGGATGCTATGGCTCTGGATGCTATGGATCTTGCCAACCGCCTGTTTGATGAACGCCTGGATTCCGAGACACTCCAGCGTCAGCAAGCTCTTTTCCATAGATTGTTAAACTCTGGACGCAGTCTAGAGAAGGACGAGTTCTCTGAAGAACGAGAATCGTTTGCACCTGGGGATTTTGAGAGAGGTATTGTCGACTCTCTCTCTCCTGAAGATATGGGAGCACTCCGCTTTGAGATTCCTAATATCGATATGCTACTATCTTTGTCCCCAGCCCAGAGACATATGGTAGTAGAATACTTTGAGAATCTAAATAGGTTAGAGCGCCAGTATATGAAAGTTGACTGGTGAAAAACTCGGCTTTTGCAAAATTAGCATTTTTTGGAATCCTTTCCTTGTTAGCACCAGTTATTCTACAAGCACAGGCAAGAGATTCTATTTTTGAAGCTGAGTCACTTCGGTCTGCTCTAAGGCAGGAAATTGAAGGTAATTTTGCTGAGGCGGAAAAGATTCTGAAAGATCTTATGAATCACAAGCCTACTTCCACTGAAGGTCTTTTTGCACTCGAACGTACACTTCGATCTCAAGGTAGGATTAAAGACATCTTTCCTATAGCCCAGAGATATCAGGATTCAGAACCTTATGCGGCCATTCCTAGGATAGTTATCCTCAGAGCATTTGAAGAATTAAATGCTGTTGACGAGCTAAAAAAACAATGGTCAACTGCAGAAATCCTTCCATCGGGAAGTATAGATCGTAGGCATGTTCTCGCTGAAATTATAAGGTTAGAAATAGCTCGTAATGATGTAGATGTCCAAGAACATTTCGTACAATTCCGTTCTGAATTCCCTGATGCTAGTGAAGTCGATGAATTGGCTGTGATGTTAGCAGTAAAATTAGAAATAAACGGCTATGACATGGCAGCTAAATCCCTATTGGCTGGCGTAGAAAGATCTAAGGTTTTGCTTGAGCGAGGATATTTGTATTTAGCTTCTGGGGAAGTGGTGCCTGGTCGTAGTAATTTGCGAAAAGCAGTTTCCGGTTTACCGCCAACGGAAGCTACTAATATTATATCGTTGATTGGGCTTCTGGAAAAACTTGAGGGGAAAGCACTGGTTGTTGTTATGCGAAGTGCAGTTTTGGAACACCGAAGTCAAGCTAATTTGGTTGCTAGTGAAATTAAGAGTTTGATTGATGCTATTCCTTTAACTGACCAACCTGCTGTTCTAGCCTATAGTGCCAGGATTGCCGATAACGCAGAATTAAGAATGCAGGCTTCTGAATTCAGGTATCTTTTGGTTCATGATCATCCAAATGCAGCTGAGACACCAGAGGCCACTCTAGACTTAGCTCGCTTTAAAGCTGTTGGATCTGCAGGTGTTGGGGAATCTATCCAGTTGCTTGAGGATTTGATTATTAGACATCCTGATAATGCTATCGTACCTATAGCTCGTCGGGAGCTGGGCAAACTGAAAGATGGTAATAATTTATGAGGTTTTTTAGATGGTTTTTGATCTTAATTCTAGTCAGTTTCCCTATTCCTGCTTTGGGTCAGTTTATTATCGTTCCTATGGATCGAACTCAGGATAATCATTTAAAAGCTTACGGACTCACCTATTGGGTTCTTGAGGAATACGGACAGTCCGAGTGGTTCCTTAACTATCGTGATGGCTCTTTTTTACTTCCTGATATGCCTGGAATCCGCAGGCAGGCACTGCTTCGCGGTGTATCTATAGAGTTAGTTGAGGGTGCTGACCTAGCTGCTGTTCGAGCTATGATAACTGACTCAAACATGGAATCAGTGATTTTGGAAAAAGCACCCAAAATTGCGGTATACACTCCTCCCAACAGTACGCCTTGGGACGATGCGGTTACTATGGCCTTAGAGTATGCTCAAATTCCTTACGAAAAAATATGGGATGATGATGTGATCGAAATGGGGCTTCAGGACTATGAATGGCTACACCTTCATCATGAGGATTTTACCGGGCAATATTCCAAATTCTTCCTTACTTATGCTGAATCATCTTGGCTTCAAGAGGAAGTAGCAAGAAATGAAGAGATTGCACAGAGGCTCGGGTTTACCACAGTACCCGACCTCAAAAAGGGAGTCGCACGCGAGATTCGACAGTATGTTGAAGATGGAGGATTTCTATTTGCTATGTGTTCTGCAACAGAGACATTAGAGTTGGCATTGGGTGCAGAATTTGTGGATATATCAGCTGCGTATGCTGATGGTTCGCCTCCGGATATCAACGCTACTAGAGATATGGATTGGTCTAGTACCATGGCCTTTACTAATGCAGTAGTTCAGACGAGTGCATCAGTGAGTGCTTTTAGTGATATTGACGGCCATCAGGTCAATACTCCTTGGAGGCTAGAATTAGGATCATTCTCACTTTTTAAATTTTCTGCCAAATTCGATCCGGTACCCACAATGCTCACACAGAATCATGAAGATGTAATTCCTGATTTCTACGGTTTGACCACATCATTCCGATTGTCGAGACTAAAACCTGGAACGATAGTTCTCGCTAAGGAAAAAGATGTTTCTAAGTATGTACATGGTAATTATGGGGATGGAACGTGGACATATTTTGGGGGACATGACCCTGAGGATCCTGAACACCAGATCGGAGATTCTCCTACGGATCTAGATCTGTATCCTAATTCCCCAGGGTATAGATTGATTTTGAATAACGTTCTTTTTCCAGCTGCTAAGAAGAAGAAACTTAAAACTTAGGAAAATCCTATTTTGGTTAAAGTCATATCCTATCTATTATTTACTTTTAATAAGGAGTGACTAGTGATACTGTCCGTGATAGATTTCCTGGCTAAGATTAACGCAAAAACGGAGAATTAATGACTCGGCTATTCGGTGTGCTTGTCGGTATTGGGATACTTTTGATGGCAAGCTTTACGTTTCAAGACTCTGCTATTGGCTGGAAAGATGGGCACTCGGATATTGGATTCTGGTGGGCAGTCATTACAGGGCTCCTGACTATCGCAGGTGTCGCTACTATTATCGGAACCTGGATACACACTCAGCAGACAGAGGATTGATATTATAGGTGATTCTGCAACATCCTTACGTCCACCCAAGATAGTATGTGTAGGACGCAATTACCCAGATCATGCTGTAGAGTTGGGTAACGTTGTTCCTGACGAACCACTAATATTCTTAAAGCCGTCTTCCAGTGTCATAGATCCTGGGATGCCGATTATTGTCCCCTCTGGAGTCGGAAGAGTTGACTACGAAGGTGAAATCGGAATCCGCATTGGTGTTTCCTCTCGTCATGTTTCTGAATTAGAAGCATGGGATATTGTAGATGGTATATTGCCATTGAATGATGTGACCGCACGAGATTTACAGATGAAAGACAACCAGTGGTCGAGAGCGAAAGGATTCGACACGTTTTGCCCGCTAGGCCCCGTCTCTTCAGTAGACCCTGAAGATTTTCCAGAACTGGTTCTTATAACTAGAGTCAATGGCTTGGAGAGACAAAGAGCTTCGGCCTCTGATATGGTATTTTCAGCATCTGTTTTAATAGCTTACATATCGCGTATCATGACCCTAGAAGAGGGATGCATAATTGCTACAGGAACGCCTGAGGGTATAGGACCCATTGAGCCTGGAGACGAAGTTGAAGTTGAGATAGAAGGATTAGGAATTGTTCGAAATCCAGTTATTGGGGAAGATTTAAGTGGAACTTAAGCGAAGTCAGTCTTTCTTAAGCCTTCCTGAATATCCTTTGGATGGTATATCCCAAAAGTGTAACCGTTTAATAGCTGCTGGAAGAGATATTATAGATCTAGGAGTTGGAGATTCGGACTTAGATATCCCTCCAATAGCAGTTGCTCGACTAACTGAAGCTGTTAAGCAACGTGATATGTCTAGATACCCATTCCAGTCAGGACTTCCAAGTTTCCGTGAATCGATTGTTGTTTGGATGAAAAAGCGCTTCGGTATTACTCTTGACCCTCATAAAGAAGTGTTGCCTCTAATAGGATCTAAAGAAGGGATTGCCAAACTACCTTTATGTTTCCTCGGTTCCGGAGATGTGGCTGTAATTCCGGATCCAGGGTACCGAGCCTACCTGGGTGGAGTAATACTCGCCGGAGGAGAGCCTCATCTTGTGCCTCTTCGCCCCGAAAACGATTTCCTTATCCCATTAGATAATTTTTCAAAAACTATGCGTTCGCGAATTAGGATGCTTTATCTGAATTATCCAAATAACCCAACGGCTGCCTCAGCAACAATAGAATATCTTAGTAAGGCGGTAGAATTTTGTCGTGAGAATGATGTGCTGTTGGTGTATGATAATGCCTATAGCGAGATTGCTTTTGATGGGTATCGTCCCCCTAGTATTTTGGAATTAGAGGCATCGGATGGAATTGCGCTGGAGTTTCATTCATTTTCTAAGACATATAATATGACTGGATGGCGTTTAGGGTGGGTAGCTGGTGGGGCTAAGCTCATAGATTCTCTATCACGAATGAAAACTTTTGTCGACACAGGTGTGTTTAAGGCTGTACAGTCTGCGGGAGCTGCGGTCCTAGAATCCTATGACGAGTGGGTTCCTGACAACGTTGCTCGCCTTAAGAGTAGGCGGGATGTAGCAGTAGAGAATTTACGTGCGGCTGGTTTTACTGTGACTCTACCTAAGGCCACAATGTATCTTTGGATACCTGTGCCTGGAAATGAATCTTCCTTGGATTTTGCTGAGCGTGCGTTGGAAGAAGAAGGCGTTGTAATATTAGCTGGAGGAGCTCTCGGTTCTGGAGGCGAAGGGTTTTTTAGGGTCGCACTCACTGTAGGGGAAGAACGTCTTAAGGAGGCGGCTAGAAGATTGGGGAGACTCGTCTCGGCTTGAGGATATGATCTGGCTAAGAAGCTTTGCCAGAGAAAACTCCATCCCGGAGGGGTTTACAAAAATCGATGACAGAACTGAATTCTTTGAACCACCCTTCGGGGGATGGATCTCTCGACAGTCGTCGTTCTTATCATCGGCGTGCCGTGATCCTTGGGCTAGGAATCTCATCTGTTTTCCACTTCATTCTAATTATTATATACTCACTTGGCCTCAACCAATGGGACTCGAGAGAGAGTATTCTGCAAGTGGAATCTAGTTCGAAGCCATTTTCTGGTATGCAAGTGGTTAATGTTATTGAAATCAATCCAGATGATGTGCTCTCTGATGCTCTTAGGGCAGAACTAATAGATGATCCAGATATTATGGTAAAAGAATCAGAACTTGTTACAGGTGCTGCTGAAAATAATTTTGATAATAAAGGAGATATGAAAAGAACAATAAGGGCTGCCGATGTTCTGAGGGTACGGAGTTCTGATCCAAGGCTTTGGCGTGCTGCTCTTCCAGAGATCTTTGAGCTTACGGAAGCTGAGAAGTTACAATTGGAGCTGGCTGGACGCTTAGAAGCTTGGAATGACTCGGTTGCAGCTGCCGTAGCTGTTGAGACTGCTTGGACAGATTGGACAATGACTGATGGTGATGGCAACCGTTGGGGTGTGTCTCCTGGGAAGCTTCATCTCGGTAAGTTGACATTGCCTCTGCCTTTTAGGTTTGCAAGTTCATCTTGGCAACGTGAGCGTGCCGCAAGGAAAGCATGGGAAGATGCTGATATCCTCAATAACATTAGTGCTCAGGCGGCTAGGGCCAGTTGGGAAAAACGGGCTAAAGCAATTCGTGAGCGTAAGGACAGGGAACGCAAAGATGCCGATCAGAAATCGGATACCACTCTTAACTCCGGAGGCAGGCTCAATCTTTAAGCACTATCGACTGCAGCTAAATGAGTTGCCACGGACTTTTTGATAGGAGTAACTGTGCCTGATGTATTGCCATCTCGTCTAGATCCTAAGGCAATCGAGGAATCCCTCTACAAACAGTGGAGTGAGCGAGGGTATTTCCATGCCAATGCTGAGGATATCCTAGTCGGAGGGAAGCCTCCCTTTGTCGTAGTGATCCCGCCGCCAAATGTGACGGCAGTTCTCCATATGGGGCATGGTCTTAACAACACTATTCAGGATGTCTTGATACGCTGGAAGAGGATGCAGGGTCACACGTCACTCTGGGTTCCTGGAACCGATCATGCCGGTATAGCAACACAAAATGTAGTGGAACGTCAATTGTCTGACCAAGGGGTTTCTAGACACGATTTAGGCCGCGAAGAATTCGTTGAAAAAGTATGGAGTTATGTACGAAAGACCGGAGGGCAGATCCTCGGACAACTCAAACTCATCGGAGCAAGTTGTGATTGGGAGCGTACAAGATTCACCCTAGACGAAGGTCTTAATCATGCAGTACGTGAGGTGTTTGTAAGACTATATGAGAAAGACCTTATTTATCGAGGTGAGTACATTATCAACTGGTGTCCCCGTTGTCTTACAGCGCTTTCCAATGAAGAGGCCGAAGGTAAAGAGGTAGAAAGTAGGATTTATCATCTTCGGTATCCCTTGAAGGAAGATCTTGCAGATGTCGCCAAGATTGCAAAAGAATCTGGTGCAAATGCTATCGGCCAACTTTTGGATGGACGTTGGTATCTCACGGTATCTACTACGCGTCCTGAAACCATGTTTGGTGATACTGCCGTTGCTGTTAACCCTAAGGATATGCGTTATTCTGATTTGATTGGAGGGAGCGTAGAGATCCCTCTTGCTGGACGCTTTGTCCCCATTATTGCAGATGATGTTGTAGATCCTGAATTTGGTTCGGGTATGGTAAAAGTAACTCCTGCTCATGACCATAATGACTTTGAAATAGCACAGCGTTCGGGAATATCGATTTTAGATGTTATGACGCCAGGTGCTAAAATGAATGAAAATGCACCAGAGGCATTTGAGGGTATGGATCGCTTTGAGGCCAGAAAATTAACCCTCGATTTATTAGAAGGATCTGGATTATGTGCAGGAGATGACCCTTACACTCATTCGATTCCACAATGCTATCGCTGTCATACTGTAGTAGAACCTCGTTTGAGTGAACAATGGTTTGTAAAGATGAAACCGTTAGCGGAGCCTGCTCTCAAGGCTTCTCGAGATGGGACTATTGTTTTTACTCCAGAGCATTGGAAAAAAGTTTACGAAAATTGGATGGAGAACATCCGGGACTGGTGTATATCAAGACAACTTTGGTGGGGGCATCGTATTCCTGCTTGGTATTGTAAGGATTGTGATAAGATCACAGTTGCTCGACAGGATCCAGATTGTTGTAGTTTCTGTAACAGTAATCACCTGAGTCAGGATCCAGATGTACTTGATACTTGGTTCTCTTCGTGGTTGTGGCCTTTTTCTGTATTTGGTTGGCCCGAAGATACTGAAGACTTAAAAACTTTCTATCCTACCCACGATATGGTAACTGCTCCGGAAATACTTTTCTTCTGGGTAGCTCGTATGATTATGGCGGGGTACGAATTTATGGGAGAAGCACCCTTCAGCCGTGTCTATTTACATGGAACTGTAAGAGACAAAGAGGGGCGTAAGATGTCGAAGTCTTTGGGGAATGGTATTGATCCCATTGAAGTAGTTGATCTTTTTGGTGCGGATGCTCTAAGGTTCACCCTTATCTCCTCTGCTGGAGTTGGTAACGATATCTATCTGGACCATAAAGATCTCGAAGCTTCATTCTCTACTGGGCGCAACTTTGCTAACAAATTCTGGAATGCAGGTCGCTTCGTTCTCATGAGTCTGGGAGATCAGCCGGTACCATCAATGGAAATGGTGAAAGACAACTTAGAACTTGAAGATCGTTGGATATTGTCTCGTTTACAAAGAGCCGTGACAAACGTCACTGACAATCTAGAATTATTTCGACTACACGAAGTGTCAGAGGATATCTATCATTTTGTGTGGGGAGATTTTGCCGATTGGTATCTAGAGTTAATAAAGATTCGTATGCAGAGCGAACCAGGCGACGATAGTCAACAGGCAGCAAGGGGGACACTCATATTGGTTATGGATGGCATATGTCGCCTTCTTCATCCACTAATGCCTTTTGTGACTTCAGAACTTTGGGGTCGCCTCCCTTCTCCTCAAGGATTAGGGCGTTCTGAAGATCTTATGATTGCAGAATGGCCAGATCCAGATGAAAAATTTTTAGACCCTGATGCCGAAAAAAATATGTTGGACTTTCAGGAGCTTGTCACACAAGTACGAAGTCTCAGGAAAGAGTATGGTGTGTCCGAAGGTAGGGGGGTTACAGTGAGATTGGCCGGATTGCAAGAAGGATTCCATTCAATGATCAAGGAACAGATGGTAGCCTTGCAGAGACTTGCCCAAGTAGATGTTTGTGAGATTGAGGGTGCAATAGAAGAAGGTGGTGCTGGTGCTCACGCTGTTCTAAAAAATGGAGCTGAAGTCTTTATTCCCCTAGAAGGAATCATAGATGTTGTTCACGAACGCAAACGACTTCAAGTAGAGATTAATCGTTTGAGTGAGCAAATGGAAAAAGCACAGAAAAATCTTGCAAATGAGCGCTTTATGCAGCAGGCACCACCTGAAGTAGTGGAACGTGAGCAGGGCAAATTGAAGAGTTTTCAGGAGCAGGCAGACAAGCTTACAGGTAAGTTTACATCACTTGCTGAAGGTTGATCGAAATCCGGATATCCTAATCATGAATGGATTGGAATTTTGCTGATGCCGTATTGGGCAATGATGTTTTTAGTTCTTATGGCAACAGGATCATGTGCGAGGGCTATCTCTCCTCCTGGAGGGCCTACTGATATGTCAGGCCCACAGGTTGTCGCCACATTTCCCGACACGTTTTCTATAGTTGAGTCATTTGATGGGCCGATAAAAATTACCTTCAATGAAAGTATTAGTGAGCGCGGCACATCTGGCTCTCTCGATCAAGCGGTCCAAGTGTCTCCAGAGTCTGGATCTATCGAAGTTAGTCACAAAAAAAACGGTCTGGAAATTAGAATGGAAGGAGGTTTTTCGCCTGATCTGGTTTATCGGGTCACAGTACTACCCACTGTTAGGGACCTATTCGGAAATTCGATGCCTCAACCTTTTGAGTTCATATTTTCTACAGGTGCAGATTTAATACCTAATGCTTTAGCGGGTATGGTGTCAGATCGACTGACGGGAAGACCTATGGAAGGAGTGCGTGTTACAGCGATGATTGAACCTCTCAGAGGAAATAAAGAAGCAATATCTGAAGAGTCGGTACATGTCGCCATATCAGATCGCGATGGTATTTTCGCATTTCGTTATCTGCCTCCCTTAGGACGTTATGCTCTGAAAGCATTCGACGATTTTAATAGAAATAAGGAGGTTGATTTCTTTGAACCATTTGGAGATGCCTCTCAGGTTATCAGTGGTTCGGACACAGTTTTCGCTTATATGTCTCTTCTTAGTTCTGATACGACAGCAGCTTTAGTGAGTGATGCTGACATTGTTGATTCAGTTACAGTCATGGTGGAATTCGATGATCACTTAAATCCGGAAACATCTTTGGATGATGTTTTAGCCCAAATAACTTTAGATTCTATGCCATCTGGAATTGAAGTACAAAAAGTTATGCATGAGAGAGAATATCTGATTCGTGCAGAATCTATTGAAGATTCTGTTTGGGTGGCGGATTCTATCCGCGCTGCAAGTGATTCTGTTATTGCTGAAGAACTTGGTATGGGCAGGCCTCGTCCTTCAGAAAATAGGCGTGTAGATCCAGATCGAGATTTACCTAAACAGGCTATATATATTTTGTTGAGCAACGAATTGATATTTGACCAGACTTATAAAGTCTCCATATCTGGAGTTGCTAATATCAACGGTATCAAGGGAGATAATGGTGCTACTGACATTCATCGTCCAGCACCAGTAACGGACCCCACGAAGACCAGCGATCCCAATTTGGAGATAAAGTGATTGACGCTCGGAGGCGTATTCCTTCAGTGGAAAAGATTCTGGAGTCAGTCGCTTTTGAAGAAATTCTGGACAGCCATCCGCGGAACTTGGTTCTTAATCACTTGCGTGATGAAGTTGATCGTATACGTGAATATCTTGGATCGGGTATAGATACAGAGGATATGGAAGACCCAACTCTTTATGCTAAAGCTGTGAGATGGAGCTTGGAAACGGCCACGTCACCTCAGCTTCATCCGGTTATTAATGGTACAGGGGTGATTCTTCATACTAACCTGGGGAGGGCTGCTTTAGCTCGAACTGCCATCGAAGCCATGGAGGGATCGGGATCATATTCCAATCTAGAATATGACCTGAATACAGGGCGTAGAGGGTCTCGTTATGATCATTGTGCGACACTGCTTCATGAGTTGACTGGAGCTGAAAGTGCTCTTGTAGTTAACAACTGTGCCGCAGCACTTGTGCTTGCTCTTAGTACTATAGCTCGTGGACGTTATGTATTAGTGTCTAGGGGTGAACTTGTGGAAATCGGAGGAGGATTTCGTATTCCTGAGATCATGAGAAGTTCGGGTGCTTTATTGAGAGAAGTCGGAAGCACGAATCGGACTACTGTACAGGACTACCTTGATGCTCTTAAAGAATGCGATACAGCTTTAATACTGAAAGTACATCGTTCTAATTTCCAAATCACTGGTTTCACTGAAGAAGTGACAATTCAGGATTTAACTAAGTTAGGCAAAGAAAAAGGAATAGGAGTCCTCCATGATCTTGGTTCAGGTCTTATGCTTGATCCTGAAGTTTTAGGATTGCCTCCTGAACCTCGTCCTGTCGATAGCTTGTCTGTGGGTGTTGATTTGGTTGCATTTTCAGGAGATAAACTTTTAGGTGGTCCCCAGGCTGGGATTTTACTAGGAAAGCAGGAGTTGATAGACCAGATGCGGAGAAATCCTTTATGTAGAGCTCTCCGAATTGGTAAAACCACTCTTCTGGCGCTTGAAGCCACCTTAAGTCTATATAGAGATTCTAGTAGTGCGATTGACAAAATTCCTACATTAACCATGATCTTATCTGAACCTGATAAACTTCGAAAACGTGCGGAAACAATTGCTGGCCAACTTTCCGACGAGGGCGTGGATGCAGATGTGATTGAAATGTCATCTGTGATTGGGGGTGGAACTTTTCCTGGCTTTGAATTAGAGAGTTATGGGATTCGTATTCAGCCTAGACAACAAACAGTGGATGAACTTGCTGGTGCTTTACGTTCTGGAATACCACCGTTGGTAGGTCGTGTCGAAGAAGGAGCTTTTTGGATAGATTTCCGGACTGTTCTTGAATGGCAAGATTGTCAAGTTATTAATGCTCTCTGTGGCCACATCGTTTGTGCTAAAGGTTAGGGCGTTGACCCTATTTAGGGCTACCGGTATTTTTGAGCATCTTAATTATAATATTAGATGTTATTGATGATAAATTCACAGATTTTGGAGGTAGGACATCAATAGGAGACAAATTTATGGAAAGTGTTGAGCCCCTGTTGACCCTTACACCTACAGCTGTAAGCCAGATTGAAACTTTTATAGAAGAACAGGGAATATCGGATAATGTAGGACTCCGTGTTGGGGTTCTCCCAGGAGGATGTTCGGGATTTCAGTATGGTTTGAATATTGAAGATGCCCCCGAAGAGGATGATGAAATTTTTGATCTTTCTGGTATTAAAGTTTTCGTGGATCCATTCAGTGTTCAGTACCTGATGGGTGTCGAGATCGATTACGTAACTAGTATGATGGGGTCAGGTTTTACTTTTCGAAATCCTAATGCTAGTGGCGGTTGTGGTTGTGGAAGTTCATTCACCGTCTAAAGCAACAAGAACAGGCCAATTGTTTTTTTGCTCGTAGGAGAAATTCCTACGAGCAAATTGTTTGGGGTATTATTTTCCGAAGTATTTTGGGTATAGGTCATAATAGGACTACTCTATATCAATATGCGTGTTCAATCCTTTACAGAAGGAGATTTTGCTGAAAACGGATACGTCCTTTGGTGTGAATTAACTGGAGAAGCTGTAATTGTAGACCCTGGCGCTGCTGCTCTTCAGATGATTGTTGCTATTGAGGCCGAGGAAAGTCAGGTGGCTGCCGTATTATTAACACATGCACACCTTGATCACATAGAAGGCTTGGGTGTAATTAGAGAGTTCACTGATGCTCCTACTTATCTACATCCTGATGACCGATCTCTTTTCGACAGTGTAGGAATTCAAGCGACTATGTTTGGCCTTGCAGGGCCAGACCTTGACCCTCCAGAACGAGAATTCCATGATGGAGAAACATTTCAGTTTGGCCGATCTATCCTCAAAGTTATTCATACACCGGGGCACTCTCCAGGGCATGTTATTCTTCATGCGAAAGGAGAAAAGGTTGCACTTGTAGGAGATTTAATTTTTGCGGGTTCAGTGGGCAGGACTGATCTCCCGGGTGGTGATTATGCTACCCTTTTCGAAAGTATCCGAAACCATATACTCACTATGTCTGATGATACCCGTCTTCTGACGGGACATGGGCCTCCCACAACTGTTGGCCACGAGCGTAATAATAATCCTTTCTTAATTGATAATCGCTTATGAAGTTCGATTCTTCCGTTCCTGTTCCTATCGCTGTATTTGCTTCGGGTGGAGGAACTAACCTCCAGGCTCTTTTAGATCACGAGCAGACAAGTGGATTATACAAAGTGACTACAGTCGTATCGGATCGTAAGGAAGCCGGAGCACTGCGTAGAGCTTCAGTTGCTAACCGTAATACTTTGGTCATCTCAAACCAGGGAAGATCTCAGGATGAGATTGGAGAGGAGATTATCCGACACCTAAGCTCTTGGGATATCCAAGTTATTGCATTAGCTGGATATCTAAGGCTCATACCATCGATTGTTGTGCATGCATATCCAAAACGGATCTTAAATATTCATCCTGCATTGCTTCCAGATTTTGGTGGAGAAGGGATGTACGGAGACAGGGTTCATCAGGCAGTTCTGAATGTTGGGGTTGAAGTTACAGGGGCTACTGTTCATTACGTAGACGAAGAGTACGACACTGGTGCTATATTAGCACAATGGCCTGTGCCGGTATTGCCCGGAGATGATATTAAGGCGATATCTGCCCGGGTATTAAAAATAGAACACCTTCTTTATCCGGCTGTAACTGATCATGTATGTAGGGCGATCAAGGAAGGCATTGAGCCAGAACCATTTATTGTTCCATCTGTTGATCTTGAATCAATTTCAGATGATGAAAAGTGAGAAGCAAATAAATAGATGAATAGCCATATACATAAAACGAAACGGGCTCTCCTGAGTGTGTCTGACAAATCGGGAATTGAGAAGTTAGCGTCATCGTTAGTAGAAATAGGATGGGAGATATTGTCTACTGGAGGTACCGCTCGTGTTCTCCGAGATGCAGGAGTTCAAGTAACTGAGGTATCACAAATTACTGATCACCCAGAGATTATGGATGGTCGAGTTAAAACTCTTCATCCTGCTATCCATGCGGGTATCTTAGCACGTCGGGATAGACCTGAAGACATGGCTGCTCTCGATGAGCATAAATATCACACGATAGATTTGGTGGCCGTTAATCTATATCCGTTTCGAGAAACAGTGGCTCGAAGCAATGTTTTGATCCATGAAGCTATGGACAAAGTAGATATAGGAGGCCCTACCTTAATCCGAGCCTCAGCTAAAAATCACACTAGTGTTCTAGTTTTAGTGGATCCTTCTGACTACGATCGTGTGCTTAATGAGATCTCTGATAGCGATATCACAGGGATTGAATTGCGTCGTGAGCTTGCGGCAAAAGTCTTCCGTCACATCAGTGAGTATGATTCTGCAGTGGCAGCATATTTAGAAGCTGAATCAAGTGTCTCACAAACTGAGGTATTAGATGACACTCCTGTTGATGATTCTGTGGATTTAATAGAAACTGAAAAGGGTTTTTCAGATCACCTATCTCTCGGTCTTAAACTGTCTAAAGGTTTAAGGTATGGTGAGAATCCGGGCCAAGAAGCTGCTTTTTATCAGTGGTCCGATGAAGAGGATGGATTGGTGAGTTTGCAACAACTGCATGGTAAAGAGCTTTCGTATAACAACCTGCTCGATATTGACGGAGCACTTTTGTCACTCGCACCCTTTTCGTATTCCCCTAAAGTTGCAGTCTGTATAACTAAACATACAACACCCTGTGGCCTGGCTGTTGCTGATACGCTCGTAGAAGCCTATGAAAAGGCTCTTCGTACGGACAACATCAGTGCATTTGGTTCAGTTATAGCTGTGAATAGGCGTATAGATGAAGAAACGGCTAAGGTGATGTCAGAATTATTTATAGAGTGTATAGTAGCTCCAGGTTTTGATGAAGATGCCATTGCTATTCTAATGCGTCATGCTAATCTCAGGATTTTGACGTTGGGTGGAGTTAGCGAATCTGTTAAGGGTGAACCTGATGAGGATTGGTGGAAAAATGTTGACGATGAGATTCGTACAACTGGGCGTTTTCTCGCTGAACATGGCCGAAGACCTGATTCTCGAATTTTCCGGACTGTTTATGGGGGGATGCTAGTACAAACTCCGCCGTCACCTCCGTTTTATGGCATAGGTCATACAGATTGGTCTATTGCTACTGAACGCCATCCAGACAAAGTCGAATGGGATGATATGTGTTTTGCTTGGGCAGCAGTTTTCGGTGTCAAGTCTAATGCTATACTCTTGGCCAGTGATGGGGCTACGTTGGGTATTGGTGCTGGTCAGATGAGCAGAGTGGATTCTTCTCGTATAGCTGTCCAGAAGGCTGGTTTCGCAGGCCTTGATCTTAATGGATCTGTAATGGCTTCTGATGCCTTTTTTCCATTCAGGGATGGTATTGATGCAGCAGCAGATGTTGGAGTGAAGGCCATCATACAGCCTGGAGGTTCTATTAGGGATGCAGAGGTAATAGAAGCTGCTAACGAACATGGAATGGCGATGGTATTCACAGGGAAGCGTCTTTTCCGCCACTGATATTATTTTGTATTGTAAATTGGATAACCTCTTTGCACTAATCCTATAGATTTTTGAGTTTTTTGGATTGATGTTGCTTGGAGGGGTGGCAGAGTGGTTAAATGCACCGGTCTTGAAAACCGGCGGGCGCAAGCCCACGCGGGTTCGAATCCCGCCCCCTCCGTTTATGAAGATCAAGATATCTAAACTGACTTAAATGACCGATTCAGGAGATTTGGATCTAGGTAATGGTTAGAAGAGTAAGATTTGCTCCCTCACCTACGGGGAATCTGCACATTGGTAGCGCACGGACGGCTCTGTTTAATTGGTTGTTTACACGTCGTCACGATGGTGTGTTGGTGTTACGTATTGAGGACACAGACAGAGATCGTTCTAAGGTTGAGCATGTCGAATCTATAATGCATATGCTTAGGTGGCTTAATATTGATTGGGACGAAGGCCCTTACTATCAGAGTGAAGGAATTGATAGGCATCGTAAGAATGCATTGGATTTACTTAGTGCTGGAAAGGCCTACCGTGACTTCACGACTCCCGAAGAACTTGCCCAAGAAAGGGAAGCAGTTAAGACAGGTAAAGTTGGCCATCATATCTCCCGAAGGCGGGCTGAGTCTTTAGCCCATGGAGAAGCTGAGGAAATGGCTGAAAATGGAATCCCCCATGCCATTCGATTCTATGTTCCTGAAGGTAAAACTGTGTGGGAAGACATTGTTCACGGAGAAATGATATTTCAGAATGAAGATATCGATGATCTGGTAATCTTACGTGGTGATGGTAGCCCAACGTACAATCTTGCGGTCACTTCAGATGATGCACATCAAAACATAAGTCACGTAATCAGAGGAGATGATCATCTCTCGAATACTCCTAAACAGATTCTGATTTATCAGGCTATGGGATGGGAGATTCCGATATTTGGGCATGTTCCCATGATTTTAGGTTCCGATGGTAAGAGATTGTCAAAGCGCCACGGAGCAACTGCAGTTAGAGAGTATGAGGAACAGGGTATTCTGCCTGATGCCATGACAAACTTCTTGGCACTTTTAGGATGGAGCCCAGGTGACGATAAGGAAGTCATGACAGCAGATGAGCTCGTAGATCTATTTTCTATAGAAAGAGTGCTCAAAAAAAGCTCGATTTTTGATTCAAAAAAATTGGATTGGCTATCCGGTCAGCATTTTAATATTGCTACAGCCCAGGATTTAGAATCTGAACTTACTGCAATGCTTGTTGCTGCAGAGCTGGTGAATTTAAAAGATTTGCAGAAACGCTGGGATTGGTATCTAAGTCTTATAGATATACTTAAGACCAGGGCTCGCCGAATACCTGACCTCGTAGATTTAGCTCGACCTTTTCTTTTAGATGATATCGACTTTGATCCTGAGGCTGTCAGGAAGCACTGGCTAAAGGATCCTAAGAAAGTATTGGATTCCATAAAAATTTTACGTTTGAGGTTAGAAGGTCTTACTTGGGAAATAGATGTATTCGAGAAATGTATTAGGGATTATGCAAAAGAAATTTCTGTGGGTTTGGGCCAGGTCGTCCAGCCAATTCGTGTTGCAGTTACGGGTCGTCAATCGAGCCCGGGTATCTTTGATGTCTTTTATCTTCTAGGTAAAGAAAGGGTTTTGGTGCGTCTAGACAGGGCCATTGAGTTTTTAGGAGAATTGATTGAGTGATTCTACGTATCCTGGCGTAGTAGATTGGACGCCATACCAATCCTGTGATGTTATGTGGATGGCCCGGGCCATCGAGATGGCTAGAATGGCCTACTCAGAGGGTGAGGTTCCTGTAGGGGCAGTACTGACTTGGGGTGGTACGCTTTTGGCTGAAGGATACAATCTTACCATAACAGCTAAAGATCCTACAGCACATGCAGAGGTGGTCGTGCTTCGCAAAGCTGCAGAGCGACTAGGAGACTGGAGAATGTTGGAGTGTACCCTCTACGTTACCCTTGAACCCTGTAGTATGTGTGCTGGAGCATTGGTGGTTTCTCGGCTTCCACGTCTTGTGTTCGGTGCGTCTGATCCCAAATCTGGAATGGTGGGAAGCCTTGGAAATTTAGTCCAAGATGAAAGACTGAATCATCGGATCAAAGTTACTGGCAATGTTCTAGAGGATTCCAGCAGAGTTTTGTTGAAAGATTTCTTCCGTACACTACGTGATTAGACAACCAACCTCATCCATCTCTACTTACTTTGACCAAGGTGGAACCACTCGATTCATTCGTGCATAAGCGATCAACTGCCCAAGATGTTCGTTCATATGAGAAACGAGTTGAAGAAAAACAGCCCATTGGCCGACATCACGTCCGTATAGTCGAGTATTATTCTCGAGGTCTTTTGAGGATTTTAAGGATAAGGTTTTCCTGACGTGTTCCATCGATTCCGCTAAAATAGCGATAGCTTCTCCCTTGTTGGTAATTTTTTCTTCCCAACTGTCGTACTCTTTAGATCCCATTGGGGATGGCACGCCCAGGGCGATGTCAGGGTAGTAGTAATTGTAGCGTGCAATGTGCATGTATACACTGACCACTGATTTCACACCTTCCATAGGACTCCAGGAGTAGCTTTCATCTGGCATTGCCATGGCTAGGGACACCAATTTATCAGCGGATGAATTAAAATGTCTCTCGAACTCCACACGAAAATTTGGGGGTGAACTTTGCGCCATAGCATTAGAGAAATAAATGGCAGTTAATACTAAAGTGAGAGTTGCAGTGCTAGCACGCATAGCGTAATTCCAGTTCAGGAGATGTTTATAGGGTTATTTTTGGTTTTACATCATCAGAGGATGCGGATGTTCCCCAAAATACTAGGGATCCTACTAGAACGACAATTCCTATTAATAGAGCTGCCCAAACAGGAAGCCCCATAGCAGTTCCAAGATCTCCAATGATAATACTCAGGATTGCAACTAGGATAGCGTAAGGAAGTTGTGTTTTAACGTGATCTAAATGATCACATCCTGTTGCTGTTGAGCTCAGTACAGTAGTATCTGAGATGGGTGAACAGTGATCTCCAAATATAGCTCCTGCAAGCACAGAACTTATGGATCCCATAAGGATGGAGTATTCTCCATCAATCATGAATCCGTAACCTCCTCCTAAGCTTACCGTTAGTGGAATAACTAATGGTATAAGAATGGCCATAGTGGCCCAGGCTGTTCCTGTTGCAAACGCTATGAATGCAGAGGTGAGGAACACTAGCATAGGAATAAATTCTATGGGAATAGTGTCACTGAGAACTTGTGCTAGATATTCTGCGGTTCCTAGATCTTTTGTGATCTGTCCCAATGACCAGGCCATAGTGAGGATGACAACGGCCATAAGCATTGATTTCATTCCTGTGAGCCAGGCGTCTAAGGATTCCTTAAGGTTAAGTATTCTTTGGGACACTGATAAAAATATTGCGACGATGCATCCCGCCAATGAACCCCAGAGAAGGGTGTCGAATGGATCAGAAGCTCCGAAGATGTCCATAAGTGTAGCTTGTGAAATTTTGTCAGTAGATATAGATGCACGGCCAGTTGTATAGAGTCCGATCAATACTGTAATTATGACCGTTAAGATTGGTATCCCCGCATTGTACCATTTAGGAATTGAACCATCGACTTGTTTGAATAACGGGTCTGAAGTGTCCATAGCGAGGCTTGCGTCTTTGCGATATAACCCTGATCCGGATGCAGATCGTTTTTCAGCCCTAGCCATTGGCCCAAAATCACGATTCATGACAGAAGTTAAGAATACAAAGCTTAGAGCTAAT
This sequence comes from Gemmatimonadales bacterium UBA2989, assembly GCA_002346625.1. Classification (GTDB taxonomy): domain Bacteria; phylum Gemmatimonadota; class Gemmatimonadetes; order Longimicrobiales; family Gaopeijiaceae; genus UBA6934. The sequence continues at coordinate 50,965 of DEAF01000027.1, forward strand.
AGAGCATAAAACCTATAAGGTATGCTAGTGATAAATACGGCGAATGGGCTTACTGATGTCAAAGTCATGGCAAGGGTAGCTTCGGTACCTATTTGTTCAGCTGCGATTCTCATTCCGTCTGCTATTAGGGAGATTTCATATCCTACCCAGGTTGATATAGGGACTAGTGCCGCTACTGGGGCAGCGGTTGTATCTACAATGTATGCGAGCTTTTCTCGTGAAATCTTAAGGTGGTCTGTGATAGGACGCATTGTGTTTCCCACAATGAGTGCGTTGGCATAATCATCGAAGAAAATAGCCATTCCTGCGAGCCAAGTAGCGATTTTGCCACGCTTGCTGGTATTGGCTAGAGGACTTACCGCATCGACAATTCCTTGGGTTCCACCGTTTCTAGCGATGATCCCCACCATACCACTCAAGAGTAGAGAGAAGACTATGATCTGAGTGTGCCCTCCTTCCACATCCCCAAGAGCTGGAACTGCATATGTATCTATAGTTCTCCAGAGGGCAGAAAGTGGGTTGTATCCAGCTACAGCCAGAGCACCTAACCATATACCTATCAAAAGAGATATGATGACTTCTTGTAATAGGATGGCGAGGGAAATTGCCACAAGGGGTGGGACGAGCGAAAACCATCCAGGTGCGTAGGATAGAGATATGTAATGTGAGTTATTACCGACAATGACTTTTAGGGGCAGGCTTTCTTTATTGGAAATTACTAACTCTGTAGTAGTTGTTGTCTGATCTGGAGAGAGTAATCCGGATCCTATAGGTATTTCCTGGGCATCTAGGATTTCATACTGGAGTGGGTTTTCGCTTCCATTTATAATATCTAATGTGAATGGCAATCCTCCCATGACAACTTTCGGTGTGTTAATCACATCTTGGGCTGAAATGATTTTTGGTGCATATACTGATACGGAAATGGCCAGTAAGAATAAGTAAAATATTATGCTGGGACGCATGATGGTCCTTTCAGACAGTTTTGGTTATCTACACACCGAGTTCATGATGTCGAGTTGCTGCTCCCTTGTAAACCGTTGGAACCTTATCTACCTTCAAATACCCTGGATTGGTAACATTAACCCCGGGGCCGGCTCCACCGGGGTTCGGCCTACGGGGTTTTGGCTAATATAGTAATTGCGTATAGACAGGAGTTTGTACTGCACGTCTCAATTATGGACGAACAGGCGGTTCTGCGGGCGGTTTCACGAATGGCCCGTCAGCTTGTAGAGCAGAATGATGGGCCCAGTGGTTTGATTCTTCTGGGGATCCAACGCCGTGGTGTACAGATTGCAAACCTTATTCAATCTGAAATCCAACGGGCAGAGGATGTTGCTGTGCCCCTTGGAACCCTCGATATCACTCTATATCGAGATGATTTGATTGCGATTGGACCTCGGCCAGTAGTTGGAGAATCTTCTCTGCCACCTGAAGGTATAGATGATCGTGTTGTAGTTCTTGTTGACGATGTTCTTTTCACTGGAAGAACTGTTAGGGCAGCCCTAAATGAACTTATGGATTGGGGGCGCCCTGCACGCGTGTTTTTGTGTGTGCTAGTGGATAGAGGGCAACGTGAAATTCCAATTCATCCTGACGTGGTTGGGAGGGAGGTCTCGGTACTACCAAGCCAAACTGTAAACGTGAGTGTACCAGAGATAGATGGTAAATTAGCTGTAGATGTTGTGACGATTCCAATGGAGGCTGTATGAGTGTAACGGAATCATTCATTGGGAAAGATTTGGTCGGCCTCGAGCATCTTAATTCTCAACAGATCTTAAATATCCTTGACACCGCAGAATCTTTTAAGGAAATCTCTGATCGTAAGATTAAGAAAGTCCCCGTGCTCCGCGGAAAAACGATTGTCAATCTATTCTTTGAACCATCCACACGTACACGTATTTCTTTTGAGTTTGCTGAAAAACGTTTGAGTGCTGACACTGTTAATATTTCGTCTAAAGGGTCATCGGTTGTTAAAGGAGAAACGCTGGTAGATTTTGCGAGGAATTTGGAAGCAATGCGTATCGACATGGTAGTTATGCGTCATGGCTCATCTGGTGCTGCAAAATTTTTGGCGGAAAGAATTCCTTCCATGGTTATCAACGCTGGTGATGGGAGCCACGAACATCCTACTCAAGCCCTTTTGGACATGCTGACTATAAGAGATCAGATAGGGTATATCGAAGGTCTTAAAATATGCATAGTCGGAGACATCCTACATTCTAGGGTTGCTCGTTCCAACGTATATGGTCTGTTGAATCTTGGTGCTGAAGTTGCTGTTTGTGGCCCAAGAACCTTATTGCCTGCGGATATTTCTAAACTTGGCGTTACAGTTTTTCAAAGGATAGAGGAAGCCATAGAATGGGCTGATGTCTTGAATGTTCTTCGTTTACAGTTAGAACGCATGGAAGGTGGCTATATACCTAGTCTGCGTGAATATAACAGAGTGTGGGGAGTATCGCGGGATCGTCTGGATTGTGCACCTAAAGATCTTCTAATTATGCATCCGGGTCCCATGAATCGCGGTGTAGAAATCGATAGTGATGTTGCAGATGGTCCGCATTCTGTCATTCTTGATCAAGTAACTAATGGTGTGGCAGTTCGCATGGCAGTGCTATATCTATTGGCCGGGGGTGAGCCAAATACTGCTGAAGATGCCAAAAAGGGGTTGAAAGAATGAAACGTCCTCTTCTGATAAGAAATGGGCGAGTTCTGGATCCAAGCCAAAATTTTGATTCCCAAGTTGATATTCTCATTTTGGATGGGAGTATAGCATTTAAGGGTGAGAACATAAAAGCTCCGGAAGATGCTCAGGAGATTGATGCTTCAGGGCTACTGGTAACTCCTGGCCTCATCGATGTTCATGTACACTTCCGAGAACCGGGCGGGGAGCATAAAGAGACCATTGCGACAGGAGCACGAGCTGCTGGAGCAGGAGGATTTACTGCTGTTTGTGCTATGCCTAACACTAATCCTGTAGTCGATGATCCTGCAGGAGTTGGTTTTGTTATAGCACAAGCAACATCTGCAAAAGCTGCCAGAGTTTATCCTCTGGGATCTATTTCACTTGGACAAAAGGGGAACCAGCTTGCAGCAATTGGAGAGATGGTGGATGCTGGGGCAGTAGGTATTACTGACGATGGCAACCCAGTAATGAATTCTGGACTTATGCGACGAGCAATGGAATATGCTCAAGCGTTCGATATACCTGTGGCGGATCACCCAGAAGATTTGAGCCTATCCGGACAAGGGGTTATGAATGAAGGGCTAGTATCTACAAGGCTAGGTCTCAGGGGAAAACCCAACGCTTCTGAAGACATTCACATTATCAGGGATCTTCTATTAGCTGAACTCACAGGAGGCCGTATCCATATACAGCATGTTTCTACGGCCTATGGGGTAGAGGAAATCAGGAAAGCTAAGGCACGTGGGGTGAGAGTAACTGCAGAAGCTTCACCTCATCATTTAGTGTTAACTGATGAGGAAGTAGAGAATTATAATACAGATGCTAAGATGAACCCCCCTCTCCGTTCTTCTAGCGACCGCAAAGCGGTACGTCAGGGGTTAGCTGATGGCACTCTGTGTGTTATAGCTACAGATCATGCCCCTCACCATTATGATGAAAAAGAACAAGCATTCGATGATGCCCCCAACGGTATCGTAGGCCTTGAGACGTCTTTGGGTGTTTTACTAACTCATCTAGTTCGTAAAGATGTTATTGATTTGCCTACTCTCGTAGACCGCATGAGCTGTGCTCCTGCACGAGCCTTTGGCATTCCTGGCGGTACTCTGTCAGATGGCTCGATAGGTGATGTGACTATTATTGATTTGGAAGATTCATGGGTGGTAGATAAATCTTCTTTTTTATCAAAGAGTCACAATACACCTTTTCATGGATGGGATTTAAAAGGACGTGCTAAGTTTACAATCGTAGGTGGAGAAATTGTATGGAAACTGGATACCTAGATAGTTATCCTAAGACCTTCGTATGCCAGTTCGAATCCTCTTTTCCGGATTTCAAGTTGTTGAGGGCTGTTAATATCTAGTGCTGGATTCGTGTTATTTAAATGAGTGAACATCACCTTACTATTGTTTTTGGATACTTCTTCCAGGAGATCCATGCTGTGGGGGATCAGAGGGTGGGGGATGTCTTCGATTTTTCTTCCAGGGATTTCTTTGCTTGAATAGAAGCTCCCATCGATGAGGGCTACATCTACTCCTGCCACAACTTCAGCTACAGACTTGTCCCATTTCTCCCAGGAATCTATGTCTGGGATATACAAGATACTCTTTTGAGATCCACGGAATATATATCCGACTGTGTCTGAAAACTCTTGACGATGTGGCACTGGAATCATTTTGACATCGAAAAGCCCATCCACGTTTATCCAGCTGTCCATAGGGATTTGCGGGAAATTTATACGGCCTTCTTGCACGAGGAGACTCCAGGGAGCATTCTCCGAGAGCATTTTCTTCATAGCTGACGAACAGTAACAGGGGGTCCTATCTATGCCTAATCCTTCTCGTCCCAAAAGTGCCAACCCCAGATAGTGTCCCATATGGGCATGGGTAAGAAAGATGCCGTCGAAGGGGCCTCGAAGATTTGCATTTTCGCGGAATCCATCTTCATCGATAAGATCCATCTGACGAGTAAGATCGGGTGATGCATCTACCAGATAGTAGCGTTTCGCAGCAGGGAATACCAAAGCCAGGGAAGCTACGTAGCGAGGGCTGTGGCTTTTCCGTGCACGTTCACATCTGTCTGTGTAGCAACCTGTTTGTGGGAGCCCTCCGTCCTGAATCACACCTAGAACCAGGACATAAGGATCTGCTTGATCAAATAATTTAATTGGGGAATTAACAGCGAATAGCGCAGACCCTAGAAATGCCCTTCGTGACAGATAGATAGAAATACCTAAGTTATCTGTTTGCTTTTTGTGCCAGCCTACTCTTGATTCGTGCTACGGTTTTAGGGTGAATCAATCTGTTTGTAGCAGCACGGTCTAAGAGCACTTGGACTTGTCGGTATGCGTCCTGAGCACTGGCAGTGTCTCCGGCCTCTTCGGCTCGTTTTATAGCTGTTCGAATCTGAGACCGCCGAGCTCGATTGTATTCGTTCGCAACACGACTTAAGCGCATCCGTTTCTTGGCACTCTTTATATTGGGCATTCAAATCCTCAAATCTTAACGCTTATCAAAAATGCACACGAAACTATATCCGAAAGATTGAAGAGGATCAAGAACCTATAGATTTGAATAAAAAAATATGTTTAAGTTCTAAGGTCAGTTTTAAGGGGTAGCCTCTGCAAGTCAGTCCAGATATTTTCTGGCAATGGATTTCTTGTCGCTTCTTCCGGTACTTATTCTATCAATCGTGGTGCACGAAGTGGCACATGCTTGGGTGGCTCTTCGCGAGGGAGATGACACAGCCCAACGGCTTGGGCGCATTACCCTTAACCCATTGTCTCATATGGATATGCTGGGATCGTTCTTAGTTCCGTTTGCACTATATTTTATGGCTGATGGGATGATTTTAGGATGGGCTAAACCTGTTCCTGTAAATCCTGGGAAGTTTAGGGACTATAGAAGTGGAGATATAAAGGTTTCACTTGCTGGTATTGTTTCAAATGTACTTTTGGCCGTGATATTTACTTTTTTGGTAATACTTCTTCTGAAGATTCAGATGTCAGCTGTCGGTGGAGATGCTGTTTTAGATTTTATGATAAGAATGGCACGGTTCGGGATTTTCATTAACCTGATTTTGGCTGTATTTAACCTGATTCCTATTCCTCCTCTCGATGGATCACATGCTGTATATCATCTGCTTCCACCTCGCTGGGGAGACATTTATCGTTGGGCAGGTCGTTATGGGATGATCTTACTATTGGGTCTCGTGTTTTTTTATCCCCCGTTCTTTATTTTTGCACTACAGCCTGTCTTTGTGCTCATGGGTTTTGCGGATGCTTTGATATATAATATGTCTTTTTGGGGAGGATAATTCTCTGTGGATTTAATACCGGCTGTCATTCCCCTAGCCAAAGAAGATTTTCTGGTAATCGATATTGAGAGATTCCAGGGGCCTCTTGATTTGCTACTTCACTTAATCAGGAAACAGGATATTGACGTATTTGAGATTCCTATTTCCCTGATCACAAGTCAATTCCTAACCGCAATTGGTGGTATAAAAGCTAAAGATCTTGATAATGCTGGAGAGTTTCTGGAAATGGCTGCTAGCCTCATTAAGATCAAGGCGCAGATGCTTTTGCCAAGATATGACGATGGAGAAGAAGAAGATCCTAGAGTAGAACTTGTCCGACGTCTGTTAGAGTATGAGCAGATCCGTGAGATCAGTAACAGACTGTCCGCAGCTGAAGCAGACAGTGCCAGACTTTTTGGGAAAGGTTTTTTGGAGCCACGGAATAGTCTTCCAATTGAGGAAGTTTTACTAGAAACCACTTGGGAAGAGGTGTTGTCAGTGGCCCTTGAAATAACTTCCCCCGATCCAGGTATTCAGAGGCATGTGGTAGCCACACAAGTGGTTGCTATGGAGGATAAGATGGATTTGATTCTCGAAACACTGGGTCGTGTTCGTAGGATAGAATTCAACAGACTTATTCTGCCATTCAAGAATCGTATGCATAGTGTGATGACATTTTTGGCTGGGCTCGAGCTTACCAGGAGGCGACGTGTGAAACTTAAGCAGGTTGAGCCGTTTGCAGAATTATGGGTATATCGTGGTGTTACAGATAGCGAAGAGCTTGAAGGATCACAGGAAAAAGGAGAATCATCGTGAATCCCTCTCAAATTGTAGAGGCTGTGCTTTTTGCTTCGGATGCTCCACTAAATGCAGAAGAAATATCTAGAGCTGATGAGAATTTAAACGAAGATTTGATTGAGCACATAATAGGTGAACTTAATATCGTGTATTCAGAGTCAGGGCGTGCTTTTGAAATCCGCAATCTTGCGGAGGGATATCAGATCCTTACTAGGCCTGAATTGGCGCCATACCTTGAGCGTTTTGACACTATTCCAAAATCTTCTCGCCTATCTAATCCAGCTTTAGAAACTCTGGCTATAATCGCTTACCGACAACCTATAGGTCGAATTGAAATTGAGTATATAAGAGGAGTTAGCTCGGCAGGTGTGATACGTACTCTGATAGATCGTGGGTTGGCGACTATTATAGCTAGAGGTGAAGGTATTGGCAGGCCCCTTCTGTATGGCACTACTCGTCGCTTCCTCGAACATTTTGGTTTTAGATCTCTTGATGACCTGCCTCGCCCAGAAGAAATGCCTGTGATTCTTAGAGACCAGAATACTTTAAAAGATGAATTTGTTGAGGAGAGCGATTCTTCAGAAGAATCTTTAGAGGAAGAATCTGAGTTGGGAGTATATGACATTCTAGCCAGCGATTCTTCTTCAGTGGCCGAGGAGGACGATTATTTGGACGACAGTGGAAATTTCCAGTCCCGTGGTAACGGAACTAATGGACATTCGGTTTCTCTAGAAAAAACTGAGGATATTGAATAAATCTGAAAACTTGGGTCTTATGAGGATACAGAAGTATCTCTCAAGAGCTGGAGTGGCTTCCAGACGAAAGGCTGAAGGTCTTGTAGAGAAAGGAAGAGTTAGAATAAACGGAGTGGTAGCCACTGTACTCGGAACGAAAGTTGATCCTTATAGAGACATTATAGAAGTAGATAACGAATTGATATCGCTACCTGTATTCAGTTGGGTCCGTTTTCACAAACCTGCTGGGATAATTACCACTCTTTCTGACACACATGGCAGACCTAAGATCTATGACTTATTGCCTGGAGAATATAGTGCACTCAGGTATGTTGGCCGGCTCGATATGGATACCGAAGGATTGTTATTGCTCACTAACGATGGAGATCTGGCCAATTTGCTTCAACACCCGAGTACTGAAGTGGAGCGTGAGTATGAAGTGAAAGTACAAAATATACCTACTGATAAGATTATCGAGAGTCTCCGGAAAGGTGTGGAACTGGAAGACGGCCTAGCTCGCCCAAGTCTTGTTAGTTTAATAGACAAGAAAGATGGCCATGGGACATTGAAGTTAGTGCTAACGGAAGGGCGCAATCGTGAGGTGAGAAGGATGTTAGAAGCTGTTGGTCATCCTGTGCTTTTTTTAAGAAGAATTAGATTTGGTTCTGTTAATCTGGGGAATCTTCCAATTGGTCAATGGGAGAAAATGAGTGCAGAGGAAATTCTAAAACTTGAAAGATATGTTGAAAATCTAAATTACAGCTAAGAGTTATTTAGAAGAATGATTTTTTTTGAATTCGTCTGCACTTGGATTGATATTTAAAATAAGATTAATTTGAGTTTTAATTAGGGCCCATAGCTCAGCTGGTTAGAGCAGCGGACTCATAATCCGAAGGTCGTAGGTTCAAGTCCTACTGGGCCCACTTGTAAATGTGAATAATTGTTATTTGTCTAACGGTGATTGGAGAATCTCGCCAGATGTCCCGATATAAATCTAGCCGAGAGATATCAGTGATTACTGATGTACTCAAACGAATCGACCGTCGTATACGATTTAATTTGGTGCTGGATCATCTATCTATATCGATATGTCTGGTTTTTGGAGTATTACTAATTTTTCAAGTAGGAAAGATGTTATTCCCGATTGTTCCACCTACGAATTTTTCAGTAATTACAGGGTTTTGTGTTTTGTTTATTGTATTCCTTGTTTGGTCTCAAAGAAGGGGTGGTCGTTTAGCGAAAGCTGCTGTGGTAGCTGATGCACAGGGGTCTCTTCGCGATGAAATTAAAACTGCGTACTGGTTTATGGGCGAAGGAGGCGGTTCTCCGTGGATAGATCTTCAGCTTAAGAGGGCTGCAGGTACGGCTCGGAATCTTGATTCTAGGCGTTTAGTTCCTACGGTTATCCCTCGGCGTTTTTGGCTTGCCTTTGGGCTGTTCGTGATTATTCAAACACTGTCCCTAATACCCATTGAAGGTCCGCTCATCACTTTTGCATCGGCTGCTGATTCAAAAACTTTCACACAAACTCATATTCAAAGACTCCAAGAAATCCAGGATTTGATTAATGATAAAGATGGATTGGAGGGCGAAGAAAATTCAGAGATTTTGACACAATTCGAGGAAACCCTAAAGGAATTACAGGCTGAGCAGTTGACTACGGAAGAATTCTTGCTCGACATCAAGGAAATCCAAAATGCTCTGGAAGAAGGGAATCTTCAGATTAATTCTATTGAAGAGGCTTTGGCTGATCTTGCTCGGGATTTGAAAAATTCAAAGGAATTGAAAGATATAGCCGAAGCCTTTAATGATGAAGATCTGACCCAGGCCTCTGAAATGATGCGTGAGCTCTCAAAGAAATTGTCCAGCCTTACAGAAGAAGAAGTTTCTGGGTTAACTGAGGATCTAAGAAAAATAGCCATGTCAGATATCCCAGATTTGAAAGATCTTCTAGAGTCTCTCCAAGAAGTTGCGGAAGCAATGGGAAGTCAGAAAATGGTAGAGGCTCAGAAGTCTTTGGAAGAAGCGGCAGAAAACATGGAAGAAATGTCCCGTAGTCAAGATATGCAAAAAAGAAGAAATGAGGCTTCTCGTCAGATGGATGCCATACAAGAATCCACTATTGAACAACAAGTAGGAAGGCAACAGTTACTTGGTATGCAGGAAGGGAAAACTGAAAATGCACAATCGGCTGAGGCTGGTATGGCGATATCTTCTGACGAAGTGAAACAGTCAAGTGGCAGTACTGAGGGGCAGGATCCGAGTGGCCCTCCAGGCCATGCGACAAGCAAATCCATGGGCAATGAACAGAAGATTGGTTCGTCTACAACCTTGGAAGTACAGTTAGAAATGGAAATTGTCGATGAGTCCAAACCCCAAGAAGATCTTGACTCTGAGGATATCTTTCTGAAGGCAAGCCAACAGGAAAATTCAATATTAGATTATCGTGATATAAATGGGCCCTCGAACTACGCAGCAGGATCATCATTGGGTATAGGTCAGATTCCGTGGTGGCACCGTAGTCTAGTAAAGGAGTATTTTTTAGCCATCAGACCAGGTGAAAAAAAATGACTACTGAGGTTGCTAATAAAGTAGAATTGTTTACTGAACAATTCCAAATGGTCAAGGAAGAGATTTCAAAAGTTATTGTTGGCAACGAAGAGATCATCGATGGAACCCTTATTAGTCTTTTGGCTAAGGGACATGTTCTACTGGAGGGCATTCCTGGGATCGGGAAAACCAAAATTGTGGCGACAGTGGCGGACGTTCTTCATCTATCCTTTTCTCGTATTCAATTCACTCCCGACCTGATGCCTGGGGACATATTGGGAAGTGATGTGGTCCATGAAAGTGACACTGGCGAAAAATTTCTCGATTTCCAAAAAGGGCCTATTTTCACCAATATTCTACTTGCTGACGAGATTAATCGAGCTACACCCAAAACCCAATCAGCGTTGCTTGAAGCAATGCAGGAGCGCAGTGTAACTGTAGGTAAAACCACTCATCTTCTCGATCCACCTTTCTTTGTTCTTGCAACGCAGAATCCTTTGGAAATGGAAGGCACATATCCTCTTCCTGAAGCCCAGCTCGACCGGTTTTTTTACAAACTTAGGATTATGTATCCTGAACCAAACGATATGCACGATATCATGGATCGTACCACTCAGACTGAAGAGCCTCAGGCAGTTACTGTCCTCGATCGTGACCAGATTATCTTGATGCGCGAAACGGCTCGCTCCGTACCCATTGCTAGGCCAGTGCAAGATTATGCCATACGCCTGACTCTAGCTACGCATCCAGGCACTTCGTACGCTCATCCTATGACGGATAAATATGTACGTTTTGGGGCCAGTCCGCGGGGAACACAAGCTCTCGTTATAGGAGGAAAGGTTAACGCCTTGTTGAGTGATCGGGTGCATGTGTCCTGTGAAGATATTCGTTCTATGTTGTTGCCGGCACTCCGTCACCGTGTGTTGCTAAATTTTGAGGGAGAGGCTGAACGCATCGAAACGGACACGATCCTTACTGAAATCATGAGCGATATTCCTGAGTCTACGGAGTAGTCAAAGAGGATTTTTGATGCTTTTATCATATACCCTGTGATAATTTCAGGCAGGAGGAAACCCTTTAATATATGAGTGAAGATGGCACTCTTTTCGATGAGGAATTCCTTAAGAAGCTAGAGTATCTGGAAATTATCTCTAACAACATGGTCCCTGGACACTTACATGGCGAACACCGAGCTAAAAAGAAGACTGATTCAGGGATTGAGTTTGCAGACTACCGTCAGTATGTAGCGGGCGAAGACACCAAGAATGTCGATTGGCGGACTTATCTTCGCTTGGACAAACTCATATTGAGAATTTTTGAAGAAGAAGCAGATCTGCCCATCTATATCTTCTTTGATTCAAGCAAGTCTATGGACTATGGGCATCCTCTCAAATTTGACTATGCCCGAAAGATTGCAGCAGCCTTGTGTTACGTAGGATTGCTCAATTTAGATCGTGTCAATCTAATAGGTTATGCTGAGGGGATAACACAAGAAATGTCCTCGCGTAGCGGTAAGAATCAAGTGTGGCATGCATTCCGTTTCCTAGAATCGGCCAAGGCGGATGGTAACACTTCCATTGAGCAAGCTTTTAAAAGTTTTTTCTCGGTACGTCGCCGTAGAGGTTTGGTCGTGTTGGTCTCTGATTTTCTTGATGAAATAGGATTCGAAAGGGCGTTAGATCTACTCAAGCATTTTAGACAAGATCTTTTTGCAGTGCATATATACAGTTCTGAAGAACTAAGGCCAGATCTTTCGGACGAAGTGCTTTTAAAGGATTCTGAACTTGGTACAACTGAATTGGTCAAGGTGACCCCCGGGCTCTTAGATGCGTATGCAAATAAATTTGAAGAACACTGTGATCAGTTGGACTCCTATTGTCGTAAGAACGGATGGGGTTATGTCAGGGCTAGTACAGATGTGCCGTTTGAAGATTTGATTGTCCAAGTTTTTAGACAGGGGAGATTTGTCAGGTGAATTTTATGTACATGACTCCCCTGTTTGCAGGCTTGTTCCTAGCAGGCGCAGCTACAATTGTGGGCCTACTATATTGGCTTAAGCCTCCTCCACGCCAATTGACAATTCCTTCCAGTCTGTTATGGAAACGTCTCCTTAAAGAAAAAAGGCGGAGTACACTTCTCGATAGACTTCGATGGTGGCTATCTCTCATCATTGCTTTAGCCATTAGCCTATTAATGGCAAGTGCTATGGGGCGTCCGGAGTTTTTGTGGAACGGTGGAGATATTTTTCGAATGACTATAGTAATTGATAATTCCACCACTATGGCCACACGGTCTGCCGATGGATTCACTCGCTGGGATCATGCTTTAGCCCTAGGGAAGGAGTTATTAAAACAAGGCAGTGTAGATGGCGAGTTCTTAATCTTGGATACCTCTGGACAGTTATCTTCTAGAAATCCTACCGATCGGCGATCAGCCTTGGGTTTGCTTGACAAACTTACTGTTTCTTTGGGTTCTTCTTCACGGTTTCCTGATTATGCGTCCACCGATGGCCTGCTCTATTTTATTTCAGATGGTGTAATGATTGATGAGGTTCCGGACAATGCCCAAGTAATTTCGGTCTACAGTTCAGTGGACAATGTGGGTATAACGGCTTTCAAGGTCGCACCAGATCCTTCGGATCCTCTGGCATATCAGGCATTCCTTGAAATTGCCAACGCATCTCTAGAGTCAAAAGAGATTTCTATGCGCCTTAGTGGAGCTGGCGAGAGTGTATTTAGTGATACCCTCACACTTCAGGCTGGTGAATTAGAAGGACGGACAATCGATCTTTCTGGCTTTGCCAGAGGGCCTATCCGTTTAACTGTGGCTACGGAAAGTGACGCTTTTACGTTAGATGACAAAGCTTTTTCTTTTTTGCCAACAAGAAATCTGACTCAGGTAACACTGGTTAGTCCGGGGAGTGCTTACTTGCAGAATGCTCTGCCAGACAGGCAGAATTTAATGATCAATTCTATGATTCCAGAAGAATTTGATAATGACGTCAAGGCTGACTTGTACATTTTTGATCGTTGGGCACCTCAGGATCCACCTATGGGTCCCGCATTACTTTTTTTGCCTCCTAATGTGGAGTGGCTATCTCCTATGGAGGCAGTTGTCACGTCACCATCGATATCGTATTGGGATCAAGGTCACGTGCTCATGAATTTTGTTTCGTTGAAAGACTTACGCATTGATCAAGCTGTAAGATTTTATAGTGAAGCCGTTGATTTTAATATAAAAACAAATCCTGAAGATCATACTGACGATTCAGGGGCAATCAGCTCGATTCATAAATCTGAAATCATTATAGGCACCCCTGAACTACCGTTGATGGTCGCATCTGAAGATCCCCATAAGATGATACGTGTGGCGTTCTCTCTCGAGGATTCCAATTTTCCATTACAGCCTGGATTTCCAATTTTTTTGAATAATGTATTGAGTTGGATGATAGATGATCAACATGCATTACCGGGTAGTCTTGGCCGTATAGAAGTACCAGTCACAGAAGGTGAAGTAACCGATTTAGAGGGTGAAGAAATTAGTTCTTCCCAGTTTTTTGGTAATACAGTCTTTATGGCTAATGAGCCAGGTTTATATACCGTCACCTTAGGGTCACAGCGCATAAGAGTTGCTGTGAATCTTACAGATTACAAACGGACTACGGTCAATACTTCAAGTTTTAGTCCTGAAGACCGTGCTGTCGTTTCTCCGGAAATTTTCTCTTTAAATAGGGAAGAAGCTTCAAGCGGTGAACTTTGGTTTGTATTTATATGGATAGCCACGTTAATGGTAATTATCGAATGGTTTACCTATCATCGCCGGTGGACAGTATGAGGATCACGTTCGGCCAATTTTGGCCGTTTTTAATTGTTTTGGTCATCCCCCTATTATGGAGGATGATAAGGCACACGGCAGTTGGTCTCTCAGATAGGCATTTGCGGATTTCTTTGATAACACGTACGACCGTGGTGCTGCTGTTAGCCTTGGTTCTCATGCGCCCAGTCTGGCACCGGGCTGGAGAATGGCTGTCGGTGGTATATGCACTTGATATTTCCGGTAGCATAGATCCAAAATTCATTGATACAGCTATAGATTGGATAGAGTCGTCTAATTTTTCTGGTACTCCCGATCATGCTGACTTCATTGTTTTTGGGGCCTCGGCTAAGAACGTAGGGAGTGTCGATGAAATCAGGGGAGTGGAAGTATCATCGGAAGGGGCTTCTGGATCGATTGATCAAAGAGCTACCAATATAGAAACAGCTATTTCCCAAGCTTTGCATAGTTTTAATCCGCAATACCTCAAAAGGCTTGTTCTCATCACTGATGGGAATCAGAATATCGGCGATTTAGAAAAAATTATTGGTCGGGCACAAGAATCTGGAGTGCGCATCTTCTCTATACCGGCTACTGTCAGAGGTGCGAGAGATAGATGGATCGAAGCCGTTGATTTTCCTCAGTATATGCGTGTGGAAGAGCCGGTGACGGCCACCGTACAGGTTTTTAGTCGTGTGAAAACTATAACCACATTAGAAATCTTAGGAGATGGTGTTACTCTCGAATCTCGAGAAGTGAATCTTAATCCAGGCCTTAACGATGTCACCTTCGAAGTCAGGTTGCCTACAGAGGGTCAGGTTACGGTGTCTGCCCGTTTAGATTCTGATAACGATCCACTAACCCATAACGATGTTCATACTCAGTCAATTTTGGTAGGATCGAGGCCAAGGATTTTATATGTGGAAGGACGTCCGTCTAGTGCTCACTATCTACATAATGCTCTTGTCGGAGAGGGCATGGATGTTGTTCTTGGACAACCAGAATCTATTCCTAGTACAATAAGTGGCCTGAATGAGTACGATCTTATTATTGTCAGTGATGTCTCTAGTAAGAGCCTCAGCAAAATGCAGATGAATGCTATCCTTTCCTATATACGGGACTCTAGCGGTGGCTTCATATTTGCTGGTGGTGAGTCCAGTTTTGGTGAAGATGGATATACGGGGACAGACATCGAAGAGGTCTTGCCTGTTTGGTTTGAGACCAATGAGATAAAAAAGGATCTAGCACTTGTCATCGTGCTTGATAAGTCATATAGCATGGTAGGGCGAAAGCTTCAGCTTTCTAAGGAGGCTGCTAAGGCTGCTTTGGATCTCCTAGAGCCTACGCACCGTTTTGGCTTGATAACTTTCGACGACACACCTCATTCTACTGTACCTCTGCAGCTTGCTACGGATAAACCCCTGATGAGTGAATTTATCAGTCGGATTATTGCCAGTGCCCAAACCAACATCTATCCAGCATTAGAGATGGCCTTTGAAGAGTTATCTGAAATCGATGCTGAGGTTAGACATGTAATTTTGTTATCGGATGGCCAGACCTACCCTGACAAGTATGAATCCCTGATTACACGCATGGCGAAAGATGATATATCGGTATCTTCGGTTGCTGTAGGGCAAGAGTCTGATCGGGCTTTACTAGCTGATATAGCCGAGTGGGGCAATGGGCGTAGCTATTTTATCCTTGATGCTGCTAGAGTCCCTCAAGTTTTCATACAGGAGACTCAGATTGCCTCACAGCAAACTTTGATTGAAGAAAATGTAAGGGCGACAATTGCCAATAGTGTCGAGTTGTTTAAGGGGATTGATCTTGGATCAGCTCCTCCTCTCAGAGGCTATGTCAATACGACGGCCAAAGAGAATGCTGAAGTATTGCTCACATCGGAAGCCACGGCACCCATCTTAGCTCGCTGGCATTATGGCCTCGGCAAAACGGCTGTGTTCACTTCTGATGTTAAGAATCGCTGGGCTTCTGATTGGTTGACTTGGGCCGGGTACGGAAAATTTTGGTCGCAACTTGTACGGGAGACGATGAGAAGAGGTGGAGGGGAAGAAATTGATTTTCTGATTGAACGTATTGCTGACGAAGCTGTGGTTACTGTAAATGCTCTGGCTAAAAAAGACAATTACAAGGTAGATCTGGATCCAAAGATGGAGATATCCTATCCGGATGGAGATAAGGCCGTTGTTTCATTGGGTCAGATTGGACCTAATACTTATCAGGGAAGATATCCGATAGAGGCTTCGATAGAGTCCCCCTATGGATTCAATGTTTCAGCCGAAGGATTTGATGACCGATCTTTGTATCTTTACTACCCATATAGTGATGAGTATAGACTGTATCCTGCTAACACAGTGCTTTTGGGTGACATCAGTGAAAAAACTGGTGGCAAGATATTTCCTGACAACGAGGATATTTTTGAAGACTATGGTGAGAATGCATTTATTCCTACACAGTTATGGCCACTCCTAGCTGGACTCGCCTTGGTTCTATATTTGTTAGACATTGCTATACGCAGGGCCCCTTGGTTCTGGAGAACATTTGCTTAATTGTAAACAGGAATTCAATAGTGGATGAAATTTTCGGTGGCAGAGATAAGTTTCTTTTGGTGATGCTAGGAGTAGCAGTAGGTGTAATAGGATTATTCCTAGCGCGCCTTGCTGGCCTCCCTCAACTTCCTGATAGTGAGCAAGTCCACTACCATGCAAACTTTGCTGTATTTATAAATGGTGAGCGTCTAGACTTAAGCTCTACACGATACATGCATGATGTGTCCTGTAAGGTTGATCCTGGCGCAATGCTTCCAGTGGACAGGGCCCACATGCATGAAAACATCCATGACGTTGTCCATGTACATCATGAAGGAACCACCTGGGGACATTTCTTTCAAAATCTAGATTTTGCGATTGGCGACAATTTTTTGATCACCGATAATGGGGATAGTTTTTTTTCGGATAATGACAAACAAATGAAATTTGTTTTGGATGGTATTGAGGTGTTTTCAGTATTCAATCGTGTCATCGAATCCGAAGATCGTCTTCTCATTAGTTTTGGATCTGAGAGTATCGGTGAGGTCATTGATCTACAATTACCTGAAATTCCAAGCACCGCCAGTTTGTTCAATCAATCTCCTCAGGATACAGGAGGCTGCTCAGTGATCAAGGTGGCGCCGGAGGCTTTTGGTAAAAAAATCAGACGTGCTTTCTGGTTTTAACTGTTACCTGGGAAATATTAATGCCATATTCGATTTTTTATTTACTTCTCCCCATTGTCTCTACTGTAATCATCGCATTTCCAATACAATCCCAAACTGTAAGGTCTGTTTCGGACGTACTAGAAGATGGTCAAGTGAAGTATGCTATCGACTATATCGATGCACGCACTAATGCAACAGCTCAATTCTTGACCCAAATTGGTTCTATCATTTCTCCTTCGGGCCATGAACATGATCGTGCTGAGGCTGTAGCAAATAAGATGCGACAGATAGGATTAAGTAACGTTGCAGTTGACGGCACACCTAATGCTGTTGGAGTCATACCTGGAAATTCCGGATTAGCTCTGGTTTTTATATCCACACTAGATGACCTAGCCACAGTAGCTGATAATCAAAGGTCTGCCCCAGAGCCCCCTAGGATTGAAGGAGATCGAGTAATTGGCCCTGGTACTAATACTTCTTTTACTACTGCTGCTATGCTTTCAGCGGCTGAAGCGCTCATAAATTCCGACCTAAAACCTGAACACGATTTAGTGTTTGCTGCTGTTGCACAGGAAGAGACAGGACTAGTAGGGATGAAGAAGGTTTATGAGACTTACCGTGACAAGGCTATAGGTTTTGTAGATATCCTTGGAGAAGGGCAAAGTATCAGTTATGGTGCTATAAATATCCACTGGTGGAAGGTGGTCGCATTAGGTCCTGGAGGACATTCTCTTAGAGGAGGCTTGCCTAATGTAAACCAAGGAATTGGAAGAGCAGTAGATAGGATCCTCCAGTTGCCTCAACCCAAGAAATATCCTGATATTCGCACTGTAGCTAACATCTCCATATTAAACAGTGGATCTGTCTATAATCATAAGCCTGAAGAAGGCTGGTTTTCTCTGGATTTAAGATCTATGGATGTTAGTGTTGTTGAAGAAATGGAAACGCAAGTAAGGTCTATTTTAGAACAAGTTTCCAAAGAAACTGGAATTAAATTTAAGATGGACCCTTTTCAGTTGACTCCAGGAGGCCAATTGCCTGGAGCGCGCGAATCGGTTTTAGTCACAACTGCTCAAGCTATTTCTCGTCATCTTGGAATAGAGCCGCGTCTTTCTGACATGGGTTCATCCAACATGAATGTTGCTATCGGTAATGGCACATCCGCTATTGGGATTAGTGGTTCTCGTGGTGGCCAGAGAGGTTTTCCAGATGAATGGGCTAATATTCCAGCTATGATAAAAACTGCGAAGCATATTGCTTTGTTGGCATCTACTATTGGTGGCGCTCAGTCTAGGTTTTGATGTATTGTTTCACTGAATTGATCTGTAAGCATTTATGAAAAGTGTGCGGTTGTTATTTGGCTAATAATTCTAAGCTAATATTGGGTCTCGGCAGCAATCTCGGGTGTCGAGAAATATATCTCAAAAGAGCTATCACGAGGCTCACATGTGGCGATCTCTGCATCTTACGTAATCCAGAGATCAGTAAAGTTTATGAGTCGCCTGCTCTTGTTCCATCTGGGGCCCCCGACCACTGGAATCTTCCGTATCTGAATTGTGCCATATCTGGGGATCCCTTGGTTGGGATTGATGAATTATTGCCGGCGGTAAAAGAGATAGAAGAATCTATAGGAAGGTCTAAAGGTGAACGCTGGGCTCCTAGGGTCATAGATATTGATATCCTTTGGTGGCCAGATATGTCAGTTATAAAAGAAGACCTCCAGATTCCTCACCGGGGTATATTGGATCGTTCCTTTGTAGTGAAACCACTTAGAGATCTAATACCAGAAGATAGCTTAGAGGGATTGTCATTCCGTGATCATGCTATGAGGCTCTCGGAAACTGATGAATCGATCGCTAGGTATGCTCCTGAATCGGACTACAAGGTCAATTTTCCTGAATTAATGGGCATACTCAACATTACCCCCGACAGTTTTAGTGATGGAGGATTGTATCTGGATCCTGAAGAAGCTCTGGGTCATGCAAGAATGCTTATTAAGTCGGGTGCGGGGATCTTGGATCTGGGTGCCGAGTCTACTCGTCCTGATGGACAACGGACTGGGCATTCGGTTGAATGGGATCGCTTGGAACCCGTACTCCAAGGCCTCAGAGATATGCAGAATGACAAATCTTTCAGGATAAGTCTTGATTCAAGAAATCCTGAAACGGTAAGAAAAGCATTAGATATAGGGATTGATTTAATCAATGATGTCACTGGATTCTCTGATCCAAAGATGTTAGAGATTGCACAAGGAACCGATGTTCCCCTAGTTTTCATGCACAGTCTTTCGGTGCCTGTGGTAAAAGGTGAGTCCATCCCAAAATCATCTGACCCAATACAATTCTTGCAAAATTGGACATGTGAAAAGCTTGAAAAATTTTCACAGAATGGGATTTCTCGAAAACGTTTGATATTTGATCCGGGAATTGGTTTTGGGAAAACCCATGAACAAAACTGGCAGATTCTCGGACGATCTAGTGAGCTCCATAGACTGGACATTCCGTTACTTATTGGCCATAGTCGAAAATCTTTTTTTGAACTTGTGACAGACAAGCCTAGTGAAGAAAGAGACCCTGAAACACTTGAGGTCAGTGACATGCTTGCTAATAATAGAGTCGAGATCCTTAGAGTCCATGATGTGGAAATTCACGATTCCTATTTCCGGAACCAATTCTTTGAATTTAGTGTGAATTTTTTATTAAATGAGGACAGACGATAATGCGATTGGTCCATTCTCTTAGAAATGATCCAGATAGTGCACCAGTATTCTCAGAAGAAGATCATAGTATCTGGAATACGCTTTTTGTTAAACAATTACCACAGATAGAACGTTGGGCGTGCAGAGACTACTTAGAAGGTTTTAGCCTACTGGGATTAAATGAGGACGGTATTCCGACACTCGAAGACTTGAATGCTCAGATTACACCGAGGACCGGATGGGAAACGATTCGTACATCTGTGCGCTACACGGATGCTGTTCCTTGGTACCATTATTTCTTAGATCGAAAATTTTTAGTCACCGATTATCTACGTTCTAGGGATGAACTAGAATTCACACCTGAACCTGATTTGTTTCATGACATTTTTGGACATTTGCCTTTCTTCACGTTGCCACACTACGCTAAACTTCAAGAGATTTTTGCTCCAATATTTCTACGTACTAACGAAAAGTATCGTGACCATATCAAAAGACTAGCATGGTACAGCTCAGAGTTCGCACTCATACGTGAGCATGGAGAACTTAAAGCTTTCGGCGCCGGTTTGATCTCATCGATTTCTGAACTTTCTAGTGTTATGAATGGCTCTGTCCCTTTGCTCCCTTTTACTATTGATAACGTGATCCCGCACGATAAATCTGTTTGGAGTCATAACGATCAGATTTTTATAATTGAATCTATTGACGATTTGATCTATGAACTTGAGCGATATTTCGAAAGCTTGCCCAAAGTCTCTGAAGAAGTCGAACAGTTGACTACAGAAGAACTTCTACGCGATATCAGAGACTAGAACGCTTATATTTTAAGCAATAGTGAAACTGCTTTACGGGGCTTTGAGTAAGTTTTAGCTTTGACGCCCAAAGGATGATTTATGGTGGGCGTAGCTCAGTTGGTTAGAGCGCCGGATTGTGGCTCCGGAGGCCGGGGGTTCAAATCCCCTCATCCACCCCAATGTCTCTTCCCTCGGCAGACCCGATCGATCATGCCCTCGCCATGCACCCGTAGCTCAGCTGGATAGAGCGCCGGACTTCGAATCCGTAGGTCGCAGGTTCGAGTCCTG
>DEAF01000035.1 GCA_002346625.1 Gemmatimonadales bacterium UBA2989
CACGTGTAAATGATGCAACCCACCGTGTGCTCGAAGCCAATGGTTTCCAGGTTGTTATAGTGGCAGGTCAAAATTGCTGTGGGGCACTACACACACATGCTGGAGACATAGAGAATGCCCGCCAGCTTGCTCGAACCAATATCAGTGCTTTTACAAAGGCTAATATAGATCGTATTGTTGTAAATTCAGCAGGGTGCGGAGTAGCCCTGAAAGAGTATGGACATCTTTTGGCTGAAGATCCTGATTATGCTGAAATAGCTGCACGATTAAGTGACAACACTCGAGATGTGTGTGAATTATTGCATGAATACGGCATACGGATTGGAGCCCCAGTGCCGATCAAGGCTACGTACGATGCAGCATGCCACCTCTGTCATGCTCAGCTCATAAAAAATGCCCCCATGACTGTTCTTGAAGCAATTCCAGGCCTGGATATCACACCCTTGTCAGGCGAAGAAGAGTGCTGTGGGGGTGCAGGCATTTACGGCTTAACACATCCGGGGTTGGGTGAGAGTATAGGATCAGACAAGGTGGCCTCAGTGATTGAGACAAAGGCTGATGTAGTCATTACCGCCAATCCCGGTTGCATAATGCAGATTGGTGCCGGTCTATTATTACAGAATTCTTCTGTTACTGCACATCACCCCATCGAACTCCTTGACGAAAGCTACAGACGAGCAGGATTCTATAATATGAAATCTTTATTACCCTAGAACGGAAAATTCTTGTGAAGGATCCAATTGCTGTGCAACTCATTGAATTTGTGTCAGCACATAAAAACGAAATTGTAAAGCTGTTGGTTGATTTGGCTCAACTGGAATCGCCATCTCTTGTGCCTGAGACCCAGGCTCCAGTACAGCATGTTGTAGAAAATTTGCTTGGAGAGCTAGGATTTGAGGCTATCCATATCCCTGGAGATAAGACTGGGGGCCATATCCAATTATCCCCCAAAGGTTACGAAAACAGTAGCAGCCCTTCCCAAGTGTTGCTTGGACACACTGATACTGTATGGCCTTTGGGCACCCTAGAACGGATGCCGGTTGAGATAGATGAGAAGACAGGGGCAGTTCGCGGTCCCGGAGTGTTCGATATGAAAGGAGGAATTGTCCAGATTGTCTTTGCTCTCCGTGCACTTGCTGAACTAGGTCTGCATCCTGAGGTCAAACCTTTAGTATTCCTGAATTCTGATGAAGAGATTGGTAGCATTGAATCTCAGCCTCACGTGGAAAAATTAGCCAAGAGCGCAAACCGTGTACTAGTCCTGGAGCCAGCACTAGGCACCGAAGGCAAAATCAAAACAACCCGTCGAGGTTTTGGGCGTTTTAAAGTTAGAGTTATAGGCAAAGCTTCTCACTCTGGGCTTGCTCCTGAAGAAGGGGTGAGTGCAATTCAGGAGATGTCTCACGTAATCCAAACCCTCCACGGTCTGGCTGATGCAGATAAGGGAATCGGTGTAAATGTAGGAACTATCTCAGGAGGCACCCGAGCTAATGTTGTGGCTGCAGAGTGTAGTGTTTCTGTGGATGTTAGGATCACCAATTTGGTGGATGCTCATATATTAGAGGAGGCCATAAAAAACATCGAACCCATCACCGCCGGTACTCACATAGAGGTCGAGGGAGGAATTGATCGGGGTCCTATGGAGGCAACACCTAGAAATCAAAATCTCTGGCAATCCGTGCGGGAGTGTGGCCGTAAAATGGACATTGAATTGCTGGAAGGACTTTCAGGGGGGGCTTCTGATGGAAATACTACAAGCCTTTATACTGCAACCGTAGATGGTTTGGGGGCTGTGGGTGATGGTGCCCACGCTTATCATGAGTATGTAAATATAGATAGGCTGTTAGAAAGAACAGCACTTTTAGCTCTTGTTATTATGCTACCCCAATCTGATATATGAATAACAGAAGAATAAAATCCGAATTCACAATTCGACCCTTTGATACTATTGAAGAGTTTACAGAATGTGTCCGTCTTCAGGATGAAGTTTGGGGGGATGACTTCTCAGACAGAGTGCCCCTAGCGATACTCAAGGTCAGCCAACGCTTGGGGGGTATATCGGCTGGGGCCTATGATGATAATGGTAAACTGGCGGGGCTCATCTACGGAATGACTGGGGTGGAAGGGGGGGAGGTTATCCACTGGTCTGACTTATTAGCTATTAGGCCAGAACTCAGAGATTCAGGCTTGGGTGCACGCCTCAAGGCTTATCAGCGAGAGGAGCTTCTTGCAGCGGGTATCACTCGAGTGCATTGGACATTTGACCCACTAGAATCAAAAAATGCTCATCTTAACCTTAATAAACTAGGTGCATTTGCAAGAGAGTATGTGGAGGATATTTATGGACAAACTACCTCCATCTTACATCAAGGAATTGGGACAGATCGTTTTGTGCCTACATGGATACTGGACTCCGAGAGAGTAATTCAACGTTTAGAAAAGGGTCGACAGGGACCGGAAATGGGTGCGGACGAGGGTGCTGTACTTGCCCTAAATACTGTCAATGATAAAGGGATTATACTTCCAGGCGAACCCGATCTATCACTAGATGCATCTCGTATCCTAGTACCTATTCCGCTGTCCATCCAAGAACTTAAGGAGGAGTCGCTTGAGTCTGCTGTGCTTTGGCGTCAGGCTACGAGAGCAGTTTTTTCCTGTTATCTAAACAAGGGCTATGAAGTGCGTGAACTATATCGTCGCGAACATCACTCCGAGTATCTTCTGGTATCGATATAATTGTATATAGCAAGAATAAAGAAATAACTAACAACGCCTTTTGAAAGAGATTTCGTGAAAATAGATCGTATCGAATTACGAGAGATTCGTATGGAACTAGTGGAACCATTTGAAATCTCAAGTGGCGTGAGGCAGGCCCGCCGTGTTTTACTTATCAACTTGATTTCAGATGGTATTATTGGTTGGGGTGAGTGTGTAGCAGGTGAGGATCCTGGTTATTCTTATGAAACCACACAGACTGCCTGGCATGTCCTTACAGACCTGATTCTCAAGCGTATAGTGGGGACTGAAGTAGCAACGGCATCCTGTATACTTGATTCTATAAATGGGATCCGTGGGCACCGCATGGCCAAGGCTGCCGTAGAAATGGCCGCATACGACCTCGAAGCCAAGCTTAAAGGTAATCGTCTTGCGGATCACATAGGCGGCGTTCGGGATACCGTAAAAGTTGGAGTAAGTGTTGGTCTTCAGCCGACCGATGAAGAGCTATATCAGAAAGTAGAAGAATTTATTAGACAAGAATACTCACGCATCAAAATTAAGATCAAACCTGGTCGAGATGTTGAGATGTTAACAGGTCTTCGCAAACGCTTTCCAGATTTCCCCATGATGGCTGACGCTAATTCTGCGTACACACTAGAAGATTGGCCTAGATTAAAAGATCTGGATGATCTAGGCCTTATGATGATAGAACAACCATTAGACTGCGATGACTATCTAGATCATTCTAGGCTACAAGAAAAACTTCAAACTCCTATTTGTTTAGATGAATCGATACGGTCGGTCGGGGATGCCGAGCTGGCGATTGAACTTGGTGCTTGTCGGATAATAAATATTAAACCCGGAAGAGTTGGAGGCTTCGAATCATCTAAGGCCATTCATGATATTTGCTTGGCCAACGGTCTCCCAGTTTGGTGTGGGGGTATGCTAGAGTCCGGTGTTGGAAGAGCCCATAACGTGGCCCTGGCCACTCTGCCCGGCTTTATTCTCCCA
The DNA here is from genome assembly GCA_002346625.1 of Gemmatimonadales bacterium UBA2989. Taxonomy (GTDB): domain Bacteria; phylum Gemmatimonadota; class Gemmatimonadetes; order Longimicrobiales; family Gaopeijiaceae; genus UBA6934. The sequence continues at coordinate 3,730 of DEAF01000035.1, forward strand.
GGTGATATTTCAGCCAGCCGGCGTTATTGGCACACAGACATCGTCAATCCTGAATTTATAGTAGTTGAAGGTGAAATCCACGTACCTTCGGGGTTGGGTATTGGTGTAGAGGTTAAGGGTGATATGGTAGACGAACTAACAGTTCGTAAAGAAGTTTTTTAAGAGGATTAAAAGATTGTTCCAGCTTATTAAGAAGGTCTAGCTAGCTGGTCGCACATCCATTGTGACCTGAACAGCAATGTGACCCATATCTGCACGATCTCGGAGAGCATCTCTGATCCTGGGCTCAACTTTTTTATATGCTGCCATGACCCCATCGCGCATTTTTAATCGAAGTACTTTCAGTGCATTAACATCTGGGCGACTGGTTTTTGTCTCTTTTTTCATTTCTACAAGCAAATCAGGAAATATCTCAAAAGGAGCTATTCCTACGTCGTCAGAACGAGGTGAGTCTATATACTGAATCGAAATCGAAACATCGCCACGTGCGTGATGATCAGGAATATCGCCCACAGCCCTGAAATGCGATGCCAGTTTGCCAAGCTCTATACTAGAAGCCGCTTTAGTGTAGCCACGCTCGACAACTCTAAATATGCGCCGCATGCGCTCGGGCGTAGTAGCGTCTATGTCAGGGATCTCAGTTTCAAGATCTCTGCCGACAGCCTGTCTATCTTGACCCGCTTGGTCTTCGTCTTCTCGACTTCTTTGCCGATCTATATTGTCTAGAATGCGATCAGGGTTAGTCCGGAGGCCCATTCTTTCTCTCTTCTCGTGACGGGATCTTATCCCCGTGGCTGATATTTTTTGGGTTGACTATGATAACTATAGTGACTATTACAGTCCAAGGGTATCCGGGGAGCTCTTTTATAGATAATATCAATTTGCGGGCCTTGATCATTTCTTTAAAAACTGCCCTACTCCCTTTTTGGATACCGAAAATCATGGGAACCCTAAAGATTGGGATAGGGTTGTGAAAGCCCAGGAACTATGGGCAAGAGCTTAGAAAATTTAGGTTGCCAAAGAGAATCTTTCAGTCTTCCTGAAGAGGTTCACTATCTGAACTGTGCATTCATAGGCCCCCTGCCTATAGCGACCGAAGAAGCCGGTATAGAAGGGATATTACAAAAACAAAACCCCACAAAAATTCAGCCTTCTGATTTTTTTACAAAGAGCGATCAGGTACGAGAAGCATTTGCTAAACTTGTAGGTGTAACTCAGTCAAACCGTATCTCCATTATTCCATCTGCGTCCTACGGATTGGCTGTTGCGGCTCGCAATCTTCGAGTGGAAAAAGGCCAAAATATAGTACTGCTTCACCAACAATTCCCAGGTAATGTCTATACCTGGAGGCGGAAGGCTGATGATTGTGAAGCCCAGATTCGTACAGTAGTTCCGCCCGACGGACAAGTTCGTGGTGCAGAATGGAACGAACGTATCCTGGAGGCCATCGATTTGAACACAGCTGTGGTAGACGTGCCTAATGTTCACTGGACCGATGGCACTGTGATTGACGTTTCAGCTGTAGCGGCGAGGGCTCGTGAAGTAGGGGCTGCCCTGGTAATTGATGCTACACAGTCAGTAGGTGTAATGCCATTTGATGTGAGTGAAATCCAGCCAGATGTTCTTGTTGTTGCGGGATATAAATGGCTCTTAGGTCCTTATTCAATTGGTGCTGCTTACTACGGATCTCGCTTTGACGAAGGTGTTCCTCTCGAAGAAAATTGGATTGCTCGTGAGAAGAGTGAGGTTTTCGGTGACCTAGTTAATTACCAGCCAAATTATCACCCTGGAGCGATTCGCTACGATGTGGGGGAAAGGTCTAATCCTATCCTCGTCCCCATGCTTCTTGCTTCTTTGGGCCTTATTTCGGAATGGGGTCCAAGGAGGATACAGAGATACTGTCATGAACTTGGAAATATTTTTATAGATGAAGCCCACTCAATTGGATTTTTGCTAGAAGAAGAGAAATGGAGATCGAGCCATCTCTTTGGTTTGCAGCTGCCCAAAAGATTTGACCCAACAT
>DEAF01000021.1 GCA_002346625.1 Gemmatimonadales bacterium UBA2989
CACTAGAGGGCCCATATCGTTTCCCGGATCATTTCCGGAGCCCACCTTAAGAACATCGAGACGTTTAGATATGCTCTCGACCAAGACATTCGCTGTTTCTTGGCCGACCGCAACTGCAACAGATATTGCCATGCAGCGCTGGCCGCATGAGCCGTATGCGGCCCCCATCAATGCGTCAACTGTATTCTCAATGTCTGCGTCCGGCATCACGATCGCATGGTTCTTAGCACCGCCCAGTGCCTGTACTCTCTTACCGTTGGCGGTGCCTGTGCGGTAGACATATTCAGCTACAGGTGTGGATCCCACGAAACTGACAGCTTCAACCCGCCTATCACCAAGCAGTGTGTCGACCGCTTCCTTGCCGCCATTAACCAAGTTGAAAACGCCGTCAGGTAAACCCGCTTCCTTTAGGAGTTCAGCAATAAACATAGGACAGCTGGGGTCTCGCTCCGAGGGCTTGAGAACGAATGTATTCCCGCATACAAGTGCATTGGGGAACATCCACATCGGCACCATAATCGGGAAGTTGAAGGGTGTGATGCCAGCTACCACTCCGAGTGGCTGAAACTCTGACCAGCTATCGATTGCTGTGCCAACGTTCTTGCTGTGTTCACCCTTGAGTAGTTCGGGTGCTCCACATGCGTATTCGATGTTTTCGATGCCTCGCTGGAGTTCCCCCGCTGCGTCATCGAGCACCTTTCCGTGCTCTTCGCTCAACAGTGAAATCAAGCTATCCGCATTACGCTCCAACAACTCTTTGAATCGGAACATGATACGTGCTCGTTTGGCTACAGTTGTATCTCTCCATGCGGGGAAAGCAGCAGCAGCAGCATCGATGGCTTGTTCCACGGTGGATTTGTCGGCAAATGCAACGCGACGCACTACTTTTCCGGTAGCTGGATTGAATACGGATTGTGCATTGGCTGTATCGGACACCGACTTGCCATCGATGAAATGGCCGATCACGGGGACAGAGTTACCCTCGTTGGTTTCCGATATCTCGTCTGTCATTTGCTCTGTTTCCTTATGAAGGAGCGTCTCGCTCAAATAACTCACTCGAATATGTACCCACAATACTTGAAACGCACCCGGCCCACGAGGGCCGAACCCTTCTTGCGGCTTCATGTACTGTGGGTATCCTTATTATAGGATAGCTAATCTACTCCAGCCTGGAAGAATGTCATGGTGCAGTTCATCTCGCTTGCCTTATCACGAGCGGCCTTAATTTTATTGGCCCTATTCACGATTTCCTCTACCACCTATGCCCAGTCGGAACCCAGGGCCAGAGATCTGGGTGTGCCTTTCGTGGGCACCACTGGTCCTGATAATGCCATCACTGATGTGGCAGGCATAAGTGTAGGACACACGACGCTTATCCGTGGTGAAGGCAAACTGCGAGTTGGAGAGGGCCCTGTCCGTACTGGCGTAACTGTGATCATTCCTCGGTCAGACGATCCTGCTGATCCGGTCTTCGGTGGCTGGTTTGCATTGAATGGGAACGGCGAAATGACCGGCACCACTTGGGTCGAAGAATCCGGTTTCCTCGAGGGTCCTATCGCCATTACCAACACTCATAGTGTTGGAGTCGTACGGGATGCAATCATTGCGTGGCAGAGAAAGAACGGCACGGGTTTTCAGCCCTGGTCACTTCCTGTGGTAGCCGAAACCTACGATGGATCTCTTAATGATATCAACGGTTTCCACGTTAAAGCGGAGCACCTGACCAGCGCTATCGAGAATGCATCATCCGGTCCAGTAGCAGAGGGGAATGTAGGGGGTGGCACCGGTATGCGCTGTCTCGGATTCAAATGTGGTATTGGAACTTCATCACGAGCGGGTCTCGGTGTGGGTGATTACACTGTGGGCGTTCTGGTGCAGGCCAACTTCGGAGGCGGGAGCGGGCTCACTATTGCGGGAGTCCCTGTGGGGATGGAGTTCGTACGTGAGCGTGAGAATCGAAATGACGACGAATCAGGTTCCGGAATCGAGATTGACCTCGAACGTGAGGGCCGGGGCTCCATAATTATCGTTGTGGCGACAGATGCACCTCTTCTCCCTCATCAACTGAAGAGGATAGCTCGGAGGGCTTCCCTCGGAATGGCACGCACGGGAGGCATCTCCGGGAACGGTTCCGGTGACATCTTTATAGCTTTTTCTACGGCCAACGCCGGTGCGGCGGCAACCCGTCCAACGACCGAGATCACCATACTCAGCAATTCTCAGATAAGCGGACTCTTCAGGGCAACGGTTGAAGCGACAGAAGAAGCCATCATCAATGCTATGATTGCAGCTGAGACTATGGTAGGCCGGGATGGAAGACGCTCAGAGGCGATCCCCCACGGCCGATTGCGTGAAATCTTGAGGGCATATAATCGTTTAAACAACTAAGGAAGAGCAAATTGAAAGAACCAATTAATTTTTTATCTAAATTTGATTTGTTCTCAGAACAATGGGCCCCAAAAGTCATCGCAGAGATGAATGACTACCAATTCAAGCTTGTAAAAATAAAAGGGGATTTTGTTTGGCATGAACATGAGGACACTGATGAGGTTTTTATTGTCATTGAGGGATCAATGGGTATTGAATTTAAAGATAGATCTGTAGAACTAAGCAGTGGAGACATGATTGTCGTGGGGAAGGGTGAACAACATAGACCGTTTGCTGGTGAGGAATGCAAAATTTTACTTGTCGAACCTCGGGGAGTTCTAAATACAGGTAATACCGGTGGAGAAATGACTGCGGAAAATGATATTTGGATATAGATTCGATGTCCGATGAATAAGATTATGCGTTTTATGCCCATGGCATTGTTGGCTGTATACTTCGTACTGAGTATGGAGGGGTGTGCTACAAGTAATGATTCTTTAGTTGCAGTTCGATATAACAATTCAAAAATCAGCACTTTGCAGTATGGCATGACACCGGAAGAGGTCATTGCTCATATCGGACCGTCAGGAGATGAGAGTGTCCCGAATCCCTTAAAGGGCGAGATGTACTCGTCGGGTGATAATTTTTTTAGGATACTATTCTTTTATACCCAGTTGCGATTTGACACTGACAATATCACAGATGATGAGTTGATACCGATTGTCTTCAAGAACGATTTCCTAGACGGATGGGGATGGGGACACTGGGAAAACGCTGCGGCTCAGAACAATATCCAGATTCGTAGACGGTAAGCAGGCAATACCTGATATGAGTAAGGCAAGGATATGGACTGCAATCACAGCTATTTTGGCATTAAGTGCCTGTGTTGGCGAAGGTTTTAATAGGAGACCGCTTACTGTAGGGGAACGTGCCCCAGAGTATGGTGCGCGCTCTTTTACCGGAGACTCTATAGACTTCGAAGATTTCCAAGGACAACCCTTCGTGGTCAACCTATGGGCTACCTGGTGTACTCCGTGCCGAGCTGAAATGCCTGAATTACAGGAATTGTCTGAGCACTACGGAGAATCACTTAAGGTAATTGGCGTTAGCATCGACGGCCACGGTGCTAAGGATCTCATTCAGGATTTTCTTGAAGAAGTTGGAGTCGATTTTCAAATTCTCTTGGATCCCGATCGGCGATTTGTTCGAGAATTTACTAGCGTTGGGGTTCCTGAGACCTTTTTGATCGACGCCGATGGCATTATACGTGCTCATTGGATCGGTCGTTTTTACCCGTTTGATTCAGTTAACGTGGCATTAATAGAGGATGCGTTGGCGTTATGATATCTGAGTATGAGCATAGAACGTCGTAGCGCCCTCGTAACCGGAGCTTCTTCCGGACTCGGTGTTGAGTTTGCAAAGCAATTGGCACAACGCGGATTTGATCTGTTGCTTGTAGCAAGAAGATCTGAACGCCTTGAATCGCTTGCAAAAGTGTTAACTGAGGAGAACCATGTCAGGGTAGAAACTTTCCCTGTAGATCTATCATTACCGGATTCTCCTGCAAGAATCTTGGCGTATGCCCGTGAATGTGGTTTGCAGATCGATTTCCTGGTTAATAACGCCGGTTCAGCAGGCAAAGATTTGCTTCAGGAACGTTCATGGAGCGAACATGCAAAACATCTAGAATTGATGATGATCTCAGTGGCTCAGATGTGCCATCTGTTTGTGCCCTCGATGTGCGACCGCGGTTACGGAAGGGTTATTAATGTGGCCTCAGTGGCGGGCCGTATACCACGCCTGAATGATCTCAATTACGGGCCTTCGAAGGCTTACCTGATAGCCTTATCTGAGGCCTTGGATATGACCGTGCGTTCTTCGGGTGTTCGTGCGAGTGCACTGTGTCCGGGATTTACGAACACAGAATTTCATGCTGTGGCAGGAATGCTAGATAAGATTGAGCGGACGCCGAGATTTGCTTGGTATGAAGCTGAAGTGGTTGTGCGCGAAGGTATCGAGGCAGTAGAGAAAGGTAAGAGCGTCATGGTTTCGGGTCGCATTTATAGATGGTTCGACCCATTTCTCCAATTGCCTTGGTTCAGGCCCTTGATTAAAAGATTCGTGGCCTATAAACGGCTATAGGGTATGATTATATCCTAGTTAAATCTTTATCTATGGTGCGTCTCAGTTGTTGAGGTATTCCCTATGTACCGAAAGGGATATGGACTTGAGTGTTCTCCCAAGACAACATGAGATGCCCTTCCATATGCTCGTAAAGGAGCGTCTCCACCATTTCGTCTGTACTACCGGCTGTTACTGTGAAACTTCCGATTTCTGTGCTACGCACATCATCATCAATCGGAACTCCCCAGCGCTCGAAATTTGAGTTCACGAAGAACTCCCATTCGCTTTCTCGGGGAATCATATAAATCGAATAGCTTCCAGCTTCTAGCGAGATGTCTCCAAGGGTTGCGGACGCTGACAGGTGCAGTGTTGTCGGTTCATTCGCACCACCTCTCCATAGCTCGCCAAAGGGTACGAGCCCACCCATGATTTCGCGCTCTCTAGCAGATGGGGCACCGTAGCAGAGCAGGCCTCCTCCGCCTTCGTACGCAAACCGGACCTCTTGAAGCGGGCTCAAACGTTCCTCAATGTTTTCACCCATAATCAGGCATTCTAAGCTTGCGGTTGCTGCAGAATCATCCGCCTCTTTGTTAGCAGTGTCAGCACTGCACGCAACGGCGATGAAAGCAAAAACCAAAAACCAGGATCTATAATTTCTCATTTCTTTGCCTTCATAGCAGATTAGAATATTCTCACGTTCTTTGAGTATTTGACTGTGAATGACCGGCCTCTGGGTGACTTAAATTGTGTCAGTCCATAAGAATTTTGGACACCATTGTAGACTATGTATAATCCGGTCCCAGCTGTGTCGAGCAATCCAAAGCGCACATTAGCTCCCCAGGTGTTAGCCTGATCGGAGTATTGTATCAAGGATTGGAGAAAGACTCTGGGCGTAAAGAAGTAACCGAAACGTATGCCTACCAAGGACGTCTCGAAGTTGCCCTCGGGGAGACGTATGATCTGGTGATCGACCGCTAATCCTGCGGAAAGTGCTGAGCCTTGACGGTAAGTCAGGCTAGCGTTACCTCCAGCTTGATGCCCCGCAAAGAAACTTCCCCCTTTGATAGTACCTGCTAAGGCAAACGGTGCAGAAGGATCGGTACCGAAGTCAAAGAAGGTTTGGAAGAAATCGTAGCTGCCCGGTTGGATAATCACGCCAGGTGAGATTTCAAATGGTACCCTGACACCTTCGCCCATAAAGTTGAATTCAGGTCCGAACTTACCGCCGTTTTCCAAAAGAATTTCATAATCAAAGTGTAGGATACTCGACTGTTCAAACCCGCCTAATTCCCAATAGGCACGGTATGTTACATGAGTATCGTGCTCCCGAATCCAAGACACAGAAGAACGAGTGAGCTTAAGGAGGTTACCCGTGAAAGTTCTGTATCCTCCCCGTCGGTCCAAGAAACCTACCTCGGGATTGAAGTCTTCGCCGGTCATCATATAGTGTCCGTATACTTCCACATTTTGTGATCTGAACTGCACTCTATGGCTCTGGGCAAAGTCATTTCCACTACGCCCTGGAGTTTCTGTACGTGCTACCCAGGTATCGTAGGTCACTTTGTCTCCGAGGCCCACGCGCCCGTCAACTGAATATGTGCGGTTGTAGTTCTTCTCATTACCAGTAGCACGTCGCTGTACGAACATTGCTCCGATACGGGAACGTCCTTCAAGCTCTTTGGTTACCCGAGCCACGCTGAACGAGTTTGGAACCACACCGGATTCGACGCTAGAATCGAGGCCGTCTGTGAACATTTGCATCAAACCCACGCCCAATCCCTTCACTTTTCCACTGAGACGTGCACCGGCTAGTATAGGTACCACATTTCCACCAGCTGAAAGGCCAATTCTTCTACTGAAAAATAGATCTATAGCCTGCGGGGTGCCTGCAGTGAATGTCCCTGCATTTTCTAAGAAGAAGCCTCGCTTTTCAGGGAAGAACAATGGGAATCGGGTAAGGTTGGTCCTTTGTTCATCGACCTCCACCTGGGCAAAGTCTGTGTTAGCGGTAAGGTCGAGTGTCAGAGACGAAGTCAAGGTGATTTTGGCGTCTATGCCTACTTCACGAGGAAGCTTCTGATCGAATCTGGTTTTCCGACCATATTCGGTCGTATAGTTACGCTCTGCTGAACCCAATATAAATGGGGTCACCGTGGCTGCACGTCGGACGGGCACCGTTATTCCACTAAGGTTTCCGGCCAGAGAGAGGCGCATTATGTCGTACTGGCGTGGGATAGGAGCCCAGAACGCCTCTTCATTATTACGCCGAATTCCACGCACCATATTGATTCCCCATGTCTGCAGCGATGATCCGCCCGCATAGCTTAGTGTGGAGAATGGAATGCGGAACTCAGCGTACCAGCCTGCACCGTCTCGCGTAGCAGCTACTTCCCAGTCTGCGTCCCAGTTCAAGTTGAAACCGCCCATGGCGCCTGCCTGCTGCCTGGTTTGTCCAACTCGATTTGGAATTAGTCCTCCGCCCTGTCCTTCTCTTACCACCTGGCCATCGTACTCGATCGATGCGGGAGTGGTGGAGAAGATGAATCCGTTCTGTCGATCCTGGTAAGTGTCCAGGATTATGCTGAAGTAGTCACCCATTTGCAGATTAGCGTCCCGAACCCGTTCGCCCAGAACAATCTGGTCAGGCGTCCGGTCGTATAGCCAGGCTCCCACATATATAGCTTCGGAATCTGCTACAATTCGCACCTCAGTGCGCTCGGAAACGGGATCACCCTCCACCGGCTCCGACTGGAAGAAGTTGGTTATGATTTCGGCGTTTGCCCATACAGCATCATCCAGTCTTCCATCGATTGTAGGTGAATTTCCCTCAATCGTTAGTACCGTAGCGGATGGCCGGCTACCTGTTTCCTGAGAATTCAAGGCAGAGAAGGGTAGGCCAGTAAACAGTACCATTAAAAAGGCTGACAGTATGTTTTTTATATGAGTCTTGGCCATGATAGATCCTTATATAAGGGACGCTAATCCATCTTTAAGTTCTTGCGCATTACCCTATTTCGAGGGCAGTATGCTCTTAATAATAACCATATTATGATGAAAACATGCAAATTCCTAGCTAAACCTGCCGTGTCTAATATTTCTAGAACAGCTTATTTGCTGTTGCTGCCGTTACTTGTTTTTACCGGTTTTCCCCTCGCCTCGTGCTCTGGAGGAGGAGGAGGAGGAGGAGGAGGCTCTCCTTCTGGACCAAGTACGCCTCCGAACAGTCCTCCGGTCATCGTAATTAGTAAGCCATCCAACAATGCTCTGCTATGGGACGTTCATCGTGTGGCTCTTAGTGCTAGCGTTAGCGATGCACAGGATGGCAATGAGTGTTGTGACCCCTACTGGTCTAGCAGTATAAACGGGAATATCTCCGTTGGCCCTGAAGCAGAACTGAGTCCGTTTGTATTGGACAAGGGCACCCATACCATAACAGTCACTGCCACAGATAACGCTGGAGCTGTGAGTGAAGCTTCCGTGCAGGTAGAGGTCGCCCAGGATACGATGCCTGGATCTATATCTGGTCGAGTTTCGCAAGTACAAGGCAATGTTTCTTTGGCAGGGGTAAAGGTTTTGCTACGCCCGCAGCGCCGGCCTGAGGACCCCCGTGATTCCGAGCCTTATACAGCAGTTACTGACTCAGATGGCAATTACCTTTTTCCTTCAGTTCTCTCAGGACAAGCAGAAATAAAAATTGAGCCTGAAGGACAGATAGGAACCCTGCCTCTTTTCGGAATCTTCGAGGGGCCTGCGGGATGGCAAGAAATGGGCATTAGTGAAGCAGATTTAAGCGAATTGAGAACCAAGAGATGGCGAGATGTTGGTGCTGGAAATCCTCACGTCGTAGAGAATGAAAACTTTGAATTGCTATTAAAGGAAGTGAGTGTTTTCAGCTGTAAAGATGACCCGGCGGCAGCTGAAAATCTAATTCATTTAGATATCACCTGTCCTGCGGGTGTGCTGGAGGACAGCGTGGATGTTAATACGGAGGTCGAAATAGGAGTTTATTTCGATCTTAAGGAGATTGACGAATATGCGAAAACCAATCTTTTCTCAACTAAACAATTGCTTTTATCAGGAATAAGAGCTTCTGTCGAATGGTCTGCCGCTGCTGCTGAATTAGTTAGCGTTGAAGAAGGATCATTCTTCGGATCGGGCACTTTTCTCTACAACCATTCTGCACCCGGCAAGTTGGATTTTGTTGTGATTGCGGCGAACGGCAACGGTCTTTCCATCGAGGGCATACATAAACTGGTAGAAATCAAAGTCACAATGAAAACTTCAGGGGATGTTGTTGAATTCTCCCCCACAGTAAATGAGCTCTTGGTGCTGGATCCTGCTACAGGAAGGAATATCGAAGTAATAGGAAATGCCATTATTCATACAAAGGCTGCAAAGGTAAAGATTCTTAATTAGATCGTAGGAGGTTAGCATAATTTTAAAAGTGCCTACAAGGCGGTTAACTGTAAATTCAGCCGTTCTTCTAGCTATGCTATTGCTTCTGGGCTCTGGGGGATTGTTTGCACAACAGCGCCCTTATCCAAAGGCAGACCTGACTCCACTTCAGGTGGATTCACTTCGTTCTGCGATCCAGGAAGTGGGCAATCGAGCAATCATCGGCTTCAAGCCGGCTTATGCTGATAGGGGGATGCTCGACGATGGAAGGGCGGCCATGGATCAGCCCGAGGTTAGGATTATGGCCGAGAGCTTGAGGCCTATGGGTGTGATGATTATAAAGCAGTTTGAGATTATCCCAGCTGCAGTGGTTACAATAGATCCCAGCCGATTGGGAGACTTGCTGGCCCATCCTAATATCGAATACGTACAGCCTGACAGGCTATACGAACTAATTCAGCCTGTTGATCCTGAAGTAGTGGATTCTATTAGCTCTGTGACGGATACCGTTCAAACTGTTCCATGGGGGATCAGACGGACCAGATCAGATTCTGCCTGGACTGTAACCAAAGGAGCTGGGGCGAAAGTCGGCATTATTGACACCGGTATCGATTACCACCATCCCGATCTCAATGTAATTGCTGGCTTCAATGCTATCACAGACAAAACCGAACAAGACGACTGGTCTGACAATTCGCCCACGTGCGGCTTCAAGCATGGCACTCATGTAGCCGGATCCGTTGCCGCCCTCGACAACGATTTTGGTGTCGTGGGCGTGGCACCTGAATCGGAGCTGTATGCGATCAGAGTTTTCGATCCCGAGAACGCTGGTATAGGAGGGTGTTACGCACGTGCAGCTGACATTGTCAATGCGATCCAATGGTCAACTACCAATGAAATGGATGTTATAAACCTTAGTCTTGGAAGCTGTTGTCCGAATGGGGCTGAAAGAGATGCCATGGTCGCATCCTATGCGGCTGGTGTGGTCATAGTACTTGCAGCCGGCAACTCGTCCAGCACGGTGGGTTTTCCGGCGGGGTTTAGCCAAGGAGTAGCTGTTAGTGCAACTGATAGCCTTGACGTATTAGCTGGTTTTTCGAACTACGGTCCGGAAATTGAGGTTACGGGCCCCGGGGTATCTGTACTCAGCACCTATGGGCCTTCTAGCTACGTACGAGCTGGCGGAACTTCAATGGCATCTCCGCATGCTGCGGGTGTGGCAACATTAATACGTGCAGCGTCACCGAACCTATCCGCTCCTGATGTCCGCGAGATTTTGCGGAATACTGCCGATGATATAGGCTCTGGAGGGTATGATCAGAACTATGGCTGGGGAATGGTTGATTCTTATGAGGCAGTAAAATCAGTTGATACGGCATCCTTCGCTCTGGCTGCTTCTCCAGGACGCATTTTCCTTCACGCTGAACCTGCAGGATCTCCCGTTAACGATTCCTTGAAGATCCAACTTCTTGGTAAAACTGGTTCGATAACCTGGCATGCAAGTGCCGACTCTTCCTGGCTTACACTGAGTGCAGACTCAGGAACGGTCTCTGACTCCGTACCTGTATTTATCGGATTCTCAGCTGACCCCTCTGGTCGTCCTGCGGGCATTTACAACGACTTCATTACTATCACAGGCAATGCTGAAAACTCACCGATAACGCCACGGGTGCGTTTTTCAGTCACACCAAAAATTGTTGTGTCTGATACTACAGAGATCAAGTCAGAGCTCCGAAGCACTGATACTCCCCTCCGGCCGGCATACGGCGGTGAGGCGAAGTTGGTCGAGAGGGTCCGATTCTTATTGAAAGACACTGGGGCAGAGCAGAAACTTGACATTGTTGTACTTAGTGACACAACCCATGACGCACCGCTCTTTAACCCCGTGATTCGTATTGTTAAGCCTGATGGCGAAGACATTAGCGACCTGGTATTTCATGGTGCATGGTTTGGCCTTGGCAACCAACCCATGTTGCATGGGATAACTATTCCTGCCGGAGAAGGAGATCATTACATAGAAGTCGCCTCTGGATCTGATCAATACTCCGGCAAGGGTTTCGTAGTCAAAGTACGAGAGCACGCTCCGATACTGAGTGTTCAGGGATATAGTCCGAGTGCCGCTAATGCAATCAGGTCTAAGGAGCATGGGCCAACACAGGAACAGAAAATCAATGTTATCTCTGTCTGTAGCGACAACTGCGAGCCTATAACTTTTACCGTTTCTACTTCCACACCCTGGCTTTCTGTCAGCCCAGGTTCCGGTTCGATCAGTGTATCAGAATCTAGTGTATCTTTCCCTCCTAACTGGGGCGATTTATCGGATGAATCGAACAAGCAAGGCCAATCTCAGGCTAACGACACGTGGCTTCGGGATCAAAATTCAGAGATGCTTCTGAATTCTGGCATCGAAGCCGATGTCACTGGGCCCGAATTAACAATTCAGGCTAATCCAATAGGACTATCTGAGGGTTGGCATTCAGGCTCTGTTTTTATTACAGACTCAGGAGGTTGGCTGCCACCGTTCAGGTATCCGATCAAGCTTCTTGTGTATTCGAAGGTGGTGGACATTGTCGCTGAGAGCAGCGATGACAGGCTCTTGGGCCCTTGGGAAATAGCTACCGACAATGATCCGACATTAGGTGCCCGCGGGATCATTGCTGATTACGTGAAAGGTGTTGTTTCGGTTGAATTGCAGGGCGATGGTATACATGAAGTCAATGAGGACACGCCCGTAGATTTGAGTGGACTATACGGCCTGGCTTCTAAGTCAGTTTCTGAAATGTACATGGGTACGGATGCTAATGAGGTTCACACAGCAAACTTATTGACTGGTGTCACCGAAAAGCTGGCAGACATTCCTGCCCTTCCGTATTTCATGGGGAAATCGCTTACCGGAGGACTCTATGCGACAACCTGTACTGGGGACGCATATAAAGTCCAAGCCGATGGTGCCGTCGAAAGTTTTGGTTCTGGGATATCTGGCAGATGCCTTGGGGACGTGGTCCATAATCCGGCTGACAACAATGTGTATATCGCTAGACCATTTGACGGTTCGGGAATCAGTGTCCTCAAGGAGGACGGTGAAGCGGTTGGTGAAGTTGCTAATAGAATCCCGCAACCCATGTCTCTTACGGTAGCATCTGACGGTACGATATTTGTGGGGACAATGTCTGGTGAATTATGGAAATACAGTCCTAACTCCGGACCCTCGGAGGGGCAATTCTTAGCTTATTCTCCATCGATAGACTGGAGTGGTAGGGGTGGATATATGTCAGGGGTGACAATTGCCGATGATTGGCTATTAATTTCAGCTTCGAACTCGGTCGGTGCTGGCTCCGGGCAGGGCGAGATTTACCGTTATCCGTTAGATGGAATAGGTCCCCGGGAAGGCATCATTATCATAAATATGGAAGTTGACAGCATCGTCAACCTTCTACCTGTAAGTTTAGCGAAAACGGTGCCCGGAGAGCCTTTCAGGATTTCTCTTGACCTTTCAATAGGGTCTGCCCTTGCAGCTGATTCTCCTCTAGGCAGCTACACGGTGCAGTTGAAGTGGTGGGAAGGGTTTGTCGATTTATTAGACGGTTTGAATTCGATTAGCCCAGGTACTTTCCATACCGCTCCAAGCTCGCTCACTACCGATTTATGTGATTACTGGAATTCTTCGTGTGAATATAATGTCCAGCTCACAGGCACCGAATCTGAGGGAAGGAGTTCGGGCTCATTCTCACTCGTCAACCTGGAAATGAGGGTCAACGAGCACATTAGCAGTCTCCCTCTGGAAGATCAGCCAGAAATTCTACCAATTGATATCTCCACTTTAGAGGTCTTGAACTTGGAGAACACATCGCTGATGCCTAAAGTCATTGTTGTACCATCTGGCATCTGTTTTGGAAAGAACTATATCGGTGATGTTACGCTCGACAGCCAGATTTCTCCTGCCGATGTAACTCAGATCCTGAGAAAGACCTTGAACTTGTCGGCAGCATCAGGCGTCGATCTTGACATGGGTGACACTACAGGAGATGGGAATATCGGAATAGGTGATGCCATTGATGTTTTGCGAAATACTGTGGGGCTGCCGACAGGTGGAAGCCGGGTGGGAAAACCGCCAATAGAGAAATGCGACTAGAAAACGCAAAGGATGATGTAATAATGATTTGGAGATCTAATTCAGAGAGCATACGACGATTTGCTATGCTGTGCACGGTGATATTGATTGGTGCCGTTGCCACGGCCTGTGATGATGATCATCCGATTATGCTAGAACAGGGGCATGAGCTCGTGATGATGGGACAGGGCATCAATGCGTATTTAGCGGTGAGCTCTGATGAAGAAGGATCTGGATCAACGATTGAAGTGGAAGCGCGTGTAAGGGCCGTGGGTGAGGATTTAAACCCAACCGCATTCCTGGCGAATTTGCGTTACGATACCGATTACCTCGAACCCGTTACTATAATCCCACAAGATGACGATGTCGTTCGTGCGACAAATCTTGAGTATGCCCCCGGGATTATTAAGGCGGCTGGTGCCAGCGCTGATGGACTGGACACTGAGATCATGGTTGCTGTTACGATGAAAGTGAAGAAGTCAGGTTATATGACATCGCTTTCGATCGATTTGGATGAGCTCACTGTTTTAGAGAAGGATTTTTCGGACGTGACACGCAAGGTTCAATCGATCGATGAACCAATATTGTTTAGAACAGCTATCATCGAAAAAACTAAAAGATGATAGAGTTTGCTGATATTCTATCGGCTTAACTTATAAGTGCGTTTCGTCTTTAGTTTGCCGTTTTCATAGTAATCTTCCCAAACACCATCTCTATCTCCGTTCTTGTAGTTCCCCTTAGTCTGGAGTTGGCCGTTCTCATAGTACTCCTCATAGGGACCATCAGGCCTACCGTCCTTGTAATTTCCTCTAGTCTGGAGCTGACCGTTCGCATAATACTCTTCCCATTCTCCCTCAATCATACCGTTTGTTATAGTGCCTCTAGTTTCTAGCTGGCCCTTTTCATCGTAATGCTCATAGGGTCCTTCGGGTTCACCCGCACTATAGGTGCGAATAGCCTTCAGCTGACCGTTCTCGTAATACTCCTCCCATACGCCGTCGACCTCACGGTCTTTTATGGTACCCTTAGTTTTTAGCTTGCCGTTTTCGTAATAATCTTCGAACGGCCCTTCAGGTTCACCATTCTTCATAGTGCCCCTAGTCCTTAACTGGCCATTTTCGTAGTACTCCTCCCAACGCCCTTCCACTTCACCGTTTTTCATGGTGCCCTTAGTCTGGAGCCGACCGTTTTCGTTGTATTCCTCATACGGCCCTTCAGGTTCACCATTTTTCATGATGCCCTTGGTCTGGATCTGGCCGTTTGCATAGTACTCTTCCCAAATCCCCTCGCGCTCGCCATTTGTTATAGTTCCCTTGGCTTTTAGCTGACCTCCCTCGTAGTAATGCTCATAAGGACCTTCAGGTTCTCCTGACCTATAGGTCTGTTTGGTCTGGAGTAAGCCGTTCTCATCGTAATGCTTATACAGTCCGTCGTGTTCACCATTCCTTATAGTACCTATAGTTTTTAGTCGGCCATTTTCGTAATACTCCTCCCACCGTCCCTCCACCTCACCGTTTTTCATGGTGCCCTTATTTTTTAGCTGGCCGTTCGCATAGTACTCTTCCCAAATACCATTCCGATCGCCATCCGTTATGGTACCCTTGGCCCGGACCTGGCCACTTTCATCGTATTCCTCATACGGCCCTTCAGGTTCACCATTCTGATAGATGGCCTTGGTCTGGATCTGGCCGTTTGCATAGTACTCTTCCCAAACACCATTTCGGTTGGAATCCCTTATGCTACCCTTCCTCTGAAGCTGGCCATTTTCATTGTAATGCTCATACGGGCCATCGGGCTCGCCATAATTTATGGTGCCCTTAGTTTTTAGCTGGCCGTTCGCATAGTACTCCTCCCAATGCCCTTCCACTTCGCCGTCCTTGTAAGTTCCCTTAGCCTGGAGTTGACCGCTTTCGTTATAATGCTCATACGGCCCACTGTACTCACCCGAATTGTAGGTTCGCATAGTTTGGATCTGGCCGTTCGCATAGTATTCCTCCCACTGCCCATCTGCCTTACCGTTACTTATGCTCCCCTTAGCCTTTAGCTGGCCTCCCTCGTAGTAATACTCATAGGGTCCCTTAGGCTCCCCATCCTTAAGTGTACCCCTGGTCTTTAGATCGCCGTTCTCATAGTACTCTTCCCATTGCCCTTCCACTGTACCGTCTTTGTAGACGCCCCTGACCTGGAGTTGGCCATCTTCATCGTATTCCTCATACGGCCCTTCAGGTTCACCGTCCTTTATGATGCCCCTAGTCTCTAGTTGTCCGTTCCCATAATACTCTTCCCACCGTCCCTCCACCTTGCCGTTCCTTATGGTAGCCTTTCTATGTAGCTGACCACTCTCGTAGTAATGCTCATAAGGCCCATCCAATCCTTCTGTGGGAAAGTCTGGATGATTGAGGTTGATTTCTTTGGGATATAGCGGCAGGCAGTCGTCTGACTCAGGAGAAAAACAAAGGCTCTTAGACTTGCTAAAAGCATTCAATCCTCCCGGGCTGGAGTAAAATATGAGATCCCTACCCCAGCTGTAATCTTGGACGTCTTCGAACTGGACGGCTCCGTATCTAAGAGAATCCGGAATTATACCAGTTGCCATTCGTATGTTTTCGTCAGTACGCTCAGCTGACACAACAATGGACTCAATCAAAAGAGGGGACCTGCTCAATATCAGGTCGACTGGATACACATCTTCCAGATTCTTAACATCCAAAGAAGATGTCTTAAAATTTTCGTAGCCTAACCTTTCGCCCTCTAGGTAGTAGATGCCCGTCTTGGGAGCATCAATGGAATAGAAACCCGAAGGGAGGGTTATAGAGCTCCCTCGTAGTTTTCCGTCCTCGTCAACAAGGCGAACCAGGGTTGTCGGAATCGGTGCGTTACTAAGTCTATCCAGTACACGACCCTGGAAAGTTTGACCGGACAAGTAGGCTGGTGAAGATATAGCTGCCACTAAAATGAATGTGGCCAGCTTCCTAGGCTGTATCGCTATTTCCACAAGTTAGCCCGCCAGAGCTAGAGGGATCACTATATAAAGATATAATAAATACCTTACTTTCCAAATCCTTCGCAACAATATGTAGTAGGTATTATTAATGAGAAAACCATATATAGTATAAGATATTCAAGTGTTACAATCTTGAAATCAAAGGCTGATCAAGCTAGAATTACACGTTGAAGGTATAATAGAATAGAAAATCTTTATAAATAGACTATACTTTGGAGACATTAAATGAATTTGAACAAGATGCTCGTTCTCGTCCTAATGGCTCCAATGTTCAGTGCTTGTTCCTTAGCTTTTGTAGACGGTCCTCCTGTAGGATATGAGCGCTTCACCCCGGTTCCCTGTACACAGTCTAGAACCTTGCCCACCCTAGATGCCGCCTTTTCTGCCCTTACTATGTGGAGTGGTACCATGATGATGCTTCAGGGAGATGAGGATTTTGGAGACAAACAATTAGGTGGTATAGGACGAGATCTTGGTATGTCTAAAAACGGTGGTGTAGTAACATTTGTGGGAGCAGGAATTGCCAGTGGGATTTCTGCAATCAATGGTTTCAAGAAGGTGGGGGCATGTAGGGACGCACACTTAGAAGTAGCTGCACGCAGAGAACAAGCAGTCGCACAGTATAGAGATCAATCCTCTGGGTTGCCTGGATACGCTTTGAGTGATGCTCTATTCCCCCAACCTACATTCGGTGATGGACTCCCTGTTCTTCCAGTAACCGTACCATTACTGCGCAAATAACAGAATCTAGAAATTTAGCCAGGTCATGACCTGCTCGGTTTGCTAGCTTCGATAGTCCCCGCAAAACACCCTGGGCCTGATCTTTTCTGTTCGTAACTGTTTTCTCGAAATGGATGCTCCCTTCGTTGTCTCCGCAGACTAAGTCCGTGAAGGTTCCGCCGACATCCACTCCGATTTGATACCTATTTACTGCCATGATCAATTTCTATTTTCAAATAAACAGATCAGTAATAAGGTCTGTCAGGCCGTTTTTCTCCAGCTGTTACGGATAGCTTAAGCCGATTATCTGGAGGTGGAAGGGAACATACTGAAAATTCAGTGAAGACGCAGGGTGGATTGTAGGCACGATTAAAGTCGATCGTAGTCCATCCATCTTTATTTACCTTGGGAACACTCAAATATCGTCCAGATTGGTAGGTGTCTGTTATAGCGGTCGAATCCCACATGCTGACGAAATAAGATTTACTCTTTTTGTTACCTGTAACAATTAAGCGGTGTTCAAGATTATTTTTACTAAATACGAGTTCTCCTATCGCCTCTTTTTCTATCATTCCACCTGTGACATCAGCCAAGGGGAGTGGCCTAGGACTTGAATAACGTTTTAGGCGTGCTGGCACGAGCCATTCTGTAGATACTGTAAAGAATTCGGGAAGTTTGAAAACTTGGTTCTCATCAAGTTTAGTTTTCCATACACGTAGCCAGAGGCGATCTGTGCCAGGCTCCGAGTGGATTCGCATTCCAAGAGATCCCAATGATAGATATGTGGTGTTTTCGGAACGGTTATTTTTGAGAACGATCTTATCTTCTATCGGAGTTCCATCTTCTAGGTAGATTTCCGCACCTGTGTTTGTATGCAGTATTACTTCCTGTTTCGTTCGTACCAATGTCCCCGCTGAGGGTGGAGAATCTTCCGTAGGCAGGGTTATTGAGAGTGAGGGGTCAGATCCGAATCCCGTCTCACCTTGTCCAATCTCGAATAGACCATACCAGAGGACCGGCCCTCCAGGAGGTGTTACGAGTCGTTTCTCCCGCTTACTTCGCCATTCTTCATGCTCGCTTGCTAATTCCTCAGCTGTGATAGGTGTTGGTTCAGGGAAGCTGTTGCTGCAGGATATTGAAGAAGTAAATACAATAGCTAGCAAGGTTATATGTTTTATCATCAGGTCCGAGATGTTTCCCATTTTCTGAACTTCAGGATGGGTAAAATCAGACATAATTGGCCTCTTGGTTTTTTAGTGTTAGGGAGAACCAACCTGGGGAAATAAAAAAACCGCCCAGATCGGTTGACCGGGGCGGTTAGAGCTAGATTTTAAAGTTCAGCTTATCAACACACCCAGGTACACTTGGTACACGGACATAAACACCTACAGGTGCAGTTCGCTTTATGGGTGTGTAATGATCTCATAGCTACAGTTTAAAATTTATATTAGATCGGTTTATTCAATTAATTAATAAGATATCCAAATAACTTATTAAAGACATTGGGTAAATATAAAACTGATTGCTGGTAACACTAGTCCACCACGATGAATCGTTCTTCCCATTCCGGTTTTGAAAGCATACAAGAGTTATTCCTTCCAAATATCCGATAGCGGTTTTTAGAGATTAGTCTGTAGGTGGCTTCGAGAATAAAATCGGGGAGCAATCCTAGGCATGATAGCCATACTCGGAATCTTCCCAGCCTATTCAGTACGTATATGCTCGCACGTGCGTGAGAGAGCAGCTTCTCAGAATCTCTTCCCATATCTACGAGTACGTAGAAAGTATCTAGTCTGTCGGGATCCTTGCCATGAGTACGAATGTGGTTTTTGGAAAACTCATCTTGAATGGCTGCAAACCGGAAAACACCTTCGTGATCATGTTTTAGTATGAATCCAATAATTTTCGAACACAGGCCGCAAAATCCATCGTACATCAGGATAGGATTATCCACCTTATAAGTTTTCAAATTTCCCAACGCATTTATTGTCCGGGTATCATGATGTGAGCTCCGGTTGTTCCAGCCGACATGATGTAGGCACCGCCTGAGTTTCGATTGTCGGGCAATCCGGTGGATTCAGTAGTAGCACCTGGTACGGCTATGGTAGTGTGTTTACGGGCATTTCCCTGATATTCGCCGTTCATTGATATCCATACAGATCCGTACTCGGGCAACACACGTGTACCGTTTTCTTCGGCTTCTGCTACCAGTGCACGCACTGCACTTCTATCGGCACCTTCAGCCTCGAACTGTCGGTTTTGGGCTACCCTGGGCAAGTTTCCCAAATTCGTGCACTGCACGGAAAAGGGCGGTCGTCCTGGGTCACTGGATCTGTCGTAGCAGACCAGATTGTTAGTTCCTTCCTGGAGAATATCGTATGTGTAGTTGGGTTTCCACATAATTACGGTAGCCCCGTCGCGGGCTCTGGAGGGAGCAGCAGCCAGCGCCTGTTCAATCGTTTCTGCACTGGTTTGTGCATCCACGCTGGTTGAGATCGAAAGCAAACTGATCAATGCAATTATGATTTGTTTCATTTTAGG
>DEAF01000022.1 GCA_002346625.1 Gemmatimonadales bacterium UBA2989
CCTATCATGTTCTTAAAGTAGGGCGTGGTCCTCAATCCACCGTTCCACCAAGTTGAGTAACTCGCACCCGAACGCATGGTGGTACCCCCCTTGCCTTCACGAACAAACCGTCCATGCATAGCTGCACCAACTGCATCGATTCCAGTGATAATGAGAGGATCGAGATTATGATTAGGAGGATCTCTGAATGGAGGAGCAAACATAACTGTTCCGGATGGGCCCGCCTGATGATGGTTGTAAACAATCTGCGGGTACCACTGTCGATACATAACTTCATTCATGTTCGTGGTCTCAGCTAAAGCTGACATATAGAAATCCCGATTGTTATCATGGCCAGCATATTTGTTGTATAAGACAGGAACATTTCTGGTACTTCTCTTAAGTGGATCTTTCTCTCGCATGTACCAATTCGATACTAATTCCATACCGTCAGGATTCGCATGTACCGCCAATAAGATTACATCGTCAAGGATTCGTAACGTCTCTGGATCAGACTTACTAACCATGCGATACACCATTTCCATAAGCTGTTGAGCACCCAGGACTTCAGTGGCGTGTAGACCACCATCTATCCAAACCACTGCCTTGCCTTCTTCAGATAAAGCCTGGGCTTCTTTTTCAGAAACCCCTTTTGCTTTAGCAAGCCTGCGTGAGATTTCTCGATATCGGTCTAAGTGAGGGCGATTTTTCGGTGACGTTATGATCGCCATCACCTGAGGCCTCCCCTCAGAAGTGAGACCAATATCATGAATGGACATTCTATCAGACTCATTAGCTAATTTCTGCCAATACTCATAGAGATCGGTATAGTTTGGGAGTTGATAATCTGATCCTATTTCATGACCAAACTGCTTTTCGGGTGAAGTGACAACCTCTTGAGTAAATACAGGGAAAGGCAGTACAAGAAAAAGGATAATGATAGTTGAGGATTTCATCTTTACGAGATGCATTGAAACCACCCCGGATTATAAGTCAATAATAAAGGTCGTAAATTGATCTTCTTGTTCATAATATACTACGTCAACAGTGCTGAGGGCCTCTATATGCCACTGTCACATTCTCCGATTAAATTATCTAAGATCAAAACCTAACTTAACTTCAACTAAATAATTAACTCTTGGCACAAAATTTCGAACACATATTCCTGGGTTGGGATCAGCCAGCTCTGCCCACAACTGCAGGGCATCTGATCGAACACTACATCGAAGGTGACGTGGCCGACCTTCGATCATCCACTATAGTTCTTCCGGGACGTCGTGCACTTCGCAGAATTATCGAACTCCTTCTAGAGGAATCTGAAATCCGAGGAGTAAGATTGATTCCACCCAAGGTGATTACTATAGGAAATCTTCCTGAGCTACTCTATTCCAATACAAAACCCTTAGTTGATGATATTACTTCACGACGAGCTTGGTCTAAGGCCCTAAGGAATGCTAATCGTAAGACTCTAGAAAAAGTCTTCCCCTATCTTCCAGACAGCATAACCAAGTGGGACGAACTTGCCGACTTGCTAGTAGAGTTACATCGAGATCTTGCTCGGGGAGGTTATAGATTCGCAGATGTCGTAAAAGCCTGTCAGTCTAGCCTTCCATTTGACGACAGCATGCGCTGGGAAATACTGGCTGAGTTACAGATGTATTATCTGGATTCCCTTAAACAAGCTGGAATTGCTGACCCTTTCGAAGCCCGTATATCAGCTCTCAAGTCTGACTTCTTATCATTTACAGGAGATATATGGCTAGTCTCCATTGTAGAGATACCTTCTGTAACCAAAAATCTTTTAGAAAAGAGTGGGGCAAAAATACGCACTCTTATCCATGCTCCTCGGAAACTCAATGACGGAGCTGACACAACAAATGCCTTCGATGCTTTTGGCCTGCCATCCACAGATTACTGGGAAAATGCTTTAGTACCGATTACCAACGAAGATTTGGAAATAGTGGACAAGCCTGATGATCAAGCGGAATCGGTCAGAGGAATCCTGATTAGCTTCGATGGAAAATACACGGCTGATGAAATAACGTTGGCTGTTAATCCAGAATCGGAAGTGTTGCCCCACCTGGAACAGATTCTTAAAACTGATAACGTATCTTCTCTGTACGCTGCAGGAATATCTCCATTACGGACTGCTCCAGCTCGTCTTCTCCAAGCCATAGCTGACTACATTGACAAACACACCTTCCAAGCCCTGGCAGCACTATTACGACACCCTGACGTAGGTGCACTGATAAAATCCGAAGATATTATTGGCGATGAAGCTATCGATATCGCTGATAAATATTTTGCTGAGCACCTTCCATTCAAGGTTAGAGACAATATCCTCAAAGGGGGTAATAATACTGCATTATTCCATTCTCTACTTCAATCCATAGAGCAAGAAAGTAAGATCAGTTGCTTTGATGGACGCAAGCCATTGTCAGAATGGATGCCTATAGTTATGGAGCTCCTTTTAGAGGTTTATGGTGGATTGGAATTAGACCAGAGCCAACCAGCCCACCTACAACTGTTGGATGTTTTGGGACGGATACAGTCTGTAGCAACATCACTTAGAAATATTCCGGAAACATTAGACGATGAGTGTACGGGCAGCAGTGCTATACGTATCCTGCTACTAGAGTTAAACGAGGATAAAATTACTCCAGATTCTAGAATAGACTCAGTGGAAATTCTGGGCTGGCTTGAAATTCCTCTGGATGATGCACCAATAGTAATCATTACAGGATTCAACGAAGGTTTTTTGCCAAAATCAGTAAACGGTCATGCGTTCCTACCTGATTCATTACGAACTCACCTTGGCCTGCCTGATAATCGACGCAGGTTGGCACAAGACACATACCGACTCACAACGGTAATGAACTCTAAAAAATTCGTACGCCTCATCACTGGGCGCAGAACAACCCTGGGTGACCCTATCCTTCCCAGCCGTCTAATGTTCCGTATCCGGGAAGAAGATATGCCCGATCGCATACTTAAGTTCTACTCAGAAGAACCCAGCAGCTCTAGGCCGACTTCATCGGATATTGAATCAAGTGAGGACAGTCAATTCAACGTTCCTCCTGAGCCAGAGATTGAATTAGGAGAAGACGAAATACCTACTGCCCTACGGGTCACTGACTTTAAAGCTCTAATTAGTGATCCCTATCGATTTGTTCTTGAGAGGATATACAAGCTGAACAATACAGATGACTCTGTTCGTCAACTAGACCCATTAGACTTTGGATCTTTGGCTCACGATATTCTTCACCGATTCGGTATGTTAGCACTGGATTCTTCGCCAAAAATAGACATCTGGGACGAATCAGATGTAAAGAAAATTCTGATAAATATCCTGGATAAAGAAGTCTCTAGCCGCTTTGGCAAGGACGCATTGCCTGCAATTCATATTCAGGCAGAACAACTCAAGTTCAGACTACAGTCATTTGCTAAAGAACAGGCGGAATGGGCATCAGAGGGTTGGCAAATAATAGCAGTAGAGTGCGAAGCGACAGGAGTTCCTTTTGATGTCGATGGCACACCTATTCTGCTAGGGGGTCGCATAGACCGAATTGATCACAATCCCTCTACAGGCGAGTGGGCATTACTCGATTATAAAACTGGCAGTTCGATGAGTTCTCCAGAGAAGGCACACAGAGTGAAACTCCCGAACGGACTGTTCGTCTGGAAAGACCTTCAGCTACCCCTATACAGACAACTTCTAAGTGCAATTGAAGACAAGCATTGCAGACCGATTGTTAACACCAAGGCCATCGATAAAAACAATGTGCGCCTCGGCTATATCTCTCTGCCCAAAAAGAGAGAGGATGCTGGGTTCGAACTCGCTGAATGGAACGAAGAAGACTTGAGTTCAGCAGAAGATTTCGCACAAGATATAGTTAGACTTTTACGAAGGGGGAAATTCGACAGCAAAAAGACTAGAATAAGTGGGTCAAGGGATATTCTTGATCCAATCTTGAGGGAGGGATGGAAGCCCACGAAAGAGGTGAGCGAGCAATGATTACACCTAAAACTTCCATTGCCCTTCCTCGAGAATTGATTCAGGCTTCGGCTGGATCAGGAAAAACACACCACATATCAAGCCGCATCATTGGCCTATTGGCGATGGGTGCACCTGTTGAGGAAGTGCTGGCTTCCACATTCACACGGAAAGCAGCAGGTGAGATATCGAGGAGAATACTCACCAGACTAGCAGAGGGATCTGTTAATTCCGAAAAAGCCCAGGAACTCAGTGAATATACTGACAATCCTCACCTAAAGGAACCCGAAGAGTGTCGCAAACTTCTAGCTAAAATACTCGCTAACCTACATCTATTTAACGTGGAAACCCTGGATGCATTCTTTGTCCGTTTGGCCCGCAGTTTCTTCCAGGAGATAGGGATGGAACCTGGATGGACCATTGCAGATGAGACAATCCAGGAAGGATTGCGAACCGAAACATTGCAAATCGTTCTAGCTGAAACCAACAATGCGGAAATGAATGAATTAGTTCGCAAGCTCAATCGAGGTGACGCTAACCGAGACATTCACGATGACCTTCTAGACTATGTGGATGACCTTATTCGTATTCGTCGACAACTGGACTCCGAGGCAGTGAATCCCTGGAAACCAGATTTCAGAGTGGGAAATCCTATTTCTCAAGAAAAACTCAAGAAGAAAGCTCTGAGGATATCCGACCGCCTAAGAAAACTTGAGGTCCCTAAAACCAAAGATGGACATCCTATGAAAGGATGGGAAAAATCCCGAAATGATGCATCTGACTATATCGAAAAATTAGACTGGGGATCAACTTTCGAAAAAGGGATCGGGGCTAAGGTTATCGAAGGTGAAGTTTCATTCAGTAGAAAAGAGATACCTTCAAAGTTTGTCGATATCTTCCTAGAAGCCCGAAAGCTAGCCCGTATAGATCTCGCTCCTAGATTCTGTCGCCAAGTTGAAGCCATGGGGCGTCTTGCTGAACTACTGGAAACTGCATTTGAAGAAGTCCAGAGACTGCTCGGTACTTACAGATTTGAGGATATCACATATATGCTGGGCGGACCTGATCCCACAGGGAAACGAGACGATCTGCACTATCGCCTGGATCAGAAAATGCGACATCTCCTGATCGACGAATTCCAGGACACTTCGTTGGAACAGTGGAAAGCCCTAGAACCACTTGCAGACGAACTTTTGTCCGGACACCTTGATGAACGTGCTGGGGTCATCGTGGCAGATACCAAGCAATCAATCTATGGATGGCGAGGCGCACATCCCGAACTCGTAGGTAAAGTAAAAGATCGCTATAGATTGCCTGAATCTACTATGCCTGAATCATGGCGTTCTGGCTCAGCACTCCTCGATTTCATAGCAGATGTTTTCCAAGACCTCCCAGTAAATCCTGTCATTTCAAAAATACCTGTAGGAACTAGAGTTGCAGAAACCTGGAAAAAGACTTTCACCAAACTCAAACCCGGTGAAAACAAGCAAGGTCATGTATGCATACATTTGGGACCGGGCGGTGATACTAAAAAAGGTGTGATACAACCAAATCTCCTAAAATACGCAGCAGGGATCGTTAAAGATCTGCACGAACAGATGCCAGAACGAGAAATCGCTGTACTGGTACGTCGCAATAGCGTGGTTGGTTATCTCTTGAATGAACTTCAATCCCTTGGGGTTCCGGCTAGCG
Source organism: Gemmatimonadales bacterium UBA2989 (assembly GCA_002346625.1). GTDB lineage: Bacteria > Gemmatimonadota > Gemmatimonadetes > Longimicrobiales > Gaopeijiaceae > UBA6934. The sequence continues at coordinate 5,666 of DEAF01000022.1, forward strand.
GCCAGGGAGGCACACCCCTAACGGATACACCCCCTGTTAACGCCATAATCTCAGCCCTTCAGTTAGCTGATCATCCGAGTGATAGTGTGGCTCTCTATCACGTGACCCATACTCCCTTAGCCAAAATCATTGGGCTTCAGAACAATAAGGATGAAAAATCAATAAAAGATCTGACGTACTCTATCCGTGCTCAACTCCTTAATGACGGATATGGCCCGACTCTGGACAAGTGGGTTAAAGACTTGAAACAGGTGTGTGACACCAGACAGATAAATCGACTGAAACAACTCATAGGAATGGGCTACCGATGGGATGAGCGGCCAACTCTTCGCCCAAAAGACTTCATCCGATACGTTAAACTAGAGTCTGTAGAAGATCCTTCCTCAACTCAAGTAAAAGTAATGACAGTACATCAATCCAAGGGTTTAGAATTCGATGTTGTATTACTATCCGAGCTATATGAATCTCTGACACCCAAAATACAACGCACAGCTATTCCTGAGCGTAACCAAGAAGGCTCAATAGTGCAGGTATACCCACATGTAAAAAAGAACTTTCGGACATTATTCCCTGAAATCCAAGAACACGCACGTGAACTTGAGGCTAAAGAATTGCGAGACGAAATCGGCGTGCTTTACGTGGCTCTCACTAGGGCAAGACACGCATTACATATAATCCTCCCTCCTTCAGAGGACGATAAAAGAAACAATAGTGCAAGATTGATACGTGAGGCGCTGAGCTTGGCAGACGAAGAGGTAGGCTATAAAGGTGTACTGCTAAAGCGTGGAAATCCTAATTGGTTTAAGGAGACGGAGACGGATACCGATGGCAAGCCAGTAAAAAAAAGGAGTTCTCCTGAAATCCTGATCCAACCTCATACTGCTGGGCCAGGTCGTAACATGACTCGACGTAGCCCCTCCAGTCTCGTGAATGAAATGTATACGGACTTGAGTTTTATCCTCCGCTTAGATTCAACTATCAATCTTCAGTATGGAGAGCTGGTACATGCATGGTGCGAAAAAATCGAATGGATAGATGACGGAATACCCGATAACAAAACACTGAAAGCTATCGCTAGGGACAAAACTCCCGGAATTTCCGATGAAAAAATAACCGCTCTCATCTCAGAATTTCGTACCTGGATGGATATGGATCCTATCCGAAATATATTGAGCAGAAATACCTTCCCATCTGATCCTGACACATTCATAAAAATAGAAAATGAATTACCCTTCGTACGTAGAATCGGAGATGAGATCCAAGAAGGGTTTATAGACCGTGTGGTTCTGACGCATCGAAACGGACAGGTATTAAGAGCTGAAGTCCTGGACTTCAAAACGGACAACATCGATACAACTAATCAGGATATATTTTTCGATTACACCGAGCGCTACCGTCCACAGATCACAGCTTACTGCAAAGTAATAAAAGAACAGTACGGTCTAGCCGAAGGGAACGTTAGTGGTAAGTTAGTTTTTCTGAGATCGGGAACCGTTATTGATGTAGTGTAAGAAACCATACTTTACAAATTTGTCATAATTAAGCAGTCCTATAGTATCTTTCATAAACTTTAATCCATCCAATACTATCTGTGTATGGCGACACTTCTGTTAGTTTTAGGAATATCTCTATCAATATCCTTCCTTTGTTCAGTGTTGGAGGCCGTACTCCTATCCGTAACGCACTCATACGTAGAAGTCCTTCGGGAACAAGGTTCTCAAGCCGGAAAATATCTAAGTGCAATGCAAGAGAAGATAAATGAGCCCATCTCAGCGATCCTAACACTAAACACTATATCACACACGGCTGGTGCTGCGATTGGAGGATCTATAGCAACACGAATATTCGGTGAAGTGTGGATAGGAGTATTCACCGCATTACTAACACTAGCCATTCTAATATTTTCAGAGATCGTACCAAAAACGATTGGAGCCACTTTTTGGCAAAAGCTCACAAAACCATCTGCTCACATCCTACACTGGATGGTTTTTCTAATGAAGCCAATCCTTTTACCACTCAACTTTTTCAGTCAAATGCTACCAGGATCACATGGATCTAAGATAAGCAAAGCTGAGTTCGAGGCTATCGCACAGATAGGATACAGCGAAGGTACAATCGATGAGGACGAATGGAGAGTAGTAACAAATATTATAAAGCTAGACGAGGTAACAGTTGGCGAGACCATGACACCTAGGACAGACATGGTAGCTATTTCTTGGGACGCCACAGTACAGCAAGCCATTACACTTATGCTAGATGAAGGCCATCTCCGCCTTCCTGTCTACAAAGAATCACTTGATAAAATAGAAGGGTTGATCGTAGCTAGAGATCTCTGGCGCATTGATCAGGAAGATTTGGATTCCATCTCAGGTATAATTCGCCCCATACAATTCATACCTGCCAACAAGTTGGTGGAAGAACTGATTCCAGAAATGAGAGCCAATAGAACCAAGATGGCAATAGTAGTCGACGAATTCGGTGGGACGGCAGGCTTAGTTACTTTTGAAGACCTCATAGAGGAAATCATCGGAGAAATTCAAGATGAACATGAAGAAGACGAACCTGTGGGTGTGCAGGAGCTAGCCGATGGTCACATCCGTATTTGGGGTGGAGTAACAGTTAGAGAAATTAACGATCGCCTGGGCCTTTCTCTTCCCGAAGACGTATATGACACACTGGGTGGGATAGTTTTTGGATACCTGAATCGAGTTGGACGTGTCGGAGATGTTGTAGAAATTGAAGGATGGAATTTTCGTATCACAAAGATGCGTGGACGACGCATCGAATACGTTGTCCTAGCAATTAACCCCAGCAAAGACAAATAGCTTAACTCTATTAAATCCAGCCTACCAATCATAAGAAGCAACGGCACCTGGATTCCAAGAAAATATTTTCTCAGAATCAGCCTTCCGTTTTTTCGTCCAGAGATTGCATATTAATGGTCTGGGTTGGATAAGCAAACTCAATACCTTCTTCGTTGAATTTGCGGAAAATATCTAAGTTGATAGAGTGATTCGTGGCAGCATAAAGCAGATAATCCGGGTCCAGCATATAATAAACCACCTCGAAGTTCAGAGCTGAATCCCCGAAAGCCATAAAGAAGCATCTGTCGAATCTCGTACAATCTTTATTCTCGACGATCTCCTTTATAAAATCTGGTATGCGCTCGAGTTGATCAGGATCCGTATCGTATGTCACCCCCAAAATAAAAGAACACCGTCTCTCATCTCGACGCTGAAGATTTTGGATTCTACTACCTAGAAGATCTGAGTTGGAGAAAATCAGTTGTTCCCCCGTGAGAGCCGTGACCCTAGTGGTCTTAAGACCAACGTGTTGAACGGTTCCAGCTAAGCTACCCACTTGGATAAAGTCCCCAACAGCAAAAGGTTTGTCAAAAATGATAGAGAAAGATGCGAAGAGATCCGACAATGTACCCTGAAGTGCCAATCCCAAGGCAAGGCCACCGATACCCAGTGAAGCTACAAGGGGTCCTACATCAATACCCAAATTATCCAGGGCTAACATAACAAAAGTTGACCAAACCCCCAGACGTATAAGAAAACGCACTGAGCCCATAGCTGTAGCTACAGTAGGGTCATCTTTAAATTTCTTCTGAGCCCAACTCCCTAGGATATAATTAACAATTCCATCTGCCCAAAAAGCTCCCTGGATTAGGAATCCAATTATAACAATACGTGTTAATACAGAATCCACACCGCCAGAAAACTCAAGACTTCTTGCTCCAGCATATAGGGCAACTAAAGCAACGAAAAATACTTTTGTCTTATCCAGAAGCTCTGTGACCAGGTCATCAACATCAGTCTCAGTCTTAGCAGCTAAAACTCGCATCCTGCTTAATAGAATGCGTACCAATATTCGCACAGCAACCCAAACAAATGCTGTGACTACAAGAGCCAGAGCCCAATCAAGTGCCGTATTTGCTAAAAACGACTTACTTAAAAAATCCTCCATGAGGTCTCCAAATACACTTTAATAGAATATGAGCTTCTTATTAATACTTATAAAAAAATGGCATTGCTACAGCAGTATAGCAACTATATCCAATATCAATCCTTCATACTCACAGAGTTCAATTATCAAACTAAGGTTGACACATTACTAAGGCCTGTCTATCATCGCACGTGCCACATGTAAATCTACCGTCGGCAAGGACCAATGAAGTCCTTAGGCCATCGGTTGGAGTTATCCGACCAGGCAGAGGAGAGGTGCCCCCTTCTGCCTGGTTTTTGTTTGCAGAAATATTAAAGTCATGTCCTTATTCAGAATCCACAATTCAAAATTCAGAGGAGTAGTACAAATGAGCTTGGACGCCCTTCTATATGATGCTGAAGCTTTTCGAGAAGATATGGAAGATTACATAGAAGAAATGGGATCCCGAAATGGATTGTCTTTGAGTACAGCTGAAGATGTGCTCAAATACGTAGAGGAGTTCGGGGTATCTTCAATCCGTATATGGTTCACAGACATGCTAGGCTATGGAAAATCTTTTTCCATCACACCAAAAGAACTCGAAGGTGCTTTTGCCGAAGGAATGGGATTTGATGGATCATCAATCCAAGGCTACCAGCGTATCCAAGAAAGTGACATGGTAGCTGTGCCAATCCCCTCTACGGCTCAAGTGCTACCATTTAGTCCCGGTGGATCACGCTCAATACGCATGTTTGCTGAAATACGAACACCAGATGGTACACCTTATACATCATGTCCTAGAGTAATTCTGTCGCAAAATTTAGAGCGCCTGAAAGGTCATGGATTTTCTCATATGAATATCGGACCTGAAGCGGAATTCTTCTATTTCAAGGACCACACTGGCCCTGAACTTTTAGACGAAGCAGGGTACTTCGATATAAACCCCGTGGACGTAGGAGATGACATCCGAGAAGCTACGGTGATTGCCCTAGAAGCCATGGGCGTACCAGTAGAATATCATCATCACGAGGTAGGCCCTTCACAACATGAGATCGATATCCGTTACCAAGAAGCACTACGGATGGCTGACAACTTACAGACTTACAAATACTTAGTTAAAGAAGTTGCTAGGCGCTGTGGGGTTTTTGCGACATTCATGCCTAAACCCATTGCAAGTGAAAACGGTAGTGGTATGCACACACACTTGTCGATTTTCGAGGATGAGTCAACTAACTCATTCTATGACAAAAATGATCCCCAGCACCTGAGTGCCACAGCCAAGCATTTTATCGCTGGTGTGCTCGAACACGCTAGAGAAATCGCATTGATCACAAACCAGACTTATAACTCCTATAAGCGTCTCGTCCCAGGTTACGAAGCTCCTACTCATATAGCTTGGGCTGAGGCGAACCGATCAGCTGCTATTAGAGTACCCCTTTATAAACCAGGTAAGGAAGTAGCGACCCGGATCGAGCTTCGTTTCCCAGATCCAACTTGCAATCCATACTTGGCTTTCAGTGTCATGCTGTCAGCAGGACTTCATGGATTAGAAAATAAAACAGCATGTCCAGACCCAATGACTATAGACCTTTATAAACTCAGTACGCTCGAGAGAGAAGAGATGAATATTGATGCCTTGCCTCATGACCTATTTGAAGCGGTCCATGTAGCTCAAGGCAGTGATTTTCTAAGGGAAGCAATCGGAGATAAGGTCCATAGTAAACTGATAGAGACTAAGCTGGGTGAAGTAGACAAATTCAGGCTTAACGTTTCTGAAATGGATCTCCAGGAACACCTTAAGCTATAAGACAGAATATCTAAAACCCTAGTCCTTAGTATCCGTTTTTAAAGATAGTAAGGACTAGGGTTTTAGATATAATTTTCAGGCTATGATTGCTTAAAGCTGATATGAGATTTGAAGTTAGGGTTCCTGATAGGAGATTCTTCTATCCTCTAACCAGAACGAAATAGCAAGCAATACAGCACCGCAAGATATCGCCATATCCGCAACGTTAAATATAGGCCATAGCATAAATCCAATATCTATAGGCCCTATAAAGTCAACAACGCCCATATCCCACCTGACCCTATCGTATAGGTTACCTAATGCACCCGATAGAATTAGTGAAACAGAAACAATTCTCAACAAATCTTCAGTCTCAGATTGTTTAAGAAGTGTTAGTAGCAGAATCAGAGCCAACATAGTAATGGATATGAAAAACCACCTGGGATCATTACCTAGGGAAATTCCAAAAGCAGCACCTCGATTGAATACTAAAGTAAGAGGAATATATCCAAAAAATATCTCCATACGAATTCCATCACCTAGGGTATCAAGAGCCCATTTTTTAGTGATAAGATCCAATCCAAGAACAGGCAAGAAGATGCCGAATAAAAAAATTACCTTTTTTTTCAAGACATTGCCGCTCTTTCGAGATAGAATTTCATACCATTCCAATCTCCAGCAGCCGCAAAAGCATCAAAATAGGAATCGATCTCTTCCCTAGGACGGAATTGGGCAAGCTCTTCCCTTGCCTCTGACTCAAAGACCGCTCTGTCACTATCATCGCCAGTTGCAATCGCTTTTTGCACTCGGTCCTGTAGTGCTAACAAACGCAACCTCATCTGTCGTACTCTGCCTACAAAATCATTATGTAAACCAAAGTGAGTTGGCCCGATAACATCAGGACCGATAGACTCTATATCGTCAAAGGTTTGTAGCCAAGAAGGAACGTTCAAGCTTGGTGGAGGGCATGAAGGATGCGTAGGTGCATCAGGTGCTAGGATTATACCCAGTGCATCACCGGTCAGGAAAACCCCATCATCCTCTACTAGATATGAAACATGATGATCTATATGACCAGGGGTAGGGAAAACCCTTATTTTGGGGACCTGAATTAAGGTCGATGGATTCCAGGCTCTGATGCGACCTTGAGGGATTGGAATCACTTCACCCCAAAGATTATCATGTTTATCACCCCATGTTCTCCTAGTACTGGAGATGAGTTTCTCTGGATCAACCATGTGAGGTGCACCGTCCTCATGTACATGTACCACAATATTAGGATATCGATCAACCAGATGTCCTGTACCACCAGCATGATCTAGATGAACATGTGTAAGAAGAATATGGCATACGTCATTAAGCTCTATGCCCTTTTCCTCCAGCCCCGACTCTAGTCCTTGGAGAGAAGTGCTAGGTCCTGGATCTACTAAAATGGGTTCCAGGCCATCAATCAAATACGAAGAGATCACCCCACGGTGACCAAGATGCATAACATCAATAGGTGTTACTGACATTGTTCCTTATATAAGGTTAGTATACACATTCCATATAATTACCGACTTTCAATCGGCACGAAATCCCTTCTGGGTTTTCCGGTAAATACCTGCCTGGGCCGAGAGATACGCTGCTCATTGTCCTCCAACATCTCTTCCCACTGAGCAAGCCACCCCACAGTTCTTGGTATGGCAAATAGCACTGGGAACATTTCTACTGGAAATCCCATCGACTGGTAGATTAATCCTGAATAAAAATCAACGTTTGGATAAAGGTTTCGAGAAACGAAATATTCATCCTCCAAAGCTATTTTCTCGAGTTCAAGAGCAATATCCAGAAGACGATTTCGTCCAGTAACTTCAAAAACCTCGTCTGCAGTACGCTTTATGATACTAGCTCTTGGATCATAAGCTTTATAAACACGATGACCAAATCCCATGAGGCGTTCTTTTTTATTCTTCACGCCATCCATGAAGGACGGAATATTATCAACAGAATTTATTCTACGTAGCATCCTAAGAACTGCTTCGTTAGCCCCCCCATGAAGAGGACCAAAAAGAGCACCCATAGCTCCAGCCAAGGCCGAATAAGGATCTGTTCTAGCACTACCTATGACACGCATAGTAGTAGCTGAACAATTTTGTTCGTGATCTGCATGTAGGATAAAAAGTACATCAAGGGCGCGCTCTAAGACTGGATTAGGCTTATACTCTCTTACACCGATACGGAAAAGCATATTTAGGAAATTAGCAGTGTACGAAAGTTCGTTTTCTGGATATACGCGAGGCAAACCCCTGTGGTGGCGATAGACCAGCCCTGCCAAGGTTGGCATCTTAGCTACAACACGCTGGATCTGAAGCCAACGATAATCGGGATCCCTTATGGATTTGTCTTCAGGATAGAATGTGTTTAATGCAGCAACACCACTGATAAGCATGCTCATTGCATGGGCATCGTAACGGAAACTATTCATGAGCGTTTTAATATTCTCATGCACATAAGTGTGGTTAGTAATAGTACCCGTAAACTCATCCAGTTCAGATTTATTAGGAAGCTCACCTCGCAGGATTAGGTAAGACACTTCTAGGAAAGTGCTTTTCTCTGCAAGTTGCTCAATGGGATATCCACGATATTCAAGGATTCCATTCGCACCATCAATAAAAGTTATAGAGCTTCGCGTTGAAGCAGTATTTGAGAAAGAAGGATCATATGACATGATTCCGAAATCTTCATCTTTTACTTTTATCTGACGGAAATCCATGGCTTTTACAACATCACCTTCGTGAATATCAATCTCGTATTCACGATCAGTTCGGTTGTCCCGAACTGTTAGTGTGTCTTTTGCATCACTTACTTTGTCAGCCATTTCATCTCCGATACCAACGAATCATCATTCGATCTCATGGACATTTTTGATAAATTCAAATATCCACAACCTCTGCTATCGTAGGGATAGCTATTAAAGTTAAAATATTAGGTACTACTGATGAAGTGCGATCTGTAAGAATTCTTATCAAAATCAGTTAGATAAGAATTTCATACTACTTCTGACCGCTTCAGCACTCTTTGCCAGCTCATTTCTTTCAGACTCTGTAAGATCCACTTCAACTATTTCTTGTATGCCCGACACTCCTAGCTTACAAGGAACTCCCAAAAAGATACCATTATGGCCAAATTCGCCCTGGAGATAAGCAGCACAAGGGAGAATTCTTTTCTTATCTTTAACTATAGCTTCGGCCATCTGAACAGCCGCTGCAGAAGGAGCATAGTATGCACTCCCAGTCTTCAGATGACTAACGATTTCTGCTCCTCCTTTACGAGTACGCTCAATAAGGGCATCTATCCTATCTTGGTCTATAAAATGATTTAAAGGAATGCCCGAGATATTAGTAGTGGAAACTAGAGGAACCATCGTGTCACCGTGTCCCCCAAGCACCAAAGCCTGTATATCTTCTATACTTACATCTAATTCCAAAGCAATGAATGAGCGGTACCGTGCCGTATCTAGGATACCAGCCATACCAATTATACGTTCTCTAGGAAAACCTGTGGCCTGCATCGCCACATACGACATGACATCTAGGGGATTAGACACCATGATGATAATTGATTTAGGTGCCACCCTGGCAATCTCTTTGGATACAGACTGAACAATGTCAGTATTTGTTTTTAATAGATCATCACGGCTCATACCTGGTTTGCGGGCAATGCCTGCCGTCACAATAAAGATTTCCGAATCAGTAGCAGCCTGATAAGAATTAGTACCAATTATCTTAGAATCGAAACCTTCTACAGGTGCACTTTCCCACTGATCGAGTGCCTTACCCTGCGGAATCCCTTCAACGATATCAATAAGTATGATTTCACGTGCAAGTTCTTTTTCTGCTAACCTCTGGGCACAGGTTGCCCCAACATGACCAGCACCGACTACACTGATTTTATTCACAATATCCTGACCATAACTGGAAGGTTGATCATCTTTGATTTATAGGAA
>DEAF01000032.1 GCA_002346625.1 Gemmatimonadales bacterium UBA2989
TCAGAAGCCTGATCCATAGGCTTCTCTATGTCTACCTCTTCTATTTCCACATCGTTGCTGGCAGTCAATGCACTCGGAAGTGCACTCACAGCAACAGCCTGTACTGACAAGGCTTTAGTGAAATCTCTTCGTTTCATGAATTCTTCACTTTCTCTGTTTTTTAAAAACCTGAGTATCGACGGGCCGTATGAGTCCGCCTTTTAGGCGGCCCCATACGGCCCCTCTTTACTAATTAAACTTTTACTATATAGCTCTCGTATTTATCTCTATCAGCTAGAGGTATAAACGAGACCCGGTATATTATCGATCTCACGCTGTGGCACGAGACGGCATGTCATACTACCAACTGCCAGCCCTTGTGGAATCGAAGTATGGAACTTGTCCACACTGTACTTAGTCTTGTAAAGACGTGTATCACCCATAAGGGTACCCTCTAAGAGAAGCGTGCGACGACGTTCGTCGATAATCTTATCTCTGAGGGCGGTTCCACTAAGACTAGCAGATACAGTCTCTGTTACTCCGCGTTTACTGCGGATGGTATTTAGTATTGTTCTTGCTGAATCTGGATTAGTCGCGTACAACGACTCAGCAATGATAAAGTGCATTTCAATACCTGATGTGATGATCAGAGGAGATGCTCCTGAAGGCACTTTATTTGGTGCGTATACATTAGAGTGATCTCCACGCGGTGGTACCGGATTAGTAGTCGTTGCGGTACGAGGATCATCCGTAGTACCGTCATCGAGCTTCAATCCTTGGAACGCGGTAGCTATAGTGTGCTCACCGAAGCCCCATGTCCGGAACCAAACATGGTTAGTCTGCGTGAAAGTATTCTGTGAGTAAGTAGCTTCATATTTGAAGTCGGCAGCTACCTGTGACGCATGACTTGCAGCCGTAGCATCGTTACCCAGAAGTCTTTCGACCCTGGCTAATCCAGCTCTGGCAGCTGATTTATCAGCCGCAGACGCTCCAGCAGCAGCTAATGCAGCATTGAAATTAGTCTTAGCCAGAGCATAACCCTGTGCAGAAGTAATCACTGGGCCTGCACCATTTAAGACGAACTCACAGTAAAAATCAGAAATCCAGATCAACTCAAAGCCTCGGTACACTGAAACTCGAGCATACTCTGCCGATCCCGAAGGATCAGTAATTGTTTCAAATTCTCCAGCCAAAATTCTCTCCTGCGCCTTCTTAGACGAATAGAGAGCCTGTTGTAGGAAAGCATAATATCCGACAGCAGGTCCACGACGATCTCTGGTTCCACCAGTCAAACCACCAGCTTGGCCCCCTTCGCGATATACCTGCCTCAAGGACTGTGTGTAACGCAACTGGCCAACCGACGCCATGCCTCCGGAGAACATGTTAGTTTCATACATCCACACGTCGTAGATGAAATACATATCTACCTGAGCACCAACGAGAGTCTCGTTAAGCTGCGCAGGGTTTGTCGACGCGTCTACAAAGTGAGGATCAGCTGCCACATCCAGAATCCCTTCACAACCAGTCATTACTGCCATAGTAACGACTAGAGGAAGGATGGAAGCAGCAAAGCGTCCCCTCTTTCTTGTTTTTATCTCTTGCCCCTTCATCATAATATCTCTCATCTCTAAGGATTCACGGTTCATGTTAGACATTCGTCTCCTCTCTTTCGTCGTCAGATCAGAAGGTCAACGAGACCCGTGTGAAGAAGGTTCTGGGCTGTGCTTCTCCATAAAACTCTTCGTTGGCGGGGAAATTAGTGATTCCACCACGAGTAATGGTCTCTGGATCTAGGCCTGTATAAGCCGTCCAGAGTAGCAAGTTTCTAGCACCCAGAGTTATGCTGGCACGTGAAGCACCGAAAGCACTTGAAAATGCTTGAGGCGCATCATAAGCCAACGTTAGCTCTCTAAAGCGAATGAAGGTTCCGTCTTCGTGGAAGACGAAGTCCCGCCATGCGGCACCATCCGTTAATGATTTTTCCATTCCAGCCTGTTGGGCAGCAGTCATTCTGTACTCACGGAATGCGTAATGCCATGTAGCTGCCCTATCACGACCGAAGCTCACGTGGAAGCGGTCGGAGCTGTTGTTCTTAGCTACGTCACCTTTTCTGTCGAATAGAGCTGACAGTCTGAGGGCTCCATTGAAGAATGAGAAAGTTGTTGAAAGGTTTTGGAAGTTTCCAGCCTGCTGACTTCCATGACTCGAGTAAGTCGGATAAGCTTCGAGATTCATATCTCCCGGCTTAACAACTATGCTGCCATCGACGATGCTTCCATCTGAAGCTCTTTGAGCACTCTCGATAGTCGGGCCATAGTATACACCCGGAGCGTAGCCTTCAACAAAGGCTCCAACATTACCGCCCAAGAAGAGCGGGGGCGTACCACCGAGATCAGTAATGATCGGATCTTGTGTGGAATGTCTTAGATCGATATCCCACGAGAATCCTGGAGTGTTAACAAGCTGAGCTCCAACTGACAACTCGATACCTTTGTTTTCCAGCTTACCAACGTTGACCCACTGTTCACCCCTAGAACCTAGAGAAGGTGCAAGGAATCGAGTCACGATAGCATCTGTAGTTTCCTGCTGATAATAAGTCAATTTCACTGCTAAACGCTCATCAAACAATCCTGCGTCTACTCCGAATTCAATTTCGGATTTCCTCTCGGCTGTCAGATTCGGGTTGCCTGGATAGGCAGCGGAAATTCCCGTAACCTGATTTCCTCCTACTTCCAGCCTAACAGGAAGCATTCTGTTAATAGCTGCAGATGGCGGTGGCGCCTGAGCTGCCGTACCCCATGCAAACCGTAAACGCAGACTGCTTACCTTGGAATCAGGATTCCAGAATGGCATATCACTAAGTACTAACGAAGCGTTGGCACTAGGAGACCATATACCTGATTGTGCGGTTCCAAATGCACTGTTGTCGTCATAGCGAATACCACCTGTTGCAAACAAGTAATTCCTAAAGCCGAAACGCTGCTGGACATATGTTCCAACCTCGACCCTCTCAACATTGTTAGAGAATCCAGTCTGGATCAAAGCTGCGTCACAAGCTGTAGCTGTGGAACTGGCAAAACCGCCCTCACCGATACAAGCAACTAGTTCCGTCTTCTGACTGAAGTATTGAGCACCAATCGACGTTGTCGACTGAAGATCTTCAAACGGACTAGTAACTATTGTTCCAGTATACTCAAACGTGCGGTTCACGTCCGTGATGCGCTGATCTCTAACATATCCTGCGGAGAGAACACCGAAGGGACGAGCTCCATCAACTGGAAATTCGTTCAGGTCCTGCATCTGAGAATGATCGACACCCATAACTGCTCGGTTAGTCAACCATGAAAGAGGACTCCACCTCAACGTGGCGCTTCCAACAAAGCGACCAGTGTTTTGTCCACTATAAATAGTATTAAGATTGTCGAAGTTTGCGATCAGGTTTCCTTGACGGAGCAAGCAAGAAGCATTAGCTGCTGCTACATCTGCACCAGGTAGCAATGCACCCAAGCAGTCTCCGCGAGTACCATCTGGACGAACTCCGAAAGAAGCGATCGGCGAACCGGCTCCAGTATTAGTAGAGTAACCCCGGAAGCTACGAGAAGACTCAGGAACACGAACGTTAGTTTCTAAATAGTTAGTGTTTACTGAAATCTGTAAATCTTCGTGTGGATTTGCCGTAATGTTAGCCCGAATGGATGTCTGATCCATTTCATTGTTAGGATACGGGCCATCTGCATCCTTGTAGCGACCGGAGATGAAGTACTGCACATCATCACTACCGCCACTTGCAGTAATAGTAGTGTTATGGAAGCCTCCCTTACGGAGAGGGCTAGTTAGAGGATTCGTAATCGTGTTGTTGAATCCCCAAACATCTCCAGTAACATCATTCGTGATAGCGTTCCATTGCTGGGCAATAGGATCGTCAACACTGGTGATTCCGAGGTACTTAGTAAAGTTGTACCATTTGTCCCAGTAATGAGCAACGTCTTCAACGAATCCGAACTCTGAATTGATCTGGACCCTGTGATCTGAACGAGAACCCTTGTGAGTCTCAATAAGAATCACGCCTGAAGCCGCCCCTGCCCCGTAGAGAGCTGTTGCGGTCGGTCCCTTAATAACCTGCACACTAGCTATGTCTGCAGGGTTAAGGTCATCAAGACGAGAGAACGTACGTCCTTCAGTCCAGTCAATGGACTCAGGACCTAAGTCCGTCTGATTGTTGCTTCGGATACCATCGATGATGATGATGGGGTTAGATCCCTGTGTTAAACTGGTAACACCTCTAACCCGAATTCTTGAAGCACTACCGATGGGTCCTGCACCTCTCTGGATGTCAACACCAGCTGCTCTACCACTGAGCAGGTCTGATATGCTGCCAACAGCACCCTTCTCGACTTCTGCACCAGCGTCGAAACGCTCGATGTCAGTACCGAATTCCATTTTCCGGGCGGCTACAGCGTCTACCGAGACCACGAGTTCTCCGAGGTCGATAGCAACCGAACCAAGTTCGAGATTAACAGTAAGAGTCTGTCCTGACGCGACTGTTACTGACTGTTCTGCACTTCCATACCCAACCTGCTCAGCTCGGAGTGTGTGTACTCCTGCTGGCACGTTCAGAAGTAAGAACCTACCCGAATCGTTGGATAGGGTCCCCATCTGAATGGATGGTATATGGACCTGCACGCTAGACAAGGGACGTTGCGTAGCTTCGTCTAGGACGACGCCAGTTATCGTTCCCTGTGCCTGTGCGGTCAATGATTGACTTTGAAACAGCAGCCCCGCTGCCATAGCAAGCAAAGTCACGTTCCTAATGCCGATGCTAGAAGGCATCATAATGAATCACCTCCACTAGAATGGTGTTTCAACAAATACATACTGATGAATTGTTATAAAAATAATTATTAAAAAGCCTATCTCCTGTAATACATTCATAACGACATGTAGAACATACTAAAATAAAAAGACTAATAAATACTCCTCGTTCAAAATAGCCTAATTAAACGAATGAGGACATATAAATACCGCCCTGATCACCTAATTAGTCAAGTTTTGCTACAATGCGATAGTGGTTTCTTGCTTACAAGAAGTCAAGAGGTTAGCTCTATTTTACGACTCATTACCGTTTCGTAGTCACGTGGATTATTCCACCAAAATGACCTTGTCCATAGCGCAAATTTGCTTCTTGCGTACTAAGGAAATCGATCTCCTGAATATCCATAACTGAAATAGTGCGGAGCATATCCATCTCTCCTCGCCTAGTACCATCTACGTAAATAGTCGGATACGCAGGGCTAGGATCGCTAACAGAGTTGGGTCCACGAGATCTCAACCACCCCGCCCTGAGTTTTTCAACTACATCATAAGCATCACCCGCAGATATCTCTGCGATGCCATCTACTGTAATTGGACCGCTCCGGCTAGCTCTACTAGAACCAGGACCACTTGTTGCACAGGCCATCAATAGCACCAGTATAGCCAATGACAGAACGTTCTTGATCATTAATAATTCTCTCTTGTAATCAAACATGATCATTTTCCAATCCTCCCACCTAATATATAGGCATCAAGAATGGTACGGATAAATCGGACTCTAATTTAACCATTTTTATTATAATATCGAAACTGTATTTCTTTATATTGCCGTTTTTGTAGGCAGTTAATCTCTTGCAAAAAAGTCAGTCGTTAAGGATTTGGGAAATAAATTGAACCTAAAAGAACACTGGAATAATATCTATCTAGATAAAGATCTTAAGAAAGTTAGCTGGCACCAAGACAAGCCAAGCTTATCTCTTGACCTTATCTCAATGTCCAGCATGAACAGAGATACAAAGATATTGGACGTAGGAGCAGGGACCTCAACTCTCGTAGATAATCTTCTGGGCATTGGATATCGTAATCTTGGTATCCTTGATATCTCTGAAACAGCCATCGAAATCACTAAGGAAAGGCTTGGGAACAAGGCTCAAGAGGTAGAATGGTTTATATCGGACGCAACCAGATTTCAGTCACCCCATCTATGGGATATATGGCACGACAGGGCTGTATTTCATTTTCTTACGGAAGACTATGAAAGAAAAGCATATATGGAATGTATGGAGTCCAGCCTATCTGATGATGCTACAGCAATTATAGGAACCTTCGGGCCAGAAGGACCTACTCAATGTAGCGGACTGAGCTGCAAGTGCTATGGAATCGAAGATATGGCAGAATGGATAGGGTCAGCATTCTCTATTGAGCACTATCAAGTAGTTGAACACAAAACACCCAGAAATGTTATCCAACAGTTTATATTCTTCTTATTAAAGAGAACCGTTGAAACAATCGGATCAGATCGGCAATCATTTGAATAGTATTAGTACCCCATATTTTTGTTGACTTCATTTAAAAGAGGCTCTTTTTTCAAAAAACGTTGGACATTCTCTACTATAAGACCCGCCTCTCTCTTCCAATAAGCCCGAGTTACCGCCGATATATGAGGAGTTAGCAAAACGTTGGGAAGAGACCAAAGGGGATGTCCAGTCGGCAGGGGTTCTTGAGCAAACACATCCAAACCCGCCCCACGTAGATGACCAGATTCCAATTTTTCAACAAGTGCATCTTCGTCTACAAGCGATCCGCGAGAAACGTTGATCAAGACAGCCCCCTTTTGTATACCAGAAAGAGCTCTGCGTGAAATCATTCCATTAGTCGTGGGGGTTGCAGGTGCCGATATTACCACATAATCGCTTTCGGCTAATAACTCTTTAAGGCCGGCATCCCCTGAAACAATCCTAACCTTTTCTATACATCTTTCATCTGCCCATTCAGGAACCTCACCATCCCTTACTGGATTCCTGCGAAGACCGATGACATTTGCCCCGAACGAAGTGGCCCTCAAAGCAACTTCCTTACCTATACCTCCTATCCCTACAATTCCCACAACACTTTCTGAAAGCTCCTTAATGGGAGAATCATGTTCGTAATAAGATTCAGTGATCCATCTTCCCTGAGCCATACCTGCAACAGCAAAATCTATACCTCGTGCAAAATAAAGAATCATCCCCAAAACAGTCTCTGCTATAGGAATAGCATGAATACCTGCAGAATTTGTGAAACAGACCTTATTGGAAATCATTTCTGGAGTGAGAGAACTCCCTACCCCCGCAGCACCAGTGTGAACCCACTCTAGTTTATCACCTTCTATCAGCACTTCCCTCGGAATTCCCAGTCCCAGATATATGCGAGCATCCCGAACAGCTTTGAGCACTTCATCACTTGCTCGGCCCAATCCATCACCAGAACCATCGTTTTCCTCTTCGATGACCACAATCTCCCAGTCAGAAGGCAAAATCGCATGGAGATCATCTACAAACCAATTGGGACAAGCCCATACTGGACGTCGATCATTCATGTCTAGAACAAGCTTGTTCATGGCATAACCTAGATATTACGGTGACAAACGATTCATGAGCCGGGGAAAAGGTATCAATTCGCGAATGTGACTACGGCCAGTAATCCATGCAACAGTACGCTCTAGCCCAAGCCCAAACCCCGAATGAATGAATGTTCCGTAACGACGAAGATCTAGATACCAGTCATAGGCTTCCTCGGGTAAATTTTCTTCACGAATTCGTGCAAGAAGAAGGTCTATATTATCCTCCCGCTGGCTACCTCCAATGAGTTCTCCGTATCCCTGTACAAGAAGATCATTGCATAACACGGTTCTGGGGTCACTCGGATTTTCTTTCATATAAAATGCTTTGACTGATTTCGGGTAATCGTGAACGAAGACAGGTCGATCGAATTGATCTGCTAATAACATCTCATCAGGAGCACCCAAATCACTTCCCCATTCAATTTCACTGCCCTTATCCTTTAGAAGTTCAACGGATTCGGTATAAGAAATACGAGCGAATGGAATTGCAATCGCTTCCAATTCGCTCGTATCTCGGCCTAGTTGTTGGAGCTCGGGCTTACAACGTTCAAGAACCCTATCAACTATATAGCAGATAAATTTCTCCTGAAGAATCATATTGTCATTAGAATTTGCAAATGCAACTTCAGGTTCTATCATCCAAAACTCTGTCAAATGCCTACGGGTTTTAGATTTTTCAGCACGAAATGTAGGCCCAAAACAATAGACCTTGCGGAATGCGGGACAAGCCGCCTCTACATAGAGCTGACCTGTCTGTGCAAGATAGGCAGATTCTTCAAAGTAATTGAGCTCAAAAAGCGTACCAACAGATTCTCCTATAGCACCTGTAAGGATTGGTGTATCAATTCGGACGAAATCCCTTTCGTAGAAGAAGTCGTGAATAGCTTGTTCTACTTCATGGCGAACACGAAGGGCAGACCTTTGGGAACTAGATCTGAGCCACAGGTGCCTATGATCCAGAAGAAATTCAACACCATGCTCTTTGGGCTGAATAGGGTATCCATCAGAAGAACCGATAAGATTGAGACCGGTCACACTAATTTCAAATCCGCCAGGTGCCCTTGCTTCCTCTCGAACCTCACCCGTTAATGATACTGAGGACTCCTGGGTTATAGAATCAATTAGTTCCCACTCTTCATCGGACAACTCATTCTTAAGTAATACTCCCTGTACAAGCCCAGTACCGTCCCTTAACACCAGGAAACCGACCTTTCCATGGCTTCTGATGCTTTCTGCCCAGCCTGCTACTGTGACAGTATTTCCTACCTGCTTGTCTAGTGATCGGACCTCTGTAATCTCCTCGTAATTCATAATCTCCAAATATCCAGAGGTTAACTAAGTAATTATTTGATATCTAAGAAACCGAAGATATATAGACTTTGTTTGTGCGGACAAAGAACATGGAAATACTTTAGCTGACTCAGCCGACTGAGAAAAGCTTAAGACGCTCTATATAACGATTATCCATGAGACGCCTAATACTAGATACACCCTTACTATTTAGTTCGGGATCAGACTCTACTAGACTTCGAGCCCGGGTTTGGGCATCTAATAGTAGTCCTTCGTCCTTAGATAGATCCGCAAATCTCAATATAGAATCACGACCGTGCTGTTGAGACCCGAAAAGATCTCCCTGGCCTCTAATCCTTAGGTCAGCTTGGGCTACCTTAAAACCATCGGATGTTTTCTTGAAGATTTTCAAGCGCTCTGCTGCAAGTTCGCTAGGCTCGGAGATAAGGATACAGTAGCTCTTCGAAGGACCCCTCCCAACCCGACCACGAAGTTGATGAAGTTGTGACAATCCAAAACGTTCAGCATGCTCAATAACCATTACACTAGCATTAGGAACATCGATTCCAACTTCAATAACAGTAGTAGCCACCAAAATATCTACTTCACCAGCTAGGAAATCACGCATTACCATATCCTTATCATCACTGGGAAGCTGGCCGTGTATCAATGCAACTCTTCGATCGGGAAAAACCTCGTTCGAGAGACGTTCGTATTCTTCTGTTGCCGATTTTAGATCCACTTTATCCGAGTATTCTACTAAGGGATATACTATATAGATTTGGCGGCCTTCCTTAAGTTCAGATTCCAGGAAACGATATATGTCATCCCTCTCGCTTGGATAACGTAGAAGCGTATCTACTGGCTTCCTACCAGGGGGTAGTTCTCCAAGAATCAACAGATCTAGATCTCCATACATGGCCATAGCCAAAGAACGAGGAATTGGTGTGGCAGACATAATAAGTGTGTCTGGCTGTACCTCACGTTCACCAAGAGCCATGCGTTGGCGGACGCCAAAACGTTGTTGTTCATCTACAACAACAAGACCTAGGTCAGAAAATTCCACCCCTTCCTGGATCAGTGCATGAGTACCAACAATTAGACGAGCATCACCATCTTTAAGAGCTACCAGAATTTCTTTGCGCTTTGCAGCCTTTAATCTTCCTGTAAGAAGGTATACTTGGAGACCCAGGGGCTTTACCAGCTTCGCTAGTCTTTCAGCATGCTGCTCTGCTAGTAGCTCTGTAGGAGCCATCAAAACCGCCTGAAATCCTCCTTCTACAGCCAAAAGCATAGAGAAGACAGCAATTATAGTCTTTCCAGATCCTACATCACCTTGGAGCATGCACTTCATCCGACGGCTAGATTCCATATACGCATAGATATCCCTAAGAGATTGGGTTTGGGCTTCCGTAAGGCTGAACGGTAAAGATTCATGCATAGGACGTATAAGTTTATTAGTACGCTTAAACACGATCCCAGGCGTCTGGACCGACTCTTTGTATCGAACCTGTGCCTGAACCAGCTGAAGAAAGAAAAGCTCGTCAAATGCCAAACGACGACGGGCCTGCTCTATCGTTTCCATCAAAGCTGGGGTGTGAAGTGCCTCAAGTGCTTCCTTGAGCGTCATCAAGCCTAACTTGCTTTGTTCAGAAATAGTCAAATACTCTTCCTCGGAAACATCTTCAAGAAGTACTTTCAGGTTCTTATCAAAAAGACCTCTTATAATCCATTGAGGGACTTCTTCACTAGCTGGATATGTCACAAATATGTGACCAGCATGACTTTTAATAGGAGACTCATCAGAAGCTCGAGCCAATACGGTGAACTCTCTCGGCCGGAGTTGTCGTCCATGGAAAAATTTTACCGGACCAGTAACAAGAATAAGGTCTCCCTCTTGGAACTTATTTTCCAACCACGGCTGTCCAGGCCAGGCACATGTAATCATTCCCGAATCGTCCTGGATGACAGTTTGGAAAATACGGAGCCCCTTACGAGTCGATATCACACCCTTGGAACGAACACGACCAACTGCTGTTACTTCATTTCCCACAGCTAGACCTGCAATAGGCTGAACTGTAGAGGCATCATCGTAGCGACGAGGTACGTGATATAAAAGATCTCGGGCTGTCATTATACCCATACGCCCTAACATTTCAGCACGCACCGGCCCGACACCCTTCAGGAACTGCACTGGACGATCCAGTTTGAATAATTTCACTTCTATAACACTACCCCTTACGCTCTCTTTTCTACTTTAACAGTCTAACTGTAATCAATTAGCGTAGCCCCCAACGTCTACGGCCAATCCATTCCATGGATAACAGAAGAATTATCAGGAGATATGGGAATGGATTCGAGTGGAGTGGACGCCTTGGCTGCTTGTTTTTCATCTGAGGCCATTTGCTGACGTTTGTGAAGTCTGAAATTATCTCTGTAGGTCGTCTGAACATCTCAAGACTGTGTCCTTCAAATTCCAAACGACCATTTCCAATATTTTCAGAATTGTCCACCTGTTTGACATTATAGGTGTATTCTCCAGAAGCAAGCCATCGTGTACGTGCTTCCCCAACGTTATTCACCATCACGGTAGTGTCCATAACTACTGAGTCTCCAGAAAGCATCTCGAGTACGATAGAGTCACCGATCAAACCCGATGCTCGCCATATCATATCTTCACCAACCTTCCCTACCCGGATTGTAGGGCTAACCCGGGGATTTCCTTCAACAGGAGTGGATGAGAGAAGCCATCCAGCAATCCCTGCCCACAATCTCCTATAAACCTGGCGATCATTCCCTCCGCGAAATGCCCATCGCCAGAATCCTGACGCAAGAACCACAACACTTCTTTTCCCCTTATCTTCTATAAGGGCAAAAGCAGCCTCTTTCGGCCCACTACCCTGAAATTGTAGATGTATCGGAATAATCTTAGAAACAGAATCTGACTGTACTATTGGAAGAATATTGCTTAATGGGGGCAAGCTCCTTAGATCCGCACCAGCCAGATTAGATGCTAAGGGAGAGGGTGGCAATTCTGGGACTAAATACCATTCTCCAGAAAGAGGAATCCCTACATGCATTCCAGTGGATGAAACTCCTATGGAATCATTAGAGAATAAAAGCACACGGTTACTTTCGTTAATAATTCTCCTCACCCACTCAGATGAATCTCCATCAACTCCGTGAAGGACAAGGAAATCAGCACTAGAAGCAACCTTGTGTACATCAATATCATCCGATGATCTGCCAGCATCTATACCAGCACCTAATTGTAAATAACTTCCATTACCTATGCTTAAGTATCCACTAGCATCAAGGCCTGTAACCTGAGAAAGCACAGGCAGAAGAAAGCGGGGTTCCCAATCGGGCTGAAAAGATATCATAACCAAATCGTTATCCTCAGAACCTATTTCTAAAAAAATCGATTTGGTGTCATCTGCTGGGAATTTATCTCCTTCCAACTCGAGCAATAGTCGATATCGTACCCATCCCGAAGAACTAGGATAAGGGATACTAACTGAAGTTGTTGCCAAACTCCCTAAGTCTGCAGGGAGCATATATGTTGATGCAACTACACGATCCTCTTCTAAGATATGAATGCGGATCGTGTCAGTATTTTCAATTCCTTCTGAAAACACCTCCACTCGTGCTATTAAAGCACCATCAGACTCGATTCTAGTAGGTAGTTCAAAACTATATATGCCGGCATTTCTAGTACTATTTTCACCAATTTCACTTTCGACATTAAGTGATAGACGCTGTGCTGTCAGGTTGGCCTCAACAGGGTCGTCCAACCTTAGGTCTGATAATATCGTAACCCTTTGAGCACCGTACTCTGCCACACTAGCTAATGCGGGAGCTAACAAAGAAGTATTGCTCTCAGTCGGTTCAAGATTTTGAAGAGAATCTCTATGTACAACCACATTACTAGATCCAAACATAAGAACCTGCATTCCTTCAGTAGCAAGTTCTTGGGCTCTGGATAGAGCTGATGTCCAAGCAACATCACTACTGTCAATACCTGCCGACATGCTTGCCGATCCATCTAGGAGTACCCAATGATCAGTTCTCGCTAAATATCCAGCACGGTCACCAGTTATACGTGGATCCCATATGAGTAAAGAAACAATGACTAATATTAAGCTCCTGGTAACAACAAGTATGTTGCGACCGGGAATCGGAAGTTCCCAACGGAAGTAGATCCAGACGGAGAATAGAACTGCAGCAGAAGCTAATACTGCAAAGACAAGCCAGGAAAAGATCACCTGGTTCCCGTATCCGACTTTATACCATCCTCAAATTTGACCGTACAATTTATATTCGATCCGATCTGTAAACAGTCAAGAAGTCTCAAATTCTTAATACTCTGTACTTCCCATATTTCCCAGTCATCACTAGGAATTGGATCGCCTGCCGGAAAATCCACAGACATAGGATCTTTAGGGTTACCGTGGCTACGCATTTCGTAATGGAGATGAGGGCCGGTGGCTAGTCCAGTCATACCAACGTAACCGATGATGTCTTCCTGCTGTATTCTGCTACCTACTCCTATACCAGAGGCAAGGCGACTCATGTGACCGTAGCGTGTGTTCCAACCATTAGAATGTTGTATCTCAATCATATTACCTAACGCACTATCTTTACCAAGACGAACTATTACACCGTTACCTGTAGCACGGACTGGAGTGCCTATACTAGCTGCGAAATCTACCCCTCGATGTGCACGCCAAGTTTTCAGAATAGGATGGAACCTATTGGAAGTGAAGCCACTCGAAATACGATAGCGCAGTGCAATAGGACTTTTAAGAAAAGCTCTGCGAACAGAATTTCCATCTGGATCATAGTAAGTCCCATTTCCATCTCCGTTGGGATCAAACCATATTGCCTTAAGGCTACGTCCACGATTAACTAGTTCAGCAGACAAAATATGCCCAGTGCGCATAGTGCCGTCGGGCCTGACTTCTCGTTCGAATACAAAACGGTAAAAGTCACCCGATCGAATCTGCCGAAGGAAGTCTACCTGCCATTGGAAAACCTTTTCTAATTCTAGAATAAGCTCTGCACGATCGTTCATATTCATATCTTGCAGACCCTGGTTACTATAAACTGATTCCCAAAGTGATGTCTCAATTTCTCCAGCTGACCACACAGTGTCAGTAATCACTGGTGTCCTTAAAAGTTCAGACTTCCATCCTGAAACGGTGGGGAAAAGACGAACTCTTTCGTCTGGATTAACCTTAACGGTAACATCCCTAAGAACAGGAGGATCTCTTTGGGTCCAGCGAAGTGATACTTCTGTTCCAGGCCGCATCCTACGGGGACTGGCTTGTTGGCGCAGAGCTATAATTATTTCAGACTGAGAGTTAGCATCTAAAACACCAGAGAATAGGTCTCCGAGAGTCTGGTTCTGAATAAGAGAAAGAACCTCTATACGCTCAGCTGGACTAGCATATATGGGGCTCCTAATAACCACTGTAGGGACATCTTTAGTGCTTAAAAGGACTAGGACTACTCCCGAGATCAAGCAGCCCGACAATCCTATTAATCTTAAGTGTTTACGCCCACCCAAAACTGATTTTTAGTCCATTTGTCTGCGAATAAAAGTCGGGATATCTAACTCGCCTATCTGCTCCCGTGTAACCATATGCTCCGGAGGTCTCGTAAGTGGCACAATGCCATCTGCCTGTAGTGGCTGATCAATCTGACGCTTAGACCTTAGCATTGAAGCATCGTTTCTACCAAAATCAGGGCGAATCACATCATCAAATCCAGTCGCAATAACTGTAACCCTAACCCTATCCTCCAATGCAGGATCGTGAACCGCACCGAATATGATTTCTGCCTCTTCACCAGCCTCTTGTTGAATAATAGTCGATATCTGATGAACTTCGTCAATAGCGAGATCCATACCTCCTGTAATGTTTATCAAAACACCCTGAGCACCGTTTATGGATAAGTTATCTAGCAAAGGAGATGAAACAGCTTCTTGAGCTGCTTCTTGAGCTCTGTTTTCTCCCTCACCAAACCCAGATCCCATTAGTGCTGGACCCCGGCAGGACATAATAGTTCTCACATCTGCAAAATCCACGTTAACTTCCCCAGAAACACGTATGAGATCACTAATGCCCTGGGTAGCGTTAAGAAGTATCTCGTCAGCTTTCTTAAGTGCATCTCGAAATGAAGTTCCCTTTGGGACTACAGACATTAGGCGATCATTGGGAACTACTATCATTGTATCTACAGTTCTGCGAAGCTCAGAAAGACCCTGATCCGCCTGACGTTCACGCTTCTTGCCTTCAAAAGAAAAAGGTTTGGTGACTACACCGATTGTGAGCGCACCCATCTCCCTAGCAATCTCTCCTATGATTGGAGCAGCACCTGTTCCTGTGCCACCACCCATTCCGGCAGTAATGAATACCAGATCGGATCCTTCCAAAATCTTGCGAACTTCGTCAGAACTTTCAGCGATAGCTTGACGGCCTATCTCTGGGCGAGCTCCCGCTCCTAATCCTCTTGTTAGTTTCTTGCCCAACTGAAGTGTGACTTGAGCACGTGAATTCTTAAGGGCTTGAGCATCGGTGTTCGCCGATATGAACTCTACACCCTCTAAATCTTCGTCAACCATCCGGTTAACAGCATTACCACCCGCTCCCCCAACTCCCACTACCTTCATTTGGGCATTCTGGATTGGAGTATCTTCAAATTCGAAAATCATCATCAGTTGACTCCCGTAAGGTGATTTATTCAAATCATTAATTGTCTTATTAGAAAAATTCCTTAAGCCATGATCCTACTTTAGATAAAATCCCCGATGTTATTGTAGAGGCACCTTCCCCTGTTTGTTCAAATCGATCGTATCCGTATAGGACAAGACCGGTAGCAGTAGCAAATTTTGGACGTCCTACAGAGTCTGCTAGCCCACCAATACCCTCACTGGAAACGCCAGCACGAACTGGAACCGCAAACACCTGTCGTGCTAACTCTACGGTTCCATAAAGTGACGAAGCACCACCGGTAAGTACTATTCCAGCACCTAGCTTGTTAAGCAAACCCTGTTTTTCAAGTTCACTCTGGACTAGGCCAAAGATTTCGTCCAAACGCTGCTCTACTATGTGAGCAATGAGTTCTCGGGCCACGTGCTGCTTCTGTCCAGGACTTGGACCAGGCAATTCTACGGTCTCCTGAGGATCAACCATCTGAGCAAAAGCAACCCCGAAATGCTCTTTAGTTTTTTTAGCCTCTGCAAATGGAATAGATAGTCCCTTAACCAAATCATTAGTAACGGTAATACCACCCACAGGAATAACCGCTATGTGCCTAATTTCCCCATCATAGTAGGCCGCTAAATCCGTGGTACATGCACCCATATCAACTAAAGCTACACCAACTTCTTTCTCGTCTTCAGTTAGTGCTGCCCGGGCCGCAGCCAAAGGTTCTAGGACTAGTTCTTGAACACGATAACCTGCTCTCTGAACAGACTTTCTGATGTTTTCTGAAGCGGACGCTGAACAGGTAACCAGGTAAACTTCTGTTTCTAGACGAGTACCAACCATACTTATGGGATCTTTAATACCAGGTTGGTGATCAACTATATAATCTTGAGGGATAGCGTGAAGTAGCTCTCGATCAGGTGGATGGGCTACAGCCTGTGCCACTTCATGTAC
This sequence comes from Gemmatimonadales bacterium UBA2989, assembly GCA_002346625.1. GTDB lineage: Bacteria > Gemmatimonadota > Gemmatimonadetes > Longimicrobiales > Gaopeijiaceae > UBA6934. The sequence continues at coordinate 16,348 of DEAF01000032.1, forward strand.
ACGCTGGAGATCAAAGCGTGATATCTCATCTTCAGCCACCGCCACTACTCCCGGATAAGTAGTAGCCTTTATATGACCACCACTAATACCAACGTAGACTCTATCCACGCTCACCCCAGCCATGATTTCAGCTTCTTCTAAGGCAGCTTTAACAGAATCTGTAGTTTTTTCGATATGAGTTACTACTTCTCTCATTCCTGTGTTCCTGGCCTGACCAACACCGATTATTTTCAATTCAGATCTGAGATATGGATCCTCATGGACTTCTGCGATAACGGCACAGACTTTAGTTGTTCCAATATCGACCGCAGATATGAGGATCGAACTCATCTACTTTCCATCCTTTTTTTATAAGAAACAACTACCTGGTCAGCATATCGGAGATCTACGATAGCAGGGCCTCGATCTGGATAGCGTTGTATGGCATCCGCATGAACCATCAGTCCCTCCTGCAAACGTAGATTTAACAAGGGTGGACGAAATTTAAGTTGCATATCCGACTCGACGACGAACGTTGCATCTCCATTGTCATCCATAGAAACTTCTGATACAGCAGCCATGAAATGAGGGTCATTTACAGTGAGACGTTGAACCTCCGTAGCCAAAAGTCTCAACTGTGACCTAGAAAGCTTAGCGGTTCCAGAATCCGTTCTAAGCAATGGCAGATCCAACTTATACTTACCAGGATCCAAAGGAAGGATTTGACCATAACGATCAACCGGTTCTAGAAGAGTATTAGAAACTAGAGCTATAGGAACTCTTTCCTGGACGGTCACAACTAGAGTCTTGGGAAGTATCCGTGTGATTTTAGCCGAAAGTATTAGAGGATGCCTATTAAGATTAAGCTCCCACGAGTCTGTGACATCAAAAACACTGGCATATTTTGGTATTGATGCCGCCTTAAGAATTTCTTTTTCGCCGATAAATCGATTACCTACAACATCGAATTCTTTTGCCTGAAAGTACTCTAACTCTCCGAGTGTACCCGGGAGCCAAGCAGCTGCCAGATAAGCACCGCCAGCCACAGAAAACCAAAGGGCAATACGGACTATCCGATACATTATCCGCACTCCTTCAGGATATTTAGTACCAGGCCAGGAACATATTCGATTGAACCCGCCCCCATTGTAACCAAGAGATCACCAGGCATAAGATCAGAAGCCACTACATCAGCAATGGTGTCCAGGTCTGAGTGATACTTTACATTGCCACCTTCACGCTCTGCCGCAGTCGAAATCAAGGCACCAGTGACACCGGGTATTGGTTCTTCTCGAGCTGGAAAAATAGAAGTTACCCAAATAACGTCAGCACCCGCCAAGGCACGTCCAAAGTCATCTGCAAAATCTTGAGTTCTACTGAATAAGTGTGGCTGGAATATTGCCACAATCCTACGGTCAGGATATGAATCTCGCGCTGCTTCAAGGGTGGCTGATATCTCTGATGGATGATGTGCATAATCGTCAACTAATAAGATATCATTCTCTAAACCTACTATCTCAAAACGGCGACCAACTCCCTTGTATAACATCAAGCTTCTTCGGATATCTTCCCAACTCACTTCGAAGTAACGGGCAGCTGCCGCTGCACCTAAAGCGTTACGAAGATTGTGAACACCTGGTACTGAAAGGCTGAAAATACCTTTATCAAAACCATCTTCCACGATCCGAAATTCTATGCTCCCAGGTTTCGTTTTTATGTCTACACCCCGAAGCTGTGACCCGGCAGAAGTCCCATAGGTGTAACCCCTACCGTTCAATATCCCCAAAAGCTTACTAGCACCGTAATCATCTCCACAGATTATACCTCGACCTTCTTTCGAAAGAGCACCTAGAAAATCACAAAATGCTTTAATAACACTCTCAATGTTTCCGTAAGTATCGAGGTGATCAGCTTCCAAATTAGTAACCACAGCTACCTTAGGTTCTAGATTTAAGAAGGATCTGTCGTACTCATCGGCCTCAACAACGTAAAGATCGCTGCCATAGCGCATATTGCTGTCCCACCCCGATACCCGCCCACCTACAATACCAGTAGGATTTAGTCCCGCCTCTGCTAGTATTTCTGTGGCCATAGCAGTAGTTGAAGTCTTACCGTGAGTACCTGCAATTGCGAGCACTTCGCCACGATTAACCCACATGCCAAGCGCTTCAGACCTCTTCAAAACTGGTATTCCCCGGGAATGAGCCTCCTGTATCTCAGAATGATCAAGTGGCACAGCAGCACTTATAACCAAGGCATCCACTTCTTCTAAATGCTTACATTCATGGCCATCGTGAACAGTCACATTCATAGACCTAAAGTGTTCTTTAATAGCCCCAGAACTAATATCACAACCCGATACTTCCCCACCATCCCGGACAAATAGTTCTGCCAAAGCACACATGCCTGATCCCCCAATACCCATGAAGTGCACATGCCCATGACGCATCAATTGGATCAAATCTTCCCCTCTAATAGAATCTTGTAACTGTTGAGGTATTATCATGCCCGAACATCCTGGTTAAATCCGGGAAGAAGACGGATGATTTCAGAAACGATAACCGTAGCAGCTTCGGGATTGCTGCGTGCCCTAGCCGCATGCCTCATACGTTCTAGCAGATCTTGGTCTTTCGTAAGCTCTTCCAAGGATATCCATAAACTCTCTGGCGTGAGCCCTTCCTGGCTTAGGTGGATAGCTGCCCCAGAATTTTGCAAAGCTTGGGCATTCATTTCTTGGTGGTTAGCAGCAGAAGTCGGAAGAGGAATCAAGATAGATGGAACACCCCATGCCATAAGTTCAGCAGTGGTCATAGCACCAGCTCGACTTATGGCAAGATCAGCTATACTAAGCACTGAGGGCATATCTTCTATATAAGGTACAGTCCGTACTCGACCTGGGCTGCCCATTTCACTAAGAGCCTGATCAACACTGTTGTGATGTTGAGTGCCGGTAACCCATAAAAGTTGCCAGCCTTCCAGACGAGACAAAGACCCACTGGTCATACTTCGTATACCGTTTTTCATCAAATCATTAAGAGCAAGAGATCCCTGGCTTCCTCCTACCATAAGAATAACCTTGAGCCCTGGATCAAGACCTATTTTCATACACAAATCATGCCGTTCGTATTTTTGGTTTTGTGGGATCCGTATAGGACAGCCAGAGACATGAATGGAATCTTTAGAAAGGAGCGGCAAATGCTGTACAGACTCCGGAAATGCCACATGAACTTGAGTTGCCCATCTCGAAAGAAATCTTGTGGTTGCACCAGGCCAAGCATTCTGCTCCTGAAGGACCAATGGAATGCCCGCCATAGCGGTCGCTATTCCAGCCGGAGCCCCAGCATATCCACCTGTTACCACCACAAGTTCTGGATCCAATTGACGGAAAAGTTTAATTGCAACAGCAAGAGATCGAGTCAAAGCACACGGTACTCCAATATTAGAAAGCAGTTCACCCCTCTGGAAACCACGAACCGGAAGAAGACAGTGTTCCAGTTTTCGCTCCGGAAGCAACCGGGCCTCCAGGCCTCCTTGTGCGCCAAGGAAAAATGGCCTGGTACTCGGACGTTGTCTTACAAGCTCATCAGCCAGAACTAGAGCTGGATAGAGGTGGCCGCCAGTACCTCCACCCGCAAAAATTGCTACAGAACGTTCAGGCAATCGCCCTCCTTACACCCCGTATAGGACGCTCACAGGCTCTTGAGATACTCATCAGAATCCCAAGGGCTGCAAGTGTGACCAAAAGGTTAGATCTGCCGTAGGATATCAGAGGAAGAGCCAAACCTGTTGGTGGCATCAACTTCAATCCCACAGACATATGCAAAAAAGCTTGTAACCCAATCATGCTAGTGATTCCAGTGGCTAGAAGCTTACCAAAAAGATCTGGAACTCTGGACGCTACACGGAAACCAACTAGAACCATAAGTAAGTACAAAATCACGATAACCATCACCCCAATGAATCCCCATTCTTCACCTATCATTGAGAAAATAAAGTCGTTATGTGCTTCGGGAAGAAAACCGAACTTCTGACGCCCCTGACCGGGCCCAACTCCCGCGATTCCCCCAGAACCAAGTGCTAAGAGTGACTGACGAACCTGGAAACCAGCACCAGCTGGATCTATCGAGGGGTCAAAGAAGGATTTAATTCTATCAATCCGAAACGACTCGTTGAGTTGTTGCCAAAGCAAAGGTGCCATGAGTAAAGCGATAAAAATGAAGTGAGCAAAACGTGCTCCGGCAGCAAATACTACTAAAATCCCTAGGACTCCAATCAAGAGTGCCGTCATGAAATCAGGCTCTAGAGCAATAGGAAGCATTACCGCTCCCCAAACAGCTAAAAATGGTACAAAGCCCCGCTTAAAGCTCCTGAAATAATCTTGCTTGCGTACTGCTAGAGATGCTGTCCAAACTATGACGGCAACCTTAGCAATTTCCGAGGGTTGGATATTTATACCTATCCGGAGCCAGCGACGAGATCCGTTAATCTCAGGTGCAATTGCCTCTGTGCCGGGAATTACGAGGACTATCAAGAAAAGCCAGACTATAATAATCATGGGCCATGCCAGATGTTGCCAAAAATCATGGGGGAGCCAAGCACAAAACACCAGAACACCCAATCCTATAGTCGCACCCATTGCTTGCCTGAGCACATAATAGTAATCAGGTAACATCTGACGTTGGGCGAGTTGATGGCTAGCTGAATAGAGAGCCACTAATCCCAGTGACAAGAGAATGACCGTGAGTGCCATAAGAGCGAAAGCTTCCCAGCCTCTTCCCAAGCCCGTAATAGGCAAAGCAAGTGGTCCTGACGGGGCAACGTCGATAGGACGAGCCATCAGTCGTCATCCTCAGTAGCGAAAGCTACAGCTAATTCGGTGAATCTTTCACCACGTTCTTCATAGCTATTGAAAAGATCAAAGCTCGAACAAGCAGGAGATAAAAGCACTATATCACCAGGTTTTGCAGCATTTGAGGCAGTCCGGAACGCAACATCAAAACTCGAAGTGATTAGCACAACCTTTAAACTATCCGCAAGGGTCTTCTGGATCCGAGGACCAGCTTCTCCATAAGCAAAGACACGAGCTTCCACCGATAACAGGGATGAAATCAGAGGAGAAAAGTCTTCACCCTTATCTTTGCCACCCAACAAAACGATGAGTGGGTCAACAAAACTGGATATCGCCTTCCGGGCAGCAGCCACGTTAGTAGCCTTGGAATCATTAATCCATCGGACACCTTTTCCTTCTGCTACCTGCTCAGTACGATGAGGCAAAGGTTGGGCATTCATCAAATTGCACTTAATAGAGTCTTCAGAAACCCCGGTCAATTTGGCTACAGTAGCTGCAGCTAAAGCATTCTCGACATTGTGATCACCTAAAAGCCCAAGTTTACCTAGAGGTATTAGGACTTCTATATCACCAGGCACCATCTCCAGAGTAAGATGCTTACTATCTAGGTATGCTCCACAGACACGAGTTTTCTTAGTGCTAAAATTATATACCTCTCCCGGGACTCCAGTTGCCATTTTTACAACTTCAGGGTCATCGTAATTGATAACCCACCTGCTATCTTCGTCAGCGTTGATAAAAAGATTGGCTTTGTCTGAATAGTACTCTTCAACAGATAAGTACCTGTCCAAATGGTCGGGAGCCAGATTAGTAAATACACCTATATCAGCACGAAAAAGATCAATTCCTGAAAGCTGAAAAGAACTCATCTCCACCACATACCAATCTGGACTACGCTTGCGAAGAGCAAGCTCTGAGGCCGCAGGACCAAAAACACTACCGATATTACCTCCAAGGGCCACATCATATCCATAACTCTCAAGTAGATGTGTGATCAGAGTCGCAGTCGTGGTCTTGCCGTTGGTCCCAGTCACAACGATCAGTGGGCCATCGAAGAAGCGAAAGGCAAACTCAGGTTCAGATATCCATCTGATACCTTGATCATTGAGCCCTTTGAGCACCTGAGCGTCCGGTGGGATTCCAGGACTGACCACCACGGTATCTGCCTTGGCGATTCTATCCATGGGATGTCCTCCGAGATCAACTTCGATGCCGAGTGCTCGGAGCTCGTCTCCACAAGCATGAGCTGAGGCGTCGCTGCGCAAATCCGAGACATGAACACTACCTCCTCGTTCGAGTGCTAAATGAGCGGCTGCCTTTCCAGATGCAGCCACACCAATTACGGCAATTCGCTTACCGTCCAAACTTCTAATTCTTTTGTTTTTCACCGAATTTTTAGGGCGCTGAAAGCGACAATAGCAGACAGTATGCCCATGATCCAAAACCTCACCACCACCTTACTTTCTGGCCAACCCAATTCCTCGAAGTGATGATGGAGAGGGGCCATTTTAAAGATGCGTTTTCCAATTCCATATTTGCGG
>DEAF01000009.1 GCA_002346625.1 Gemmatimonadales bacterium UBA2989
GTTCTGGGAAACGACTCTATACACGTCGGGAGAACTCCAATTATGACGCAAAACTATTTCTTATATCATGCTGGGTGCGAAGACGGATTCGCATCTGCATTAGTGCCTTGGCAAATTTTTGGGTCGGATGCAAAGTATATACCGGTAAGTCATGGTGACCCCCCTCCCCATTTACCAGCAAATGCATCGGTAGTCATAACTGATTTTTCATACAAGCGAGACGCTATCCTGAACATAGCAGAATCAGTCGAAAAACTAGTCATCCTCGATCACCACCAAACCGCACAGGAAGAATTACGGAACCTAGATTTCGCACATTTTGATATGGAAAAATCTGGGGCAACTCTATCATGGGAATATTGGCATCCTGACCAGCCAACCCCTGATCTTTTCCTATATGTTGAAGATCGCGATCTCTGGAAATTTCAACTTGATAACAGTACAGAAATCAACGCTGCAATCACTTCTTACCCTTTCGATTTCGAGATATGGAACAACTTTGATATATCTAAATTAGCTATAGAAGGGATTCATATTTCACGCTCCATCCGCCAACAAGTAGTACGCATTGCTGATCGAGCCATGATGCAGATGATAAGCGGGTACGAAGTACCCGTGGTTAATACTTCCACACATGCAAGTGACATCCTAGATGAACTCTGCAAGAGATACCCCAAAGCGCCGTTCGCTGCTTGCTTCTACGATAACGGCCGAGGTCAACGTCGGTGGAGCCTAGCTTCTACAGAAAATTTTGATGTTGGAACTCTTGCCCGAGAGCTCGGCGGGGGCGGCCACTATCATAGGTCCGGCTTTCTAGAAAAATACTAGACCAAGGCACAAGAGCAAGGAGGATATATGACGGCTACTGCTCAGCGAGAGCTTCTTCGCAAACATTTATCAGACAATCACTGCATACAGCCAGCTTCGGTATTTGATCCTATCTCCGCCAGAATTGCATCATCACTCGGACTGAACATTGGCATGCTTGCAGGATCAGTAGCATCTGGGGTCGTTATAGGTGCTCCTGATATTACGCTAATAACCCTATCGGAACTGGTAGAACAAAGTAGACGCATAACTCGTGCCAGTAACATTAGCCTGATTGTTGACGCGGACCACGGCTACGGAAATGCTCTTAACGTAATGAGAACTATTCAAGAGTTGGAAAATGCTGATGTAGCTGCTCTCACGATCGAAGATACATCACTTCCTCCACTATTTGGCGGTTCCGGAGATTCGCTTATATCAATCGATGAAGCAAGGAAAAAGTTGCATGCCGCTCTTCAATCCAGAAAAGATCCAGCGACAATTATAGTTGGCAGAACTTCGGCGATGGGATCAGAGGGAATAGAGGGAACACTGAAGCGAATTGAAGCTTATTCGGCCACTGGCATTGATGCTCTTTTTTTCACAAGAATCACTACAATTGACCAATTAAAAGCCATCCATCAGTCTACCAGTTTACCAATTTTTCTAGGTTCCGCCCCTCCGGCCCTCCGGGATCCATCCCTTTTAGCTGATCATGGCGTTCGTATCTCCATCCAAGGCCACACGCCGTTTGAGCAGATGATTCTCGGGCTCTACTCATCTATGCAAGAACAGGCACAAATCAACTATCAGTCCCATGAAAAACTTTCCGACGAAGCAATTATCCAAATTGCTCTCGCCTCGCAGGAATATAAAGAATGGCAACAAGACTTCTTACAATGAATTATTCGTGCATACAGGGTGACTAATCCACAATAGGTAAAGAGTCTAGATTAATTATCCTAACCTAGTAGCAGAAGCTCTGATCACCAGTAATTCACTCATTCATAAGAGAGGATGCTGCCATACTAAAATAATCTAAAAGTAGTCTCTTATCCTCACTATCCACTGTGGATTCATTAACTGCATCTGACATATGCTGAACCCATGCATTCCGTTCTTCCAGTCCAATAGGGAAAGATGCATGACGCATACGCAACCGAGGATGCCCGCGCGTTTCATTATATATAGAAGGACCACCCCAGTACTGGACCAAAAACGCTGCAAGATTAGCTTTTCCAGGATTTAAATCCTCCGGGTACATAGGACGCAACTTCTCGTCGTTGATAACCCGCAAATAAAACCGATCCACTAAATCGGTGAAAAACTCCCCACCACCCACTCTGTAGTAGAGACTCTGCTCAGTCTGTTTATCCCCTGATTCGCTCATATTAGTACGCCCGATGGTTAAATGCCGCATTATTCGCGGATAGGCTAGCCACTACAAGATTAACTTCGCACATTCGTTGTCATACAGCGCTGCATCAATTCGTTCCAGAGTATTATCCAAGTATTGTTTTGCCCGAGAACTCGTCCAATCACAAGGACCTCCAGTCACCGCCCAAAACACTGTTAAGTCTAAATATGCCCAACGATAGTCAATGAGGCACTGATCAAACGAGTACCCAGTGATACCCTTATCGACCAAAAGAGAATGGTATAAGACAAGAAAATCAATCTCATACTCTGCTCGCTCTTTTGTCGTTAGAGCTTCACACAAGAAAGTAGCTACATCATAAACCCCTCGACCTTCAGTGCAATACTCCCAATCAAAAATAGTTAATGGGCGTTGATCCTGATGATTTCCGAAAAAACAATTATCTGGCCTATAATCCCCGTGAACTAGCGTAGTAGGCGAACCCGAAAGATACCTACGAACAGTTCCTATATATCGCCCAAGATTCTGCCCAAATACCCAAAGCCTATCAGGCATCATGCCTTGCGACTTATTCATCAGTATATTCCAAGATCGGTCATACTCTCGTGCATAAAAGCTCGCATCCTCATTCTTTTGAGGCAACCAGGCGTATTGTGCAACCCCAGAATCATTCCACCACTTAGCTTGGAAATCGGCCAAACAGCGAATGGCTAGGTCAACGTCATCCAATGAGCATCCTACAACACTGTCACCGGGACGGGCTTGAGCAAGATCCTCAATTATCAAGATTGAATTTCCAGTTGCCGCATCAAATCCGCTAAAGTACAAAGTTGGAGTAGGCATATCTGTATTTCCACCTATATCCTGATAAAACATGTTCTCTCTCTGACCTTCCCCTGCTCTATCATTTAAGGCTTGTATTTCAGGATCTTGCGATGGGAATTTTGCCACCACAGTCAAATCTGAAGAGCTAGCCCCTTGGCCAATCTGGAGTTTCAGGCGAACTACCTGATTCATAAAACCCTTCCCCTCGCCCAAGACGTCAAAGGAAAAAGAGGTGATATTACTATCAAGAACTAAACCGCTTGAGTCAGATCTCAAGGCATGATTTAGCCATTCAATAGTAACCTCACCAGCGTTGCTTGGTAGTTCATAATGCTTCATGGTGCGGACTTTGCCATTTAAAGGTGATAGCGTCAACCACTGTTTTAGGGAATCAGCCTAGATTCTCACTCTACGGAACCGAAGCGAAGACGAATCACCGAATTCCGAAAACTAAAAATTCTTCGCAACACATTACGCACGAACATCCTATGAACCAATCGCCCAACGAACCAAAATGGCAGGCGATAAGTCACTGTGTCCTGCATAAGAATCGTCCCATCTTCTAGGCGAGAAAATGCATGTTCATGTATCCATAAAGAATATGGCCCCCGCTCTTGCACATCAATGAACCCGTTTAAAGGGTCCCACAACCATATCTTAGTAGTCCAAGGGAGAGGAATTACCCATAACTTGATCGTATATTTTATGATCGCACCAGACTCCATTTCTTGTGGCATTGACATGATACGAAACCCTAACCACGACGGGGTCAGCAATCCCAAATTCAATGGCGAGGAGAAAAAAGAAAATAACTCATTTATATCCGACCTCAACACCACACCCGCCTTTAACTGAAAATCCCCCTTCGATCGATCTAGACCTTCTTCCTGATCACTCTTAGACGGCAAATACTGTTTAATTTCTACATCAGGATGACTATATTCCTGTTTAAGAGCGCGCTCTATCGTGTCAAATTGAAACTTGAATCCGTAACGTTTTAATAGATCAGGAGTCGCATTTTGACTATTGGTCAAAACAGTCACACCTTCGCCGAAAACCAATCGCAGCGCAAAAGCAGGAACCGGTATGACAAATTTACAAAACGTGAGATCCTTGATATGCCAAGCAATCTTTTTTGCCGGTACTGGCCAGGGGGCCGTGCAGTTAATCGGTCCACTGATCGTCTTGGTATTGATACAATAACCGATCACCCTCACCACATCAGTCAAGTGAATCCACGGCACGAATTGTTTTCCGTCCCCGATGAAAGTTCCGATTCCTAAATCAAAGGTGGGACTAATTTGCGAAAGAATGCCACCTTCTCGACCCAAGACAACGCCCAAGCGCAATATACAGACCCTCGTATTCTCAGATTCAGCTAGGAGAGCTGCTTGCTCCCATTCATCACACAAATCAGCCAGATACCCTGAGCCCTTTGGAGAGACATCTGACAATAACTCCGATTCGCGGTCTCCGTAATAACCAACAGCACTGGCAGAAATAAAAATCGCCGGTGGACTAGCACACTTTTGTATTTCTTGGGATATCATTTGGGTAAAATCCACTCGGCTGCTCCAGAAAACCCTCTTTTTCCTTTCTGTCCATCTAACCCCCGCCAAACTATTACCAGCAAGATTGACTACAACATCAGCTAATTCAAGTTGGGAGTGCAAATCTTCTCTATTGCCATCAAACACTGCCACATCAACACCGCCACCCACCGAATCTCGCACTCCTTGAAAATCCTTAATCTTAGATAGCGTAGTGAACGCAACCACGTGATGTCCTTGACTCATCAGATACGAGACTGTAGCTCTGCCTATGAATCCTGTTGCACCAGTAACCAAAAT
>DEAF01000020.1:0-13017 GCA_002346625.1 Gemmatimonadales bacterium UBA2989
ACCGGGGTATACGTGTCGGAGGCTGGCTATATAATCAGACACCTTATGCCCAGGAAGTTGGCCCCCTTCTCCAGGCTTAGATCCCTGAGAGATTTTTATTTCTAGTTCCTTGGCCCCTACAAGGTATTTTGTAGTTACGCCGAAGCGTCCTGAGGCAACTTGTTTTACAGGTGAATTGGCATCGCGTTTATCTCCGTCAGGTGAATATCGGCGAGGATCTTCTCCTCCTTCACCTGTATTGGCTAGGCCGCCTATGATGTTCATAGCTCGTGCAACATCTTCGTGGGCTTCAGAGCTTAATGCTCCCAACGACATAGCACCAGTTTGGAAACGACTGGTAATGTCTTCCACGGGCTCCACATTATCGATGTCGATTGGCTTTCGATCTGAAACGAACTCAAGCAAATCCCTTAGTCCTGTAGGTGAGCGGCCGTGTACTAAGTCAGAGTAAGTTCGATATTCCTCCTGGCCACCACCCTGAACAATATTGTGAAGTGCCCGCCAAACAGGAGGTTCGTTGGCGTGATAATCTCCATTGCGTCGGTACTTATACCAACCACCGCGGTCGATCTCTTGATTGGCATGTGCGCTACTGTGTCTTGCAATTACATCGTTGGCAATTTCTGGTATGCCTATTCCACCGATGCGGGAAGTGGTTCCAGGGAAATATTTTTGTACTAATTCATCGCCTAGGCCGAGAGCTTCAAAAATCTGTGCCCCATGATATGATGATACCGCAGAGATTCCCATCTTCGACATCACCTTAAGAATCCCAGACTCCACCGCTCTGATATATGATTCGATAGCTTGATTGGAGTCCTGATCTTCGAGTTTTCCAGATTTAACTAGGTGTTCTATCGTCTCAAATGTTAAGTAGGGATTCACCGCTGAAGCCCCAAAACCTATTAGGGTAGCGAAGTGATGAACGTCTCTTGCATCTGCAGTTTCTGCTAGGATACTTGCACGCATTCGTCGGCCCATGTGTATGAGGTGATGGTGGACCGCTGAAATGGCCAACAACATGGGTATGGGAGCATCTTCGGGAGTGGTCTTACGGTCACTAACCACCAGGGCATCATGCCCTTTATCTATAGCAGAAACAGCCTCTGAACACAGTTTATCGAGTGCATCGGCAAGTCCGTCAGCTCCATGTTTGATCGGGAAACAGGCTGAAAGGGTGGCTACCTTAAGCCCACTGACAGAGTTCAAGTAAAGATTGTTTAAATCTTCATTTGTTAATACTGGGCTTTCTAAGTGCAACAGGTTAGCAGCCTCAGGTTCTTCATCCAAAATGGATTTTCGCCTCCCTAAGTATGTTTCTAGGGACATTACTATCTTTTCGCGTATGGAATCGATCGCCGGGTTAGTAACTTGTGCAAAACGTTGCCGGAAATAGGTATAGAGAAGCCTTTCTGGTTCATTGAGTACAGATGGGGGCGTATCGTCACCCATAGATCCTGTCGGCTCTTTCCCGTCGAGGATCATAGGTTTTAGGACCAACTTTATCTCTTCTTGTGTGTACCCATGAAGTACCTGCAACCTGGAAATATCAGCGTCGGAATACTCTTTTGTTTTTTCGCCTTTTTCTGATTTACGCAAAGAAGAGCGGGGGAGATGCTTCATGTTGTCATTAACCCATTTACTATAGGGTTGACGGGAAACTATCTCTTTTTTGATGTCATCGTTACGCAGGAACTGATGCCGGATTGTATCCACAGCTATCATCTCTCCGGCACCAACTCGTCCTGACTCGACGATCTCCCCCATAGGCATACCCAGGACGCCTACCTCTGAGCTTAGTATTACTAATCCTTCAGATGTTATCTGGTAGCGTGCCGGACGAAGACCGTTTCGGTCTATTGCAGCTGCGGCTATAGTTCCATCAGTGAATGCAATTGCAGCTGGTCCGTCCCATGGCTCTGCGATACAAGCGTGATATTGGTAAAAAGCACGTAACGGTTCGTCCATTCCAGGCATGTTCTCCCACGCTTCTGGTATAAGCATTGCCATAGCACTAAGGATGTCACGTCCTGAAGTGATGAGGAGGTCAAGAACTTCGTCCAGTGATGCTGTATCTGAGCCTATAGGTGATATCACTGGCACTAAATCCTTAACATTTTCACCCCAAAGTGCCGATGTTAACTCAGGTTCTCGAGCAGACATCCAGTTACGATTGCCGAGCAGTGTATTTATCTCGCCGTTGTGTGCTACAAGGCGGTAGGGCTGAGCTAGTGGCCAGCTAGGCAGTGTGTTAGTCGCAAAACGCTGATGGAAGAGAGCAAGAGAGGATAGGGTACGTTTATCTGCTAAGTCAGGGAAGAACCGTTCAAGCTGTGGTGCCACCATAAGGCCTTTATATACAACGATATCAGAAGACATCGATACTATATAGGATTCAACTCCAGATTTTTTATATGCAGCTTCTGCACAACGTCGTGCCAGATATAGTGTACGATCGAATTCGGCCTCAGTTAAGTCTGAAGGCCTAAGCATAAGAAGTTGCTCGATCCCTGGAAGGGATTTCAGAGCTAAACCACCTAATACTGACGAATCTGTGGGTACTGTGCGCCATCCTAAAACTTCTATACCACTAAGGCGTACTGTGTCTTCGAGCAGGCTACGGGCTAATGGTCTGGATTTTTCCTCTGAAGGCAAAAAAACCATAGCTATTGCTAGTCGATCGATTTGGTCGGATGTCACATTTGAGCATAGAGGATGGTCTGCCAATAGCTCTCGTGGTATTTGAATTGTTATACCGGCCCCGTCTCCGGATGCTGCATCAGCGGATACTGCACCCCTGTGGGTTAGGTTTACTAATGCCAGTATAGCAAGCTCAACAAGCTTGTGAGTTCGCTCTCCCTGGATGTTGGCGACAAATCCAGTCCCACAACCATCATGCTCGAAGGCAGGATTGTATAGGGGTGGAGTTTCGTTAAGAAATTGAGTCACCGAGTCATCCTTTTGGGAACAGCAAAAGTTAATTTTTTTATTATTTTTTTATTATTTTCTATCAAGTGTGATTCACTTTTAGTGCAAAAAGAAACGACTCTTTCACAGGAAAAGAGTCGTTGTAAAAGCCTGTTTTAGCTTTTTCAGATCATTCGTTCGCTTTTGGCGAAGAGCGCTCCATTCCCATTATATAGGTATGTGAAGCGGCGTCAGGTAATGCACTATGGTTAGCCATTGTGCTTAACTATCTCTTATAATCCCCTTGGTAGTTTTAAAAAAAATATTAGTTCCCTGAACACCAATACTGGTAACCTATACTCACTTAAAGCTAATCCAATATAGGGGCTTGTGAAAAATTTCGCAAGCGTTACCCCAAAACGTATAATAATGCAAATTGTACACTATCTTTTTTAGTGCTTAATGAAGATTTGGTGTTAAATCTTGTTTTATATATAGACAAAATTCACTTTTACTATGATTTCCTTAAATTGATTTATTATTCTCTGGACCCTGGTACTATGATCAGATTTTGAAGAGGCGATTATGGACATCGTATATATCCGTGATTTAAAGATAGATACTGTAATTGGCGTAAACGACTGGGAGCAAAAAATACAGCAGACAGTAAGTCTAGATATCGAGATGGCCACCGATATTAGTATGGCGGCTGAGCATGACGATATTGTGTACACGATAGATTATAAAGCGGTATCTAAGAGGCTCATCAAATTTATTGGGGATAATAAATTTCTTTTGGTTGAGCGTATGGCTGAAGAAGTCTGGGATATTATTCGAGATGAGTTTGGGGTTAAGTGGATGCGTCTGCGAGTTAGTAAACCTGGTGCGGTTACGGGAGCTACTGATGTAGGTGTGATAATCGAGAGAGGAGAGCAAATCTAGTTGGCCAGGGCATACCTTAGTCTGGGAAGTAATATTGATCGCGAACACTATGTAGCTATCGCATTAGATAATTTGTCTACGATATATGGAGACCTAAAATTATCCTCAGTGTTCGAGAGTGAACCATTAGGATTTCAGGGCAGTCGTTTTTACAACATGGTGGTAGGTATAGATACTTCCCAGACGGTCGGTGAATTAGTTGAAACTTTATTGGAAATCGAGAATGACTGTGAAAGAAATCGCGATACCCCAAGATTTAGTTCACGCACCCTAGACCTAGATCTGCTAATCTATGCCGACCTAGTAGGGTTGATTGATAATATTTATTTGCCCCGTAAGGAAATAATTGAGAGTGCTTTTGTGTTATGTCCCCTGGCAGAGATTGCTGGAGATGATATTCATCCTATAACTAAGCTTAGCTACGCTGAATTATGGAGTTGTTTTGATAAGGGAGAACAGAGGTTATGGCCTGTTGATTTCACGTGGAATGGAGAACTTATATCAACAACTAAAACCTGACCCCATTTCTTTTATCTCAAACTGCGGCCACCATCTACTGTGATAACCTGACCGGTTATATACTTTGCCCGATCAGCCAAGAACAGCATAACTTCTGCTATATCTTGAGGGCTTCCTTGGGATCCGAGGGGGATCTTGTCTAGCAAAGCCTGTTTTTTTTCTTCATCATCTTCTAAGCCGCTAGATTCGGGCCATAGGATTGCCCCTGGGGAGATTCCATTTACCCGAACCCCAGGTGCTAAATCACGGGCCAGAGATTTGGTCATCATGGCTAGTCCGGCTTTAGCTATGCTGTATACGGAATAATTAGCCAATGGCTTATCTCCGTATATGTCAATCAAGTTGATAATACTTCCTGAGTTTTGTTGAAGATTCTCCGCCAAGGCTTGACTAAGGAAAAATGGTCCCTTGAGATTGCTGTCCATGATTTTATCCCAATCTTCTTCTTGTACGCTACCGATAGGTGTGGAATAAAATATGGAGGCATTATTTACCAATAAATTTACATGGCCAAAATGGCTGACTGCTTCTTTAGCGAGAGATTCTGAGGCACTACGAGTTCCCAGTAAAGCTTGAAAACATGCCACAGATCCATCATTCTGATTATTGAGTTCTGTGGCAAGCGCCATGGCATCGTCTTCGGAATTTAAATAGTGCAACGCAATGTTATATCCGGCTTGATGGAGGGTTCTGCACAGCTGAGCACCGATGCGTCGGGCACCTCCTGTTACCAGTGCTACCTTTGAGTGTTTGTTTCTCATAATTATCTTCGTATCAGGAAGTGTAATAAATCAAACTTATACACCTAAGAACAACTTGTGAATCACCAAATGAGAGGTCTATGTCTAGAGTGAGGGTTACGACGGATCTAGAGTTCAGTGCCGCACATCGAGTGTTTAACCCGGAGTGGACGGACGAGCGCAACCACCAAGTATTTGGCGGATGTGCAAATCCCAACTGGCACGGACACAACTATAAGCTTAGGGTTACAGTCGAGGGAGAATTAGACCCGGACACTGGATTTGTAATAGATTTCAGAGATCTTAATTCACTAGTTGATTCAGTTGTTATCAAGGATCTCGATCACAAAAACATAAATCTCGATGTACCCTGGATGGAGGGTGTCATTTCTTCTGCAGAGAATATGGTTATCGCAATCTGGAGTCGTATTTCTGGTGTATTGCCTAACGGTGTTGAACTCAAAAAACTAACGCTTTGGGAAAATTCACGGAATTACGTGGAGTATACAGGTGAGTAGTGAACTTTCAGGGGCTTCGTTCGAGAGCCTGGTAAATGAGATGATCCGTAGGCTTGGTGATGATCCTGACCGTGAGGGACTTAAAAAGACCCCCGAGAGGGTATCAAAGTCTATGGCATTTCTTACTAGTGGATATGATATGGATCCCAAGGACGTAGTAAATGATGCTCTTTTCGAGGATGCTCACCGAGATATGGTGATGGTAAAGGATATAGATATGTACTCTCTTTGTGAGCATCATCTATTACCTTTTTTTGGAAAAGTCCACATTGCTTATATCCCTAAAGGAAAGATCATAGGATTATCCAAGACAGCTCGCTTGGTAGAAGTTTTTTCCCGCCGTTTTCAGATTCAAGAGCGCTTAACAGAACAGATTGCCCAAGCAGTAGATGAACTTATAGAGCCCGAAGGAGCGGGGGTGGTCGTAGAAGCTTATCACTTATGTATGATGATGCGAGGGGTTCAGAAGCAGAATTCAAAGACGATTACCTCAGCAGTTCGCGGTTCGTTTCTTGAAGATCAGATGACTAGGAATGAATTTTTACGTCTCTGTATGACCAGCCATAGTCCGCTATCTCTGTAACACACAAGGATCGGCTAGGGATCCATGCATATACTACTTACCGATCGGCTGTCCTGTCCTCGTTGTGGGCCTGTATTTGGATTGATTCTTATAGCAGACTCCCTTGAAGATCGACGTGTTTTTGAGGGCTCACTAGGTTGTTCGAACTGCCGTTGTCGCTACCCTATCAGTAAGGGGTTTGTGGATTTACGGCCTCCGCCTCGTACTGATACCCGAGATAATAAAGAAATTACGGTGCCGAAATCTCCTACTTTAATCGAATTAGCCGGTTTGCTAGGAATCATCGATGGTGTAGGGTATGTGGGGCTTTTAGGGGGGATGGCAGGTCACTCATATGCTCTTGCTGAAAAATTAGAGGCTGTGGAAATCGTAGGTGTTGCACCAGAACTTCAGAATTGGGATGAAATTGAAGGAATCAGCCGTATAGATACTGGCCCCCAGCTACCGTTTCAGGATCGTAGCCTTCGTGGTGTGGCGTTTTTTGGAGAAGAAAAATTATTCGAACCTCAAGAGGTTGCACGTGTGGTAGCACGATCAGGTCGTGTAGTGGTTTGGGGTGGGGTCGAAGGTTGGGATAATGCTCTAGATAGTGTGGGTATGAAGGTCCTTGTCGCAGAGGATGAGGCGGTAGTGGCAGTTGGGCAGTAATCTTTTTTGTTGCATCGTATTTCCACCTTATCTACTTTCATGGCGATTTAAATTTTGTGTTTCGCGGCGTATCGTTTGCCCGTTTCACTATACTTTTTCTCATGACCCAACTTTCTCTCCATGAAGTGGTGGAAAAAAGTTTTTGGTAGGTTTGGAGACGTTGACCAAGTCTCCTACTATGATGAGGGCCTAGCTTTGATGGCTGAGGGCAATACTCACGAAGCCCTTACCTCGTTTCGCTTGGCTCTCAAGGAATCCCCAGGGGATTCTTCTGTGCTACAACAGATTGCCATTTCCTATACCCGTATCGGGATGACGGAAGAGGCTGAGAAGACGTATCGCCATGTGCTACAAAAGAGTCCTGATGCAGCCGGTGCTCACTACGGCCTTGCCTTCCTTCTCGTGAGATCTGGAAAGGACATGGATGCTATTCCACACCTCCGTGCGTTTCTTGAAAATGCACCTACTGGAAAAGAGGCTGGCGGACACGTATCCCACGCACGGTCAACTCTTGCTAGGATCACTGGAGAGGGTGAACAGGTCGTTGTTGAAGAGGGGCCTCAACCTGAACTATTCTAAGAAAATGATCTTACGTTGGACTGGACAAGGCAAAGCATTTAAGGGTGTCTACGGACCTGGGCCTGAGATGACGATGGATGGTTCTGGTGAAACTGGACCTTCTCCTATGGATTCTTTACTCCTAGGGCTCATGGGTTGCATGGGTATTGACTTGCTTTTTGTACTAAATAAATCTCGTGTTGATGTCGGATCTCTTGAGATCCATGCTTTTGCGGAGCGTAACCATGAACCCCCTCAGTACTTTAAGAGAGTACATCTTACATTCGTGTTAGGGGGTGTGGGTTCCGAAGCACGTCCTAAAGTAGATCGTGCACTCCAGCTCTCGAGAGATAAGTATTGCAGTGTTTTCCATTCACTCCGTCAGGATCTCGATTTTGAAACAGTGGTGGAAGGTCTCTGAACACTGTGACCTCTTGATGGCGACTTAGTGATGCCAGAGAAGAACCGGATGGGCTTTATAGACTATGTGTCCAATCCTGCTGAACTCCCGCTGGGGACCTTAAGCGAACTCTTCTTGACCGCAGCAGATCAAAGGAGTGAGGAATTAGCTTTCCGGCACTTCCCTAACGATAGCGACCATATAGAGGATATGAGCTATGGCATGGTGTACGAATTGGTTCGGGCAGTTGCGATGGGGATTCGCGGGCTTGGTATAGAACGGGGGAACCGGGTTGCGATTTTATCTGAGACCAGAGTTGAGTGGTCCATTTGCGATTATGCTTGTTTGTGTGCGGGTGTTTTGGATGTCCCTATATATAGCACATTGGCCGTTCCTCAGGTGGCCTACATCCTAGAGGACTCTGGATCATCTCTGGTATTTACGTCCACTATTGAACAAGCTGAAAAAGCGTTAGCTGCGAGCCATCAGATTAACGGAGATATCCAGATAGTCTTATTTGATAAATCAGAATCAACACCAGATAATGTTCTTGGATGGGAAGATTTCCTGGAGAAGGGAAGCACGCTCAGCCGCGATATAGGTAACGATGCTTTTCGTATAATGGCGATGGAAGCTGAGCCGGATGATGTGGCGACCATACTTTATACGTCTGGCACAACCGGCAACCCTAAGGGAGTGATGCTCACACACAATAATCTTTGGAGTAACGTAACAGCTACGACGCGAGTTTTCTCCCACGAGAAAGGGGACAACTCTTTGGTATTTCTGCCGTTGTCACACGTTCTTCAGAGGATGGTCAGCTATTGGTTATTTTTTCAGGGTGATACGGTTACCTATGCACACAGCATGGAAACGGTTGCTGATGATATTAAGCTTGTCAGACCCTCGATTGTTGTTTCAGTGCCCAGGCTATACGAGAAGATCTACAACGCTGTCACAAATGCAGATGGCCTTAAGAGGAAGCTCGTCCAATGGGCCCAAAGAACAGGTGCTTACTGGGCTGAAGATAAATTGTCTGGCCGTGAGCCTAGCTATGTTCTAAAGCTTAAATATCGTTTGGCGGATGTTCTTGTTTTCAAGAAAGTTCGTGCCGCTATGGGGGGTAAGATCCGTTTCTTTGTTAGTGGTGGAGCACCTTTGGCTAAGGAAATTAACCACTTTTTTTTCTCGGCTGGAATATGGATCATGGAGGGGTATGGCCTTACTGAAACCAGTCCAGTAACAAATGTAAATTCATTTGAAGACTTTAGGATTGGAACTGTTGGGAAACCTGTACCAGGCACTGAAATTCGGATCAGTAAAGAAGGTGAGATTCTTATCCGTGGCCCACAGGTTATGAAGTCTTACTACAATCTTCCAGATGCGACCGCTCAAGCAATCGATTCTGAAGGATGGTTCCACACTGGAGATGTGGGAGAGATTGATGAGGATGGCTTTCTTAGCATAACAGGACGTATCAAGGATATTATTGTCACTGCAAGTGGGAAAAATGTGTCACCTCAGCCCATCGAAAATCTTTTAAAGACCAACAGGTTCGTGGATCAGGTAGTGATGATTGGCGATCGTAGAAACTTTTGTGTGATACTTGTTGTTCCAAGTTTTTCGGATTTGGAGTCTTGGGTGCTTAATAAGGATGGCATTGGATCTTTGGACGCAAAAACACTTCTAGCCAGAAAAGATGTCCAAGATCTCATGCGGGAACAGATTTTTAATTACCTGAAAGATCTAGCACCCTTCCAATCACCAAAGAAGATTGGATTGATCGAGTCTCCGTTTACCATAGAGGACGGAACTCTAACGCCAACTCAAAAAGTTAAACGGAGAGTTGTGGAAGAACGATACAGTACATTGATAGAAGGATTTTATCTGGAAGAGAATTTCGACCAGACGGTTTTTGTTGAAATGTGATGGATGCGCCAGAAACTCGAGTTGTTTTGGTTACTGTCGGAGATAAAGATTCTGGCCTATTTTTGGTTCGTAAAGTTGTGGAGGAGAGAATAGCAGCTTGTGGAAATCTTCTTCCTGGTGTCACTTCAGTTTTTGAATGGGATGGAAGCATACAGGAAGAAGGGGAAGTCCTACTTGTCTTAAAGACGAGTGCGGACCTAGTTTCACAACTTGTCGATAGAATAGTTGAGCTTCATACATATGATGTTCCCGAAGTAGTAGTATTGGGAGTAGAGGGAGGATACGAGCCTTATCTCAAGTGGGTACATGAACAGACAAATCAAGAGTCCTGTCATGACCAGAAATAAATAGATGTCGAGCCGGTTATCAAAGACTGAAGCCGACATAGATTTGGCGACCCTGTCGATCCAGGGAGATCTGCTAGAAGAGATGTATCGTGAGGAAACTGATGTAGATGAAGTAAGTATCGAATCCAACCCCGTTCTGGTTCTGGAGGATTTCGTAGATGAGGCAATTATTGATGATGCCGAGTCCACTACCAATGGGCTTCACACTTTTGAACTTGAGATTACGGAAGCCGAATCTAGAGATGCTGAAATTCCGAATACTTTTTCGGCTTATGAACAAAGGTTGGCCACTGCCGCTCAACTAGTCGGAAAAGGTTTGGAAGAAGAAGCCATTTTGGTGTATATGGAGATATTGGATGAGGATCCCACTTGTTTTCAAGCACATTTTGACCTGGGGTCATTATACGATGACCTAGGTTATCACGGTCTTGCAATAGGATGCTTCATCATGGCTGACGAATTGGATTCTAATAATCCTCAAGTCCTTGCCAGCCTAGGGGCCGCATACGGAGCTGTAAGTCGATTTGAGGATGCGGATGCAGAGCTACAAAGAGCTAGAGAACTCAATCCAGACAGCCTAGAAGTTCTTGCTAAAGAAGGTCTTCTGGCATTTCGTAAGGGTCTCTATGCCGATGCTGAAGAGGGTTTGCGTGAGGTATGTAAAAATGATCCCGATCATGTATCAGCTCATTTTTATCGAGGCGAGTCCCTAAATCGATTAGGTCGTGTAGAAGAAGCTCTTATGGTTATGCGCCATGTGATCGAACGCCAACCCAACAACTGGCGTGCGTACCACACATTGGGAATGCTATTTGATAAAAAACACGACCCGGAGAGAGCAGCTGAGATGTACCGGAGGGCTCAGGATTTGAATGTGTTGTAAGCGATTTTTCAACAAAAATTCAAAACCTGTGGCTATCAAATTATCGGTTGAATCAAATACCTAGATATGATTGATTCTATAAAATCATTTTTTGATTCTTCTTTGGTTCCGTCAGCTGAGGATAGAGATTTAGGTGTCAAAGAACTGCGTCTGGCTGCATGCTCTCTCCTCATCGAGCTTGCTTATGCTGATGATGATTTTACGGAAGATGAGCGATCACATCTAACATTAGCTGTGCAAAGTCAATACGGACTCGATAAGGATGATGCTGAATTACTGATAAAACTTGCTGAGCTAGAACACAGAGAGGCGATAGATCTTTATCAATTTACTAGACTAATCAAGAATAATTATTCTTTAAAACAGAAAATTTTATTGGCTGAAATCATGTGTGGCCTTGTTTATGCCGATGGAGATCTTTCAAACCATGAAGAATCTCTTTTGAGGAAAGTATGCAACCTTCTCGATCTGTCTCCAGGATATCTGGCAGATGCAAAGAGGAGAGTAGAAAAAAATATAGACTCTTAGAATCTCCTAAGCGTATTAGAATCATTCACGATCACCCATTGATGACCGATCTTACCTGTCGCATATTCTGGATGCATAGGTAACCAGTCAAACTTTAACATAAAGAGCAATGGATCTTCTTCCAGGTGGATACAACTTCATCCATGCAGTATTCTGGACTGTGGTGGGATTAGTTGCGATAGGAACCAACGCTGTTGCAATCATTCTTGTTACAGGCCTGTCTTTACTTTTTCTTGAATCAATAGGACGGGGCTGAGTCTGGTTCAAGCGATCCGATCCAAAACGGGCATTAAGGGTTGATCTTTTTTCTCAAAGTCTTAGGAGCTGTAGCGGCATTAGTGCTGGGTATATACCTGGGTGGTACAGGAAAATCCCAGTCACCTGAAGAAATCTCAGCCCGATTGGGCAAGGGATATCATCGTAAGCCCAAGCGCCACTTTATGTGGCTCAACTATCTCAAGGTCGGACAACGGGGATCTGAGAGGCGACGTAAACGCCAACATTTCAAAACAGCTATTGCCAAAGATTTTCCAAAAAAGAGATCCGAAGACGATTGAGCATTTTTTAGTGCTGTACATGACGTACGAGTCCCCGCATTCCTAAATAATCTCCTGTTAGTATTAAGGATCCGGATACCTGATAGAGGCCCTCCACCGGAAGGATTGGCCCTTCTCCAGCCAACGCATCTAGCTCCATGCTAACACTGGTAAGTGAGATGTCCATTTCTCCGTCAAGAGAGCGTATCCTCCAGGCTATTGGAATGTCTCGACGTGCTTCTTCGAACGATTTGACTGAGCTCCATTCCATTTCTATATCAGGCCAATGGTATTCTTGGTCACCTTTTCTGGCCCAAGCTGTATAATTTGAAGATTCTTCAGTTGCTCTAATAATGACAACTAGATCATTTGGCCCAGTAAGGAACATCCATTCACCAGGGAACAGGCTCCCCTTGGTGTAAATACGATTCATGTCCAGGATCATACCTTCGATTAACAGATGATCTCGTAGATTGACCGCACCTTGATGAATGCGGAACATCTCTCCTTGGCTTCCGTGCCATTCTAAAATTTCTTCTTCTATAGATATTTCTAAATACTTGAGACCTTCTTCGTATATAATATTCTCTATTACATCATTTGAACCCACGACTAAATCCATAGCCCCACTTGGGTAAACCTTAAAAGGGTATCTGATCAGTCCAAAGTCTTCCTGGTCGGTGAAAAAAGATTCCCACATTCCATTTCGGAATAGCCATCCTTCTGATTTTCGTACAACGTTCTGTTGAGATGTGGAAACACGAAATAGCCATGGTACTATGATCAAGCTGTCTCTATCTGTTGTCATAAATACAATGTTTCGTTCGTAAATCCGGTTATATGGATTTTGGTTGGTATTTAAATCAACTTCGGATTCTTCATTAGAATCTGAAAATGGTGGAATATCTGTATTGCAGTTTGTCAGGATAAGACATGCAATCAGGAGTGCCTGTAATCGAAATGAGCTCATATGTTGTTA
>DEAF01000020.1:13389-28785 GCA_002346625.1 Gemmatimonadales bacterium UBA2989
GCGTTGGCACCAAGATCTGTACGACCTTTTCTGGAGTGAGATCTTACATCGATCCTTGTTAAGGCATTTTCATCCAATAAAATCGTAATCTCGAAATCATCAATAAATTTGAACACTAAAGTTTGGCACTGCACTACGATGTAGCCATCAAGATCGTTGGCATAGATAAGAGTCCAGCGTCGATTTCTATCAATCATATCGAGACATGCTGTCCATACTCGATCAAAAGGAATTGTATATGTTCTCCCTATAAGTCGGGGATCGTCAGACAGAGGATCAGTCTCTGCCTTATTGGTTGTGAGGATTAGCTCGAGGCGTTTTGTGAACAAAGGGTTGGTCTATTTTTTAGATAGTTAATCGTGATCCTAACAGTTTTTAACATATAATTGTCAGCTCAATCAGATAGTCTGATCCCCTACAACGTATATTAGGTTGTGTCACTAGGATAATGTCGGACATCTTCATATTGGTATTCAATTTGCATCTCAAGATTGCTCAGGATAACTGATACTCATAACGTCTGTACACATGAAAGCTATAATTCCATTGGCTGGAAAGGGTACTCGCCTTCTTCCACACACGCACGTTACCCCCAAGCCCCTGATGCATGTGGCTGGTCGACCAGTCATGAGTTACATCTTGGACGACATCATAGATCTTGGAATCCATGAGGTAGTTTTTGTGGTAGGTTACCTTCGAGAGTCTATCGAAGCTTACGTTGATGATGCCTATCCTCAAATCACGGCAAACTATGTATTTCAAGATATTCAAGATGGGACGGCTGGAGCAGTAGCGTTAGCTGAACCTTTTATTGACGGGGAAGTTCTAATTCTTTTTGTTGACACGATCTCCGATGCTGATCTGGCTCGTGTGCAGAATGTCGATAATAATACCGGGGGAGTCATTTGGGTGAAAGAAGTGGAGGACTATCAGCGCTACGGAGTAATCCTGACCGATGAAAACGATCACATGGTCAGTATTGTTGAAAAACCTTCTGAGCCCGTTTCAAATCTTGCCAACATTGGGATTTACTACATAAGAGACTGGCAGCTTCTATTTGAGGGGATAGCTCATACGCTAGCCTCAGAGGTTGGGCCGTCCGGAGAGTTTTATCTAACCGATGCTTTCCAGTACATGGTTGATCAAGGATCTAAGATCCAAATAGTTCCGGTGAATGGTTGGTATGACTGTGGCAATCTAGAGGCCCTGATTGATACTAATCGATATCTTTTAGAAAAAGATCGGGCAGAGGTGAAAGATTCTGCCGTAGTTGAAAGATCGAACATCATTGAACCAGTTCGCATAGAAAGTGACGCTTATGTAATAGACTCTACTATCGGACCCAATGTTACAGTAGGGTCAGGGGCTAGGATAGAGGGATCTAGGCTGACAGACACCATGGTGGGAAGGGATTCTATAATTGAGAAATCTGACCTTAATAATTCTTTGGTGGGTTCTAAATCCGAGGTTAGATTTTCAAGAGGACAGGTCAGCGTTGTCGATGATGAAGAATTAATAGGCGATCAGTAGCGGAAATTCATATAATAAGAAAATTGCATGGTCTAATATCCAACAAAGATTATTATGCGACCCACGAACTATAAAATTATGATCAATTGCCGCCGTTTTTTTGTGTTCGTAATACTTCCTGTACTGTGGCTGGGTACTGCGGGGCTCACGAGCTTCGAGTTGCTTCCTTCCCTTTCCTCGGGTGTTATTCAGACTGATACGATCCAACCAGTTAGGGCCCCTCATGGTATGGTGGTGTCTGCTAGCATTCATGCTAGCACAGTGGGTTCTGATGTTTTAGCTGCTGGAGGCAATGCTGTGGACGCAGCTATCGCCACAGGATTTGCTTTGGCCGTTACTCATCCTGCTGCAGGGAACATAGGTGGTGGTGGTTTTATGGTGATCCGGTTTCCCGATGGAACCACAACTGCGATCGACTTCAGAGAAAAAGCCCCGATGGCAGCTCACCCTGATATGTGGCTTGACGATTCTGGCGAGTATTCAAGAACCATGCACCACAATAGCCATATGGCGGTTGGTGTGCCTGGGACTGTGGCCGGATTCTGGAAAGCGCATCGTCTATATGGGAGCAGAGATTGGAAAAGGCTAGTTTCTCCGGCAGTTGAATTGGCCGGAGATGGATTCAATATCACTGAGCGACTTGCAGGTGGACTCAGGAGGCTCGTGGAAGGCAGGGGTGCCGCTTACGAGGGAACTGTAGCTTATTTTTCTGCAAATGGCAGTCCTCTGAATCCTGGACATAGGCTCGTGCAATCTGATTTGTCTCGAACCTTGGAACGCATTGCCAACAAAGGACGTGATGGATTTTACAAGGGAGAGACTGCCCGCCTGCTTACTGCTGAGATGAAGCGTGAAGGAGGTATAATTACTGCCGAGGATCTTTCTCTTTACCGAGCAAAAGAACGCACCCCTATGAAGGGTACATACAGAGGTTATGAGATTATTTCCATGCCTCCTCCGTCCAGCGGCGGGATTGCTCTGATTGAGATGCTCAATATCCTGGAGGGTTATGATCTGAGATCTATGGGCCACAATTCTTCTGACTACATAAGCCACCTTACGGAAGCTATGCGTAGAGCTTATAGGGATCGGGCACGTTTCGTGGCTGATCCTGATTTTGTTGATGTTCCTGTCCATCGGCTAACTAGTAAGGCTTATGCTGAAAGCCTGCGTTCGGAAATTGATCCCCTTAAGGCTAGCATATCTGAGCCATCGGACATTACCGAAGCTTATGAAAGTAAGGAGACTACCCACTATTCGGTTGTAGATAGTGACGGGATGGCGGTTTCCGTAACCTACACTCTAGAATATGGCTATGGATCTGCAATTACAGTTCCGGGGGCTGGCTTCCTGCTCAATAACGAAATGGGCGACTTCAATCCAGGGCTGGGGCTCACAAACGCAGATGGGCTTATTGGTACTGTGCCTAATCTTGCACGTCCGGAACAGCGAATGCTTTCTAGCATGACCCCAAGTATTGTTGCTAAAGATGGAGAACTTGTGGCAGTGGTCGGCAGCCCCGGAGGACGGGCGATAATAAACATTGTTTTACAGGTGATCTTGAACTTTGTTGAGTTTGAGATGAACATCCAGGAAGCTGTAAATGCTGCTCGAATACATCACCAGTGGCTGCCGGATTATGTGCGCATAGAAGAGGGCGGAGTAACTGCAGCCACTGTCACAAAACTAGAAAATCAAGGATACAAAATTTCAGTAAGAGGAGAACAAGGGCGAGCTAACTCCATTATGATTGATCCTGATAATGGAGATCGCCTGGGAGCTGCTGACCTTAGGAATGTAGATGCCAGGGCAGTTGGGAATTAACCTTCCGAAGCGTTGTCTGTCCTCAAGATCTCCGAATTACTGGTGTTAGCCATCCGTGCAGATCTTCCTCCTGGCCTTTAACTATGGCTAGGAAGCGTTTCTGAATAGCTAGAGTGACAGGGCCAGGACGACCTTCATTAATTGTGATGCGATCCACACTTCGGACGGGTGTGACCTCAGTAGCGGTGCCAGTGAAGAACACTTCATCTGCTGTATAGAGATCTTCACGAGGTATGGGCCTATCCTCTACCTCAAAATTCATATCGGTAGCTAAAGTCATAATGGCGTCTCTGGTTATGCCACGCAGGAGTGTACCATCGAGCTGTGGGGTGAATATGGTTCCATCTCGCACCAGGAACACATTTTGTCCACCGCCTTCACTAAGGCGGCCATCAGGTGATAATACCAATCCTTCAACATATCCGTTGGCTATAGCTTCCATCTTGATAAGCTGGGCGTTTGTATAGTGTCCGGCAGCCTTGGCCTGGACCGGAAATGTGTTGGGTGCCGGCCGGCTCCATGCTGAAACACATACATCAACTCCGTCCACTAGAGATTTTTCACCGAGGTAGGCTCCCCATTGCCATGTGGCGATGTACGTGTCGATCGGACTATCTTTTGGATCCATGCCCGAGGCACCGTATCCTCTCAGGACCATCGGACGGATGTAGCAGTCCTTAAGTTCGTTCTTTTCTACTGTAGCTAGACATGCTTCTATGAGATCTTGTTCGGAATATGATGGTTCCATCCTGTAAATCTTACACGAGTGTATGAGTCTCGTTATATGTGTATCCAACCTAAATACACAGGGTCCCTGGGGGGTGTCATAGCACCTAATACCTTCAAACATGGAGGTTCCAAACTGAACTGCTGTGCTCAATAGGTGAACGTTAGCGTCTTCCCAGCGGATGAACTCTCCATCCCGCCATATATATTTTGCCTTTATAGTTTCAAAAGACATGCTCTTCTCCAGTCCACTACAGGAGTGAACGGATATATCCTCCGTCCACCGGAATCGAAGCTCCTGTGATAAAGCTTGCTCGCTCAGAAGCCAAAAAAGTTACAAGTGCTGCCAACTCACTAGGGTGCCCTATACGTCCTGCCGGAGTCTGATTTTCCCAACTCGAGTAAACATCTTCCGGTGTAATTCCTGAGCGATCTGCTACAGCAGTAGCCAGATAGTTCAATCGCTCTGTTTTGGTGTATCCGGGCATGACGTTGTTGATGGTAATCCCAAATCTTCCCTCTTCGGTTGCAAGGGTTTTTGCAAATCCCGTTACAGCTGCCCGAATACTGTTCGAAAGCATTAAGCCATCAATGGGCTGTTTCACTGCCACTGATGTGACATTGATTATCCTTCCCCATCCTGCCTCTCGCATATCTGGCAATACTTCCCGGGTAAGATTCAACACACTGTAAAAATTTTGTTGGACTGCTTTTTCCCAAACTTCTCTTGAATGATTTTCAAATGGTCCTGAGGGTGGCCCGCCAGTGTTGGTTATAAGTATATCAATGCGCCCGAATTCAGCCTTTGCCGTTGCAATCAGGCTATCAATTTCACTTGGTTCACTGAGATTCGTGGGGACTGCTATTACTTTTATGCCGTTTTCATCCGATATCTGCTGGCGTGCAAGTTCTAGGTCCTGAACATTGCGAGCGCAGATAACTAGGCTTACACCCTCTCTCGCCAGTTCGTCTGCTATGGCTCGTCCTAAACCTTTGCTCGATCCTGCTACTAGGGCAGTTTTTTCTTTTAGTCCTAGATCCATATAAGCTACCCCCTAAGATAGTCGTCAGTCCCCGATAGCCAGTCTTCACGAGGCGGAACAAAAATGTCTAAATCCAGCGTGTCTTCCAATGCCTCGGCTTTGTGTGGCACGTAAGCTGGTAGATGCAGAACCTCTCCGGAGCGGACGACCAGCTCTTCCGATTCGTCGTCTCCAATCCAGAAATGCAAAGCTCCATCTATAACATATGTGAATTGTTCATTATGGTGTGAATGAAGGGGGACAATGGCACCTTTGTCGAGATAGACGTGTGCTAGCATAGCCTTTTCGCCTGTAATGAGGCGTCGGTGCAGGAGAGGATTCAATTTCTCCTTGGGTATGCTGTTCCAGGGGATATGCCTAATAGAAGAGTTGCTCATAAGTATATGCTCGGTCTTAAATGAAGTATTAATAATTGATGTTGCAATAAACTGCGTTGATAGTGGCCGAGCAATATGAAGGCAAGATTATCACTTGTCCAAAACAACTACCAGACCCATATGGGATCATGATAGTTTTTGAACAGTGCATTGATACATGAAGCCTAGGAGAAGGCCGTGTCAGATGATCCGACTAAAACGAAAGCGGAGTGGCGTAATAAGCTAACCCCCAAGCAGTACCAAGTTATGAGAAACAAAGGCACTGAACATGCTTTCAGTGGTGAATACTGGGATAGCAAGGATATAGGGGTGTATGTTTGTGCCGGTTGTGGCACTCCTCTTTTTAATTCTGAAGCCAAGTTTGACTCAGGTACTGGTTGGCCCAGTTTCTATGATGTGGTTAGCAGTGATAACATTTGTACGGAAGAAGATAGAAGCCTGTCCATGACTCGCACTGAGGTTTTATGTGCTTCGTGTGACGGTCACCTCGGACACTTATTTCCCGATGGTCCCGCGCCTACTGGCCTACGCTACTGTATTAACTCTGCTGCTTTAATGTTGGATCCGGAAGAGTCTGATAGTGGTGGCTAATGATGGCTGCCGTGAAGTGCATTGGGGTGTACCGTTCTTTGCCCTTTAGGTATTTTTTGCCGTTCAGTAAAAAATAAATTAGTAATTGGTTCGGTCAGTTGCAGGGAGAACGATATACTCTGGAATATTTTCGAGCATATATGACGCTTATCCGCCTTAGCAGTTATGGCGGGTACGGTACTTGCAGGTCTTTCCTTGGGTGTATGTGAAGTGCGGGGAACCAAACTCAGGTTAAGAGGAGTATGCTGGAAGTGTAGGTATACAAAAAGCCTTTAAGTTATGGGACATGTTATAGAATAATGAAGAACATATTTGCGATCAGATTGTGGAGAATCAGCTTGATTCTGGCTTTGACAGGTGTATTGGCGGGAAGCAGCTGCGAGGTTTCGGATTTACAGGAATTCGAGCTAGAGGATGCTAAAGTTCAGCTGCTTGAATACTGGGATGATGCTAAGAATCAGCTGGGCGATTACTTCGAGGATGGCAAGGCCAAACTTATAGAATACTTCGATCGCTTGAAGATATATGAAGCAACAAAGGGAGCACTGCCTTCCAGAGCTGAGGCACGGTCGCATTATAAATCCTCTGCGGGCATGGACTTTCGCGTACGTGGCAATATTGTGGAGATCACAGTTAATCAGCCCCTTCATCAAGTTCGTCGTGGCGGCACGCTATGGGCCAAGGTCGGTCCCTATATCTATCTATTCACGGAAGAGACTGAGTCTCTTATTAAATCCTATCCCGGTGTTTCTGGTGTACGTGTCATCACCCAGACGAGCAGGCGGAAAAATGAAGTCGCACGTGCTTTCATGCGACGTAATGAGCTCAATGAATTAACCTGGAAGCGAGCTAAGAATATATCAGGCAAAGCACGGCGTGACGGCACTAAACGCCCGTCATTCCTAGAAGACCTAGTTGATTGGGGTGAAGATCACACTGAATTCAAATACAGCTCTGAATTTATTGTAAACTGAGCATTAGAGTGAGTCCTAGTGTATCCCTGAGAGTAAGTGATTCAGATTCGACGGCCTGTGCTCGTTGCCTTGAGATTAAATCCAGATCTGACCTAGATCGCATGCTGTGGTGTGAAGGATGCTGCGAAAGTGCTCGTTCCCGATCCTCTTCACAGAGCTGGATCGTAGGTTTTATCGTGGCGGTCATACTGTCTGTATGGATATATCTGTATATCCAACCCTCCGATCTAGTAATCGGAGGATGGATTGGTACGGTGCTGGCTGCGTTCTACGTTAGTGCACGGGTTGCACGAGAAGTTCTCTATGCAGTTAAAAGGATTAACAACCGTGCGACGGACCAGGCCGTTCCACCAAGACAGGATTCCCACTAGTTTGAACTTGCGGTTTGGCACATGACACAACCCAGCAAGAGATAGATGAATGGCTAGTAAATACCAAGGGATAGATTTTTACGATGTTGATGGCCTCCTCAGTGAAGAGGAGCGCATGATCCGTGATACAGTACGTGATTGGGTGGATGAAAGAGTAATGCCCTTGATCGGTGAGGCGTACATAGAACATCGTTTCCCAACTGAAATAATACCTGAGCTCAGCGAACTCGGAGTTCTTGGAGCCAATTTACCCGAAGAATACGGCTGCGCTGGACTTAACAACGTTGCCTATGGCCTGATCAATCAGGAGCTGGAAAGAGGAGACTCGGGCATCCGTTCTTTTTCGTCCGTGCAGGGCGCATTGGTCATGTATCCTATATATGCATTCGGAAGCGAGGATCAGAAGAAGGAATGGCTGCCCAAGCTGGCTTCTGCGGAAAAAATAGGATGCTTTGGCCTTACCGAGCCTGACTACGGATCTAATCCCGGTGGAATGATCACCACAGCCAAGAAGACGGACGATGGCTGGTTGCTCAACGGCACCAAGATGTGGATCACCAACGGATCCATGGCAAATGTGGCTATTATCTGGGCACAGACGGATGAAATTGGCGATACCAAAGGCATTCGCGGATTCATAGTGCCCACCGATGCGGACGGATTCTCGGCCCGTGATCAGAAAGGCAAACTCTCGCTTCTGGCGTCCGACACTAGCGAGTTGCACATGGAAGATGTCCATCTTTCGGACAGTGCATTATTGCCCGAGACCACTGGGCTCAAAAATCCCCTCATGTGCTTAACCCAAGCTAGATATGGCATATCTTTTGGAGTTGTAGGAGCTGCAATGGCGTGCTTCGATGAAGCCCGGAATTATGCTACCGAGCGGGTGATGTTCGGCGAACCCATTGGTGGAAAGCAGATCCAGCAGGTACGGCTCGCTGATATGTTGACTAAAATCACCCAGGGTCAGCTGCTCTGCATTCAGCTCGGACGACTTAAGGACGCAGGAAAGGCAACTGCACAGCAGGTGTCTTTGGCGAAGCGGGCCAATTGTGATATGGCCTGCGAGGTAGCAAGAGAAACGCGCAGGCTTTTAGGTGCTAATGGTATCTTGGCTGAATACCACTCTATGCGACATATGGCCAATCTCGAGTCCGTCTACACATATGAAGGCACTCACGACATCCACAGCTTGATTCTTGGCCAGGCTGTAACCGGAATCTCGGCTTTCTAGTCATTTTTGGGATATTGATGCATCGATGAATAACGAAGATCCAGGCAAATCAAGTTCCCTCTGGGACAAAGAGCCATTCGCCACATTTCGTGCAGAACCCAAGCGATTTATCATCGGGCTTCCTGTGGTTTTTTTTACGGGCACAGTAGCTGGAGTTCTGATGCTTAGACACAGCCTGCAGCTTGCCCTAATAGCACAGCTTGCTTTGCACACATTCGGGTTCGTGTGGCTGTATGTTCCGGCGCTGCTACGTAATAAGGATCGCCTGTAATCTTCTTGGTCAGAAGTGCCTGGACAAAGGCATTGCCACACCTTGACCCTGTGTGGTCGCCAGATAGCTTTTGAATTCCTGGTTTTGCCCCGCTAGCTCAACTGGCAGAGCAACTGACTCTTAATCAGTAGGTTAAAGGTTCGATTCCTTTGCGGGGCACTCGCAGTAAGGCATGCCCTACAAGGCTTCCCGAGCTTGTGGGACTTTTGCTTATCTGAGTTAATTATTCCTAGTCAGTTGCCTTTTAAAAGCGGAATTCCAGGCAATTTTCCTGTCATGAGTCCATATCGCACTACAAATTCACCATTCACCATCACAAATTCTATTCCCTCATTTCCACCCCCTGGATCAAGAATCGTGGCGGAGTCTTGAACTGCTTCGTAATCGAAGATAACTATGTCGGCCGCTTGACCAGCTCGGATGTAGCCTCGGTCCTCTAGACCTACGATCTGAGCTGGTAATCCAGTAGACGATCTGACAAAAAAAGGTAGCGTGATTGTTCCCTTATCTCTGACATATGTCGCTATTTTGTGTGGATAGGATCCAAAATATCTAGGATGCCGGCCTGGCTTCGGGTCCCGCACAATTCCTGCATCTGTTGATGTGGCAGTATAGTCCTGCTTCATATAATGCTCTACATCTTGAGCTGATCCTGCTAACCCTCTAAATCTAACTCCTGATCTTAGTAGTGGTGTCCCTAGGGTTAAGGCAAACTCAATCAACTGGTCGGTAGGACTATTTCCTCTGCTGCGCGCAACCTCTCCTAAGGTACGTCCAACCAGTGATTCATCACGCGGCGAGATAACAATAACATGCCTATCTGTGCCCCCCTGCAAATCAAGAATGTACCGTGTGTCTTCTAAAAACTCTCGTAACAGCACTGGATCATCTAGATGTGCCTGAAGATTCACTAGGTGATTATCCATAAGTCCCGAAGTATTCCAGAAAGGATCATCCAAGCCTCCACTTCTATCTGTGCCTACTGGGGCATAATACCACTTTGGAATCACCTCTACAGAGCCACCCCCGAACGTTTCGTAAGGATATTGGTCTAAATAAACCTGAACACCTTCTGCTCGTGCACGATCAATGGCCATCACGTCCACCGCTGACTGACCCCATGTCGCAGGGCCCTTTGCCTTTATGTGAGTGCCCATAACTCTGATCCCAGCTTCTCTGCCAATCCTGATCGTCTCGTGCATTCCGTCTGTAGCAGTCAATCTCCAGCCCTCAGGCCAAGTTGAGGGGGGTGTATAATCACTTACAATACTTGGTGTTAACCAAAGTGGAAGTGGCGATTGGCTCCGTTGATGTGCGTAGTAAAAGCCGTCATACTCGCTAACTACTTTAGCCAATTCAATTATTTCTTCAGTGCTTGCAAATCTACCGGGGCGATATTCTGGCCCTGCACCTAGCCCCCATCCGCCCTCATCCATGCCTAGGCGAACTAGGTTTTTCATCTCTTCGATTTCAGCTCCTGTAGCCTCTCTTTCGTAATCATCTCCCATTATCTCCCTTCGCACTGTGGCATGCCCAACCATTGGAACAACATTGACTGCTGTTCCTCCATCAGAGTACCCTCTTACTTCCTCACTTATCGGCCATACTGGATTCCTTCCGTCCGGCCCTACGACTATAGTCGTGATACCTTGAGCTACTAGATTTGAAGCCTGTCTATCCAACACATTTCCCTGATACAGAGAGCGGTCAGCATGGGAATGCATATCTATAAATCCTGGCACTACATGCATGCCTCTAGCATCGATCACTTCAACAGCTGAAGCATCTGGGAGTAATCCAACAGCTGTAATTTTTCCATCTGAAATTCCGATATCAACCAAGATCCCTGGATTACCGGTCCCATCTAAGACTGTCCCATTCTTTATGAGAATATCAAATGATTGGGCTTTTAGATCTTGAACTAATCCGTTCCAGATAACTAAAACCATTGATAACGTAGTGATGCCTAGCTTCATTAAAACCTCCTATGAATCTCCTCGCTAGTGGTACTCAACTACATTATTTACACGAAAGTGTATAGACAACTTATCCAGCAGAATATTGCTCAGCAATTCAAGTAAACCTTAACTCACTGTGGATTGAATTTGCGTTTTGGAGAGGGGTGAGGCAGAATCATGGCATGATACACTACCGTGCCCTGCTTACCTGTGTGCTTGTTTGTTGGGTCGTCGCTGCGCCCGCCATCGCACAGGAGTGGCCCTACTACGCCTCCGACGCCGCTTCGACCAAGTACTCGTCCCTGGAGCAGATCCAAAGAGGCAACGTCGGGTCGCTCGAGATCGCGTGGGAATGGAATACGGGCGAACGCGCGAGCCAGGAGTACGGCATACAGCCCGGTAAGTTCGAGGCCACACCTATCATGATCGACGGCGTGTTGTACCTGAGTACCGCATACGGCCGCGTGGTAGCGCTCGATCCCGCGACCGGGAAAGAGATATGGAAGTACGATCCGGAGACGCACGTCATCGGGCAGGGATTCACCGGGCTCGGGTTCGTTCACCGCGGGGTGGCAGCTTGGAGCGACGGCCAGGAGCGCCGGATCTTCATGAACGCGAGGTACAAACTCCTGGCTCTCGACGCTAAGACCGGCAAGCTCGTCAAGACCTTCGGAAACAACGGCGTCGTGGATCTGACGCAGGGGTTCGATCGACCGGTCGACACCTTGCACTTCGAGACCCGGTCTCCTCCCGTCATTTACGAGAATCTCGTCATGGTCGGGAGTCATATCCCCGATTGGCTCATGTTCGAGGGCGATCCTCCCGGTGACGTTCGGGCGTTCGACGTGCACACCGGCGAGCTCGTCTGGTCGTTCAGCACCGTGCCGCGTCCCGGTGAGCCAGGCTCGGAGACGTGGGGAGACGGCTCCGCGAAGTTCACGGGTCACGCGAACGTCTGGGCACCAATGAGCCTTGACGAAGAGCGGGGACTGCTCTATCTGCCCGTGAGCACCCCGAGCAATGACTTTTACGGGGGGAAGCGGCCGGGTGCCAACCTCTTCGCTGAGTCGATCGTGTGCCTAGACGCTGCGACCGGGGAGCGCAAATGGCATCGTCAGCTGGTCCACCACGGGCTGTGGGACTACGACATGCCGGCCGCGCCGGTCCTCGCGACCATTCAGGTCGACGGGCGATCGATGGACGTCGCGGTGCAGGTGACCAAGATGGGGTGGGCGTTCGTATTCGACCGCGTAACGGGCGAGCCGGTGTGGCCGATCGAGGAGCGACCCGTACCGGCGAGCGATGTGCCGGGAGAGCAAGCCTGGCCGACGCAGCCCTTCCCGTCGCGCCCCCCGGCATTCGCCCGGCAGGGCGTTTCGCTCGGTGACGCGCTCGATTTTACACCGGAGCTCAAACGGGCGGCCCGGGCCGAGCTGGAGAAGTACGTGCTCGGGCCGATCTACACGCCGCCCTCGCTCACCGGAACGCTGCAGCTCCCCGGTTCGTATGGTGGCGCGAACTGGGGTGGCGCTGCATTCGATCCAGAGACAGGGCTCCTCTACGTCAAGTCCTCAGACCTGCTTCACATCGCCAAGCTGCAACGCCCCGGTCCGGCGGGTGAAGTGCCATCGCAGAGCTGGCTCCCGGTGCAATATCCGACCGACGCCGAATGGGTGTCATCCCGAACGATTCCCACTTTCAACGATGGTCTGCCGTTGATCAAGCCACCGTACGGTCACGTCACCGCGATCGATCTACACCGCGGCGAGATTGCGTGGCGAGTAGTACTCGGTGATTGGCCGGAGCTACGCAACCACCCGGCGTTGCGAGGGGTCGACCTCCCCGAGAAGCTTGGCGCACCGGGACCGCCCGGATCCATCGTAACCAAGGGCGGGCTGGTGTTCGTGGGCGGCGGTGATCATGCGTTGCACGCGTTCGACAAGTTGACGGGCACCGAACTGTGGCGCGGTGCACTTTCTCGTCCGACCGCTGGGACGCCGATGACGTACCTGGCAGGAGATGGCCGGCAGTACGTGGTCGTGGCCACCGGGCTCGGAGAGGACGCGACCCTCGTAGCTTACGCACTGCCTGGTGGGATGCGGTAGCCGTTCGCGCACGCGAGTAGGAAAGACCCATAAATAGCCATTTGTGCCGTTAGCTCAAATGGCGACAAAGCTGACTCTTAATCAGTAGGTTCGGGGTTTCGAGTACCTGACGGGGTACTCGGGCAAATCAAAACTCTACAAGCACTTATATGCTTGTAGAGTTTTGCGTATGAGGTACTACTTTGCTCTTACAAAAGTGGTTGTTGAAAAAGGGGTTGACAGCTGTGACGAAAATGAGCACCCTATGTGCTCAATGAGAATCATTCTCATTCTCATTCGATAATATTTTTCAATATTCTATGACCATTATCTGATGAATTTATTGTTACATAAAGTCTTTCTGAAGCGCCTGCTGTTAGCAGCTTTAGTCGTGTCCCTTTCGGCCTGCGAGGACGATGCAATCCTTGATCCAACTGATGAGGGCCCGCCGGAAGGCAGTTACGGGAAGATTGAGCTGAGCCCCGCGACGTTGGAATTGACAGAAGGTGCCCTGTTCTCTCCCCATGGAGAGGACGAAGACAGGCGCCGTGCCTTACCCAAGAACCCAAAACGCTTTTAGGAGAAACATGCGAATGGTAACCCTCGCCAAGGCAAAACTCTGCGTAATTGCATTGCTTCTGACGCCGTTTGCCTTGGCGGGACAGACAGACCCCGAGATATCTGGGCGGGTGATAGCAGAATCGTCAGGGGACGCAGTTGTTGGTGCGACCGTGTCGGTAGAGATCGAGGGTAGGGTGCTGGGCACGATTACAGACGCTGACGGCTTCTTCGCGCTTCAAGTGCCCGAAGATTCCGGCACGTTGATCGTTCGTGCCTTGGGTTATGCTGACTCAAGCGTTGCGATCGATCCGCTATCTGGGGGTGTTCAAGGCCTTCAGGTCGCTCTGACGGCAGCTCCACTGCGGATCAGGGGCGTTCAGGTTTTGGCTCCCCAAGAAAAGAGCTATAAGCGACTCCCGGGGACAGCCACCAGCGTACCGGCGTTAGCATTGAGGCAGATTCAGGCTCTTGGCACTCAGGAGTTGCTCGAGTCTGTGCCAGGTATTTACGGAGCTGCAGATGATGGATTCGGTAATTCCCGTCTTTCCATCGGTATTCGAGGACTCAATCCGCGCCGTTCATCGCGAATCTTGGTTCTTGAGGACGGGATTCCGATTCAGCCGGCGGTCTATGTGTATCCGAACATGTACTACAATCCCCCGTTAGATCGCATCCAAGGGGTCGAGGTTATCAAGGGGAGTGCCGCTATCCGGTACGGCCCACAGACGATGGGCGGGGTCATCAATTACATCACGAGTCGGCCTCGCCTCAAGCCAGGTGGAAGCGTCAGGCTGACTCGCGGTGCGAACGGTTATGCGAGCGCCTTCGCTGAACTGGGTGGTTTTGGCTCAGAGCGGATTAGTTCAGAAATCCAGCTTTTAGCTAAGCGTGGCGACGGCTTCCGCCAAAATAATGAGTTTGAGCAGCTAAACGGGACCCTGAAGACAACCATTCGAACTGGAGCTCGGAGCACCCTATTCCTAAAGGTGAACGGTAACTACGAGGAATCCGGAGCCACGTATACAGGGCTGACGGAGTTTTCGTTCAATAGCGACCCGTCGTTTAATCCGAAATCAAACGACGAGTTTTCGATCAGGCGTGCCTCTCTAGATGCGATCTATAGTAAGGATCACGGGCCAAATCTATCATCCCTGACCCGAGCCTATTTTAGTGTATTTGATCGGCGTTGGTGGCGAGAAAACGACGTGTTCATTAGAGCAAAGGACCTCCAATCGCACCTTGCCGATCCGTCTTCCGTTCGGTTTCTGGCACCATTCGATCCGGGCGACAAAATCCGCGTCGGCAATGGTCGCGACAATTTTGGTATTCTGCGCACCTTTTATACCGCTGGAATTGAGCAGTCGTATACGTTGTCACATGAGCTAGCTGGTTTCGGAGCTGAACTGGAGGTCGGTGCAAGACTGCATGTAGAGCGTTTTGTAGACGATCGTGTTCTAGGTGACAGCCCGACAGCCCGAGTGGGCGTTTACACAATGCCCGATCCAGATGACGAAGCTAATGAGGTGGTCGCCAATAACCCGGCCGCTAAGGTTACCGCCAAAGCACATAACTATGAAACTGCTGCGTTAGCCATCTTTGCCAGTGAGCGGATCCGTTTAGGAAATCTTGAAGTAACTCCTGGAGTGCGCTTCGAACTTTTTGAACAGGAGCGGGTAGATCGGCTTCGAGGAAGTCGGTTAGAGGACAGGACTACCGCTGTTGTTCTTCCTGGAATAGGCCTGAACTGGGAACTCGGCCGAACGAACCTTTTTGGGGGCATCCATCGTGGCTTCACACCGCCATCGAGTGGAACCCTGAACGTAGTAAGCTTCGGAAGCGATGTAGAGGATGG
>DEAF01000004.1 GCA_002346625.1 Gemmatimonadales bacterium UBA2989
GTTTCAGATACTGAAATTCCGTCCGATGCTAAGGTTATCAACGCTAACGGATATACGGTGCTTCCTGGTCTTAGTGAGGCCCATGCACACTTATTCATAGTAGGCCACGGCATCTATGATGAGTATTTCCCGCGATATATGGGCCGCTACCGTGACATCATGAAGATCTCAGCCCGTCAGCTTCTTATGGCTGGAGTTACCAATGCCCGTGATCTGGGTGCTGGTCTAGAGGATGCACTCTGGCTACGTGACGAGATCAATGCAGGCCGTGAGGTTGGTCCTCGTCTTTTCGTATCTGGCCCATTCTTGCAGAAAAGCCTGCCAGCAGCAAGAGGCACAAGCTACAATTCGCAAGTCCAGGCTTTTTTCCGGCGAACTGTGGACGGACCAGAAGACGCAGCTCGTCAGGCCCGTGAGCTAATAGATGCGGGGGTAGATCTTATCAAGGTTATTCAGCTCGGCCAACTTACCAGAGAAGAACGCCTCGCTATTGCTGGTGAAGCCCAAAAGGCGGGACTTCATATAGCAGTGCACGCTAGAGACATAGAAGAAGTAGGATATGCCGCAGAAATGGGAGCTAATTCCATTGAACATATGGGTGGCCGTCCATATCCTCTTTATCCGGAAGAGACAATCAAGATAATGGCTGACAATAACATTGTAGCTTCAGTTACTTCAATGGTTGGCAAGGTCTACGACATCACCACGGAATATCCGGAGCGGTTGGACAACCAACAACTCAAATCTGATCTGCCTCCGTATTTATACGAGGATGTGAGGGGGTCTTTGGACTTTTTCAGTAGGCTCAATTACTTCACGGGCGCTAAAAATGCTAACGCTCACCACCCTGCTAAAGTCAAACAGCTGTACGATAGCGGTATACGTCTTGTTATAGGTACGGACTCCGGAACACCTATGAATTTCCATTACGAGTCGACATGGCAGGAGATGGACCTTTTCACGGATTATGGAATTCCGCCCATGAAGGTAATAAGCATGGCGACCCGCTATCCTGCACTGCTTTACAGGCAATTTGATGACCTAGGTACTATTCAACCCGGAAAACTTGCAGACATCATCGTAGTCAACGGGAATCCCTTGAGGGACATGAATGCACTACAGCAGAACAACGTTATCCATGTGATCAAGGGAGGGGTACAGTACAAAGGCCCTGATATTAACTAGATTATATTGTATACGAATTTTAACGAGGAATAATTATAGTTCGCATTTTGTACCATGCTTCCAGTTTTAACTTAGTCGGTACCTTGAAGTCATGGTGATTGTAATAAGGTTAAGTACCGAGAAAGAGAAAAGGTGAATAAGTTGACAGAAAAAAATAGTGTAATGTGGAAATGGTATTCACGCTGGATGAGAGAGAATGCCATTGTGTCTGCAGTTGTACTAGCTGTGGCATTGGCTATGACTCCTGCGGACATCGATGCTCAGGGCAATCGACTAGAATTACCAGATAACAGTGATGTCACTGCTGTCCACGCTGGCAGATTAATTGATGGGGTAGACGGAAGCGTCCAAGAGGACGTAACGATACTCGTTCGAGGCAGGCGGATCGAAGCAGTTGGCAAGGATATATCTGTGCCTTCAGGTGCTACGCGTATAGATCTTTCTGGTCATACTGTGATGCCGGGATTCCTAGATCTTCATGCCCACCTAACCAGTGATACCGGAGGTGGAGGTAGAGATAGTAACCTGAAGAGATGGCCTGGACACTTTGGTATAGTGGCCGTGGTTAATGCTAATGTTACTCTCCAGTCTGGTTTCACGACTATCCGGCAACCGGGCGGTCGTGAATTTGCGGATGTTGCATTGCGTGACGCCATTAACGAAGGCCTGGTACCAGGTCCCAGAATGTTTGTGGCTGGGCATTCGTTAGGGATAACTGGGGGGCACTGTGACAGTAACGGTTACCGTCCCGATATCTTTGTTGAGCCAGGTATCGAAGAGGGCATAGCTAACGGTGTAGAAACAATCCGTGAAGCAGTCAATTATATGATCAAATATGGAGCGGATGTAATAAAATTCTGTGCTACTGGAGGAGTACTTTCTCTAGGAGATGCAGTAGGTGTCCAACAGTACACCCAAGAAGAGATGAACGTTCTTGTGGAAACAGCTAATATGGCTGAGAGGACTGTAGCTGCCCATGCCCATGGCTTAGAAGGAATTAAGACAGCGATAAGGGCTGGAGTCACCACCATTGAACACGGTTCAATGCTGGACGATGAATCTATCGAGCTCCTGAGGGAACACGGTACCTATATAGTTCCTACCATGATGGCGTTCGAGAATGTTAAAAACAGAGCTGAGAGCGGTGCTCTTACGGGGTTCGTAGCCCAAAAAGCTCTAGAGATTCAGCCACATTTCAGGGGATCTATTTCTAAGGCTATCAGTAGTGAGGGTGTTAATATCGCATTTGGAACGGATTCTGGAGTTTATCCTCATGGAGACAATGGCCAAGAGTTTGCTCTGTTAGTAGATGCTGGGATGTCTCCTATCCGAGCTATTTTAACTGCAACTCGAGAAGCTTCTAAGGCACTTCATCAATATGGCAATGTTGGCAGTGTGGAGGCTGGCAAGTTTGCAGATTTAGTAGCTGTTCAAGGAGATCCTTTGGAAAATATTAGACTTCTTGAAGCTGTGGATTTTGTAATGAAGGATGGAGTTGTCTATAAGAAAGATGGGAAAAATACAAGACCACATGATGGCTTTATAAAATAAGATTATCTAGTCTTATTTTATAAAGTGCTTGAATTGACAACAATATTTATATGGCGAGGTGCCCATCCATTGGGCACCTCGCTTTTCCCATTAAAATTATTTTTGTATTTAGGTATCATTAGTGTTTTTCCTCTTATTCCTCTACATGCCCAGGATGTTGTCAAGGACGGTATAACTGTTGTAGATCCGGATACCGCACCCCGTCCCACCCTACAGGCCGTACGTATAAATAGTCCAATTTCAGTGGATGGTTTTCTTGATGAGTCTGTTTGGCAGGAAGCAGAGATCATCACTGGGTTTATCCAATCCAGACCGAACACGGGATATCCTTCCAGCGAGAATACTGTAGTACGAGTTCTATACGATGAGGATAATCTGTATGTGGGAGCGATCATGTATGAAAAAGATCCTAGTGATATAACGGTACACTCGCTCAAGCGTGATTTTTCTACAGGAGATACCGACATATTTGGTGTTGCTATCGATACTTATCTAGATCGTCGGAATGGATTTCTTTT
>DEAF01000019.1 GCA_002346625.1 Gemmatimonadales bacterium UBA2989
GATTATGTCCATGCCCTTAACACCTACACCCCCGTAAGTCATACGAGCTACATAAGCATAAGGACGGGAAAGCTCCTGCTCCACATCCATGTCCGCAACATTGAGAGCTGGCCCCAGGGGAAGATGTCCCAGGACATGCATATTATCACTGCCCCTCTTTAGGGGAGTCCATTGAGACTCAGAGTTGGTCGGGATGAGGGTAGTAAAAAAAACTAGGAAGGCTACAGTGCCTATGGTGAAGATTTTTGAGTGTAACATGAGCGGTCCCTCGCACAGAATAGGAATCTAAAAATCTATACTAATGTGATTAATTGGGGCGGTTAACAATCTAGTAACCAGTCATGTGCCCCGCTATGCCCGAAAACCTAATTGGGGAAAATACATAT
The DNA here is from genome assembly GCA_002346625.1 of Gemmatimonadales bacterium UBA2989. Classification (GTDB taxonomy): domain Bacteria; phylum Gemmatimonadota; class Gemmatimonadetes; order Longimicrobiales; family Gaopeijiaceae; genus UBA6934. Next base: position 387 of record DEAF01000019.1, read on the forward strand.
TCCTAACAGGTTTGATTTTTCTGTTTAGATAAACATTCGATTTGATATCAATGCCTTAAGATTTTAGCAAGCCAACGTGCCTGTACTTTGGGTATCTCGTGACGCACACGTCCTCCCCTGACAAGGCCTCTTCCTGTTACCTGTCCATCGATTCCTAAAGGTACGAACCCCGACTCAACACCAACTACATCAACTTCTTCATCATTGAGTAGTCTTTTCCATTCTTTTTTTGAAAGAGATAAAACTTTATGTGCAAGAGCCCTTTCTAGGAGACGTAACAGATCGTTAGTAGGCCTAGGCTTATCCTTATAATCTGGAACCATAGCTCGGATGCCAACAGAAATTATACGCCATCGTGTTGACTCACCCCACACTTCCAGAGGCCAACTACCACATCTATGTATCCAAGAATTATCCCCCCTCACTATCCACTGAAATCTTTCTAACACATCACTATCAATCCCAAATGAGGATTTGAGCCTATCCTTTCCTTCCTTGATAATACGTATTGCCTCTTGGGAATCAGTACGCCCATCAGGAAAAGCTAAAGGAACCGTACTCCACCCTCGAAGCTCTCTGGAGGCATTCTCAGGACATGAGCTCTCAATATTTCTTGTGTTATCTACGTCACCATTGAGACGGGAAAGCTTGGCCAGGAATAGCCCACCCGAATCCAGGTGGTGAGGATAGATCCGGCATGCACCTTCAAGACTTGTATCGTAATGTTGTCCTTCGAAAGACGTTAGTCCCTGTGTATGGGGCACACAGACCTCTATAGGATCCAGAACAACTGGTGAATCTTGAAGGACACTATTAACTACAGCTTCATTCTCTTCCGGAGCGAAAGTACAGGTGGAATAAAGAACAGTCCCCCCAGGGCGTGTTAACGCAATCGCCTTTCGGAGAAGAGATTCCTGTCTTCGTGTGATTTCCTCTTGAAAATTTTTTCGCTGTGGGCGCTTATTCCCTCTTTTCCTGCGAATAGTACCTTCAGCAGAACAAGGCACATCAACAAGCACACGGTCAAACAGAGCTCCTTCTGGAAGATCTCGGCCATCGCCTGACACTACTAATACATTAGGATGCACAGTTCGATAAAGGTTGCCCAATAAAGCTCGGATCCGATCATCGTTTCTGTCCACCGCCACTATGCATCCTAGGTCCCCCATGAGGTCCGCAACGTGTGTGGTTTTACCACCTGGCGCAGCACACATATCGAGGATTTTATCTCCAGAACTAACCGCCAAAATTGGAGCAGCTAAACCGCTGGATACCTGCTGGATGTAGAACAATCCTAGCCAGTTTTCTATAGTGTCAGCCACACTGTGTGGGCCATCAATTATCCGTAAAAAATCTGTAAGTCCTTCTATCGTCTCGGTGACGAAGCCTTGCTCCTGCAGTCGGCAATCTAGGTCAGCAAGAGATATACGACCGGTCCGGACTCTTATCGTTGTTGGATCTCGGGATAGGATAGTTTCCTGAAAGCGATCCCAATCTGGTATGATGGATCGATACCTATGAAAGAGCATATTTACAGATCTTTTGGTGAATTGACCGACTGCTTTAGCTGTTTCGAACCTGGATCCAAAGGTCGTCTATTTATCCATATTTGGAAACGAAAAAGCATGAGGGCAACAAGGACAGCAGTAGCCACCAGGGGCCAGTAGGTATCAGCCTTCACCTGCCAATAGAAGTGCGCCACGCCCAACGCAGTAGAAATATAAACGAGGCGATGGAGTCGCTGCCATCGCTTCCCGAGTTTCCGGATCCATTTTTTGGTAGATGTCACTGCCAGGGGAATTAGTAGCACCCATCCTGTAAATCCCACAATAATGTATCGCCGCTCCGTGAGGTCTTCGATAATAAATTCCCAATCCAAGGTCTGATCCAGTATAGCGTAAACTAAAAAATGCATAGTCAAGTAGAAGAAACTAAAAAGCCCCAGAGTACGACGTACTTGGATTATGCTATTCCATCCGGTAAGACTCCGTATCGGAGTCACAGAAAGGGTTGCCAAAAGAAAGATTAATGCCGTACCACCTAGACGATGGAGGATCTCTTCAATGGGATTAGCACCTAAGCGACCTGTCACAAAACGCCATGCCAGCCAAGTAGCAGGAGTGAGCCCACCCAGCCACACTATAACCTTGCTTAGTAAGATCTGATGTTTCTTTTTCAACCGATTTCGCAGGTTCGAGCTAAGCTCAGTTTGATCAGAAATTTAACCGAAGATCCATGCCGGAATAGAGATTTGCTACCTGTTCTCCATAGCCGTTAAACATCAAGGTCGGGCGCTTGCGAAGCTCACCTAAGCGACGCTCCCGCGCCTGACTCCAACGGGGATGATCTACCCCAGGATTCACATTGGCATAAAACCCGTACTCTCGCGGTGTACTTTGTTGCCACGTATTTAACGGCTGAGTTTCTGTGAAACGTATCTTTACAATCGACTTAATGCCTTTGAATCCATATTTCCAAGGAACAATCAAACGTAGTGGCGCCCCATTTTGATTCGGAAGCTCACGTCCGTAGACACCCGTTACTAGAATAGTGAGAGGATGGCGTGCCTCGTCCAAACGAAGGCCTTCTACATACGGCCATTCAAGAACAAAAGAACGCTGCATTGGCATTTGTTCGAGGTTATAGAGCGACGTGAATTCAATGTAGCGAGCACTCCCAAGAGGTTCGGCCCAATCGATGACTTCTTTCAACGAAAAACCGTACCACGGTATAACCATGGACCACGCCTCAACGCAACGAAGTCTATACACTCGGTCTTCCATATTCCTCGGCTTGATAAATTCCTCAAGTCCATAGGTTCCTCGTTTAGCACAAAGACCATCCACTTCGATATTCCAGGGATGAGGCTTGAGTGTGTGCGAGTTCTTTGCAGGATCATCCTTCCCGGTTCCAAACTCGTAGAAGTTGTTGTAGGTGGTGACATCTTCATAGGAATTAAGTTCCTCATCAAGATCGGATCTAACCCTGCTCCAGTCTTTCTGAGTCCGGGAAAATTCATCTTCTAAAACCTTAGCTGAATCAAATTGAGACCTAATCATCGAGCTACCTAAAGCTCCCCCCAGCCCAAATCCAGCAATGAATTTCCGTCGATTGAGATAGGTGCTCTCTGGTGTGATATCAGAAGAAGGAATGTCTTCAGATCTCTTGATCAGCATGAGCCACTCCAATCAACAGGGTGCAGCCTGACTCTCTTAGGCACAATTTTCTCTGGTTTCTCCATATTATGTCACCTACTATCCCTTAATAGAAAGCTATTCGCAAAACAAAGTTATTGTACATTGATAAGATCAACACCCCTAATATAAAAATTCAAAACCATATACTTGAATTTACGGAGACAGATCGATGTCGTTCTTATTTAGAATTCATATAGCCGTACTAATCCCATTCCTATTCATAGCTTCCGCTCTTGAAGCGCAAGATGATTCCATGTTGGGATTTTCAGCTGAATCGGCTGTCTTCCAACGCCAATTGGAAGCAAGCCTAGACGAACAAATCGACCGTGATAACCTGCAAAAATGGATGGAACGGATCACTGCGAAACCATTTTTTGTAGGATCACCTCATAACAAAGAGAATGCTGAATTCGTAAAAAAATTATTCCAAGAATGGGGGTACACGGCTGAGATCGTAGAGTATCAAGTTCTATTCCCAAAACCTCGTATTCGTAAAGTAGAGATGATTGCCCCCGAGAGGTATCAAGCCCTACTAGAAGAACCAGTAATTGCAGAAGACTCCAGCTCCGGTGTAGACGGACGTCTTCCCTCTTACAATGCCTATAGTGCTGATGGGGATGTTACCGCTGAACTGGTATACGTGAACTACGGTATACCTGATGACTACAAAGAACTCGAGAGGAGGGGCATTGACGTCCGGGGAAAAATCGTAATTGCTCGTTATGGTGGGTCCTGGAGAGGGATAAAACCCAAACTCGCTTACGAAAAAGGTGCCCTGGCTACAATACTTTACTCAGATCCTAGGGACGACGGATACTTCCAGGGAGACACCTATCCAGTGGGTTCATTCAGGATGAAATGGGGTGTTCAGAGAGGTTCGGTAACGGACCTGCCCCTCTATACTGGAGATCCCCTAACTCCGTTCATTGGTGCCACTAAAGATGCTGAACGCTACAGTATTGAAGAGTCACCGGCAATCATGAAGATACCTGTGCTTCCAATCTCTTGGGGAGACGCACTTCCACTATTGAGATCCATGGGAGGCCCTGTAGCACCCGCTTCGTGGCGTGGGGCCCTTCCCATCACCTATCATATCGGACCAGGACCAGCCACCGTACGAGTCCATCTCGAGTTCGACTGGAATCTCGAGCCAGCATATAACGTCATCGCCCGCATGGAGGGTTCAGAGTACCCAGATGAATGGATAATCCGTGGCAATCATAGAGATGGTTGGGCAATGGGAGCAGCAGATCCTATCAGTGGCCACGTGGCGTTAATGGAAGAAGCTCGTGCCATAGGAGTTCTCGCTAAAAATAACTGGCGACCCAAGCGGACTATAGTCTATGCCTCATGGGATGCCGAAGAACCTGGTCTGCTAGGATCCACAGAATGGGCTGAAGATCATGCAGACGAAATAAGAGAAAAAGCGGTTGCATATATCAACACAGATGGGAATGGGCGCGGTTTCTTACGCATGGGGGGGTCTCACACTCTCGAACGTTTAATGAATGAGGTGGCTCGTGAAGTTGAGGATCCTCAAACTGGAGTGTCCGTATGGCAAAGAGTTCAAGCCCAACGAGCTATATCAGGAAACACCGAAGTTACTACAAGGCCGGATCTGCGAATCAATCCCTTGGGGTCGGGATCAGACTACACGCCGTTCCTGCAACACTTGGGTATAGCATCTCTGAATGTGAGCTACGGGGGTGAGAACCGTGGTGGCGTTTATCATTCCCAGTTTGATTCTTTCGATTACTACAAACGTTTCGGAGACCCTGGGTTTCATTACGGGGCAACACTTGCCAAAACCACAGGAAGGCTATCTTTACGGCTTGCTAACGCCAACGTGATCCCTATGCGCTTAGAAAATTTTGCAGACAATGTAGAACTATATTCTAGTGAAGTGATGGATCTCTTAGAAAAAACTCGGGCGTCTATAGATAGGAATAACCAGCTCGTTGATATGAACGCCTATAGCCTGGCAGCAGACCCAACCAAGACATATGTGCCACCGGAGTCCGAAGATCCGGCTCCATACCTAAATTTCGCTCCGATGCAAAACGCAGTATCACGCCTTAAGGAAAGCGCTAAAAATCTTGATATCGAGATGAAACGCGTTATGGAAACTGGTGCGACTGACACAGAGATTCAGTCCTTGAACCAACTGCTCAAGAGCACTGAGAGGCTCATGACCAACAATAACGGACTCCCAAGACGCCCGTGGTACCGTCATCAGATCTACGCACCTGGGTTCCACACAGGATATGGAGTAAAAACACTGCCGGGAATTCGTGAAGCTATCGAACAGAAGGATTGGGATGAAGCTAGCGAGCAAATCGGAATTGTGGCCGATATGTTGAATCAGGTATCTGAGGCCCTAGAACAAGCCATAAGAATCCTTAAGAGCTGAAGAGAAGCTTCGTTAACAGCATTATAAAATAGGTTGCGATCCGATCATTAATCCTGCAAATAAATTTATTTACTAATAAATTGGTATGGCTAAAGAAAATATTTCAAACGGATATGATCTAGCAGACCTGGAAACTCTTGAAATCCCTTCCACGAAACCAAGAGCTCTCTTGTCTCATTTCGGTCCCGGATTAATTCTTGCTATGACGGGAATGGGAACCAGCCATTTAGTAACAGCACCTACAGCGGGAGGCCGCTTTGCCTACGCTCTTCTCTGGTGTATCCCTGTGTCCTATATATTCAAGTACTACGGATTCGAAATGGCTTTCCGATTTACAAATGCTACGGGGAAAAGTCTCCTAGAGGCCTACTCCACCGCATGGAAAAAATGGCCACTCTGGTATGTAATGATCACCACACTTCTTCAGTGTGCCATTGGACAAGCTGGGCGTCTTATCGCTGCAGCTGCTGTAACCTATTACGTCTTTACGATCAATATGGGGCTTTCATTCCCACTGGAAACATATGCATTCCTATTGGGATTGATCTCAGTGGTTACAATTCTAAGGGGTGAATACAAAGTCGTAGAAATTATAATAAAAATTATGGCTGGAATCCTTCTGGCATCATCTTTTGCGGTTTACTTTGTGTCACCGGTACCTATATCCGAAATGGGGCATTTCTTAATCCTAGAGATACCCGATGGTTCGTGGCTTGTCATCGCTGCCTTATTAGGACTCCTGCCTACCGGTCTTGATCGCTCACTTCAAGCATCGGAATGGGGCAAAGCGAAGCAGGTCGGACTTGCAAAGGCTAGGCCTAGACTTGAAGACGCAGGCCTAGTCGCTAGATTCGACCCCTTCACTTCTTCTAGGGAAGACCTTTCTGTTGACATACAAAATATGTCGCCCCACGTCCGTAAGTATTGCCGCCAGTGGTTCAAGATAGGGCTATGGGATTTCCGCTTTGGGCATGTGATCTCGGCTCTGGTGGCGACCATCTTCCTGATTATGGCAGCGGTATGGATATACCCCAGTGAAGTGGAGGGCCAAGGTTTCATAGGAGAAATATCCACAATCTTCACAGAAAGTGTTGGGGCTTGGATGATGACAGTTTTTGTCTTTGGTGCCTTCGCAGCAACTTTTTCCGGAAGTTTCGTTTATTTCGATGGCTGGTCACGTACTGTAGGTGCTTGTTGCCGGAACTTATTCAAACCCACAGCACGATTGAGTGGAATTGGGCATAACCATCATGTTACTGACGAATACAAAAAAAAATGGTACTCAGAGTACAACATATACAGGATCACGATGATTTACTCCCTCGTAGCCTCAGTAACCTTGATCATTGGTTTTCCTAGGCCGGTATTCATGGTATTGGTGGCATCAACCCTGGCCTTATTCATGGCTCCTGTAATCTTCTTCCTTAATCTTTACTACTGCATGGTAATCATCCCTAAAAATGACAAAGTTTTTTATCCTAACCGATTCGATCGATGGTTCGGATGGACAAGCTTCTCTATTTTCACAGGAATAATCATTATTTTGATCTACTGGAATATTTGGAATCCCCTATTGGGGGAATGATATAAACCTGATCTGAAAAGTCGTATGAACCAAAACTTCCGCTTCCTACTCCTTCAAGCCAGAAACCCCGATGACCCAATGGCCGAGCACGAAGTTCAATGTTTTTCACGCTCATTCAGATGTTCCCAGGATAATATTCGCGTGCTGGACTTACTTAGTGGTGTACCTTCAAAACGTGAATTAGAAGAGGCTGACGTAGTACTCTTGGGGGGGAGCGGCGACTATTCTGTAGCAAAAGGTGGCCCATGGCTACCATCAGCATTAGGGACGATGTGTACACTTTACGAAACTTCTAAACCAACTTTCGCATCATGCTGGGGATTCCAGGCAATGGCGGAAGCTCTCGGAGGTAAAGTTGTGACCGACTATAGCCTGGCTGAAGTTGGCACCCTAACCCTCAAGCTTACTCCCGCAGGGAAAAAAGACCCGGTGTTTGGTCCTTTAGGTTCAGATTTTCAAGTTCAGATAGGGCATGAAGATATCGTTATACAACTTCCTCAAGATGCTATTCTGCTTGCCTCCAGTGATCAGGTTCCTAACGAAGCTTTTTGTTTCGAGGGGAAACCTATCTACTGCACTCAATTTCATCCTGAATTAAATCGGGAAGGCATTATAACTCGAATCTTACAGTACCCCGAATACCTACAGCTCACCGGATATCCAAGCCTTGAGGATTTCTCAGCAGCCACTCCAGAGACACCAGAAACAGAGGCTATCTTAAGACGATTTATGAAAGAAGTGTTCGGGGAATAACCTTAACTAGTATCACTTATCCCGCATCGGGTTGTGCAGCCATAATCTGATATCCGCTCGTTGCGGTCTCCTCGGCATACAGTTCTGAGAGGCGTTTAGTCATGGGACCGATCTCCCCGCTGCCGATGGTGATACCGACTAAGAGAGCGACGCCATCGAAGGTGCCTAGGGACCGGCGAAGCCCGGGCTCAGCGGTGTCTGTCACTCGAATCCTCCTGTCATCTGAAGGAGCGACCCCAACTGGGGCCGACTGAATACATGAATAACTTCCTCAATCTGGATAGTTTGACTGCAATTTATCATAAGCTGGGGTATACTCTTTCACTGTCTATAATAACTGAGATAAGATGCAAAATCGCCCTGGCATTCGAAGAGATCCTCTGCGAGATTTAAGAGTTTTCAAGATGTATTCAATTACAACAAGAAAGCTAGTGAAAGAAAAAAATCAAACTCTGACCTCGATCGTAAGTACTTTAATTATCGTACTCCTATCTGCGTGTGATGAAAGCCCGACCGGCATTGATCCGGAAGATCCCATAATGGATATACCTTACCCCTGCGAAAACGGCTTGGCTGCAGGATTTAAATGCTCCAATGTGGACTTATTATCATTCCTGACATTGTCAGAATTGGGCGGAGGGACAGTTCCAGGAACAGTACCCTCAGACAGTGTGCCTGACATAACAGTGAACGACATGTGGGGTTGGACTGATCCCCTAAGCAACATAGAGTACGCCCTCGTAGGAAGAACCGATGGTATGGCTTTTGTCAGTCTCGAGAACCCCAAAGAACCATTGTACCTAGGACAACTTCTCAGGACGGGCGGGACCCCCGTTAGTCATTGGCGAGATGTTAAGGTCTATGCAAATCACGCTTTCATAGTTGCTGACAGAGCTTCGCAACATGGGGTTCAAGTGTTTGACCTTACTCAGCTCCGGAACATCCAAAACCCACCGTTAACATTCCAAGAAACAACTATTTATGATGGAATAGCTAGTGCCCATAATATAGCTATCAACGAGGCTTCTGGCTTCGCTTATGTCGTTGGTGCTACTATGGGAGGTGATACATGTGGTCGTGGCCTTCACATAATAGACATCCAGAATCCCGCCAACCCAAAGTTTTCAGGATGCTTTGCCGACCACTCTACGGGCCGTGAGGGGTCGGGATATACTCATGATGCTCAGTGCATTATCTACGCTGGGCCGGACGGAGATCATCAAGGCAAAGAGATTTGCTTGGGATCTAATGAGAACGCTATGAGTATCGCAGATGTAACAGACAAGGAGAACCCCGTTGCAATATCTAGAGCGGTTTATCCAAACTTCGGATACGTGCATCAGGGCTGGATATCGGAGAACCATCGCTATTTTTTCATGGACGATGAGACTGATGAATTAAGGGGTTTCACTACTCAAACGCGTACTTTGGTTTGGGATATAGAAGACCTCGATGATCCTGTCCTCCTAAAGGAGCATTTTGGTGTCACCACATCTTCTGACCACAATATTTATATCCGTGGCAACTACATGTATCAGTCTAACTACGCAAGCGGACTTCGGATCCTGGATGTTTCCGATCCTGCAAATCCAACGGAGATAGGATTCTTCGACACTGTAACAGCCACTGTCGATGCTCCAGGATACGATGGATCCTGGAGTAATTATCCATTTTTCGAGAGTGGTGTGATAGCTTTCACAAGCCGTAAGGAAGGACTATTCTTAGTGCGAAAACGCACAAATTAGGATACTGGTTTAAAATTAAGGAAAAAAAATGCAATCAAGATTAAAGTGGACAACGATTCTAGTACCTATAGTAATTGTAGGTTGTCAGGTTCAAGATCTCTTAACAGTACGATCAGGTTCTCTGAATACAGACATCGAAAAAGCTAGTTATGCGCTTGGATTTGATATTGGTACAAACTTCCGGCCAACTCGGGACTACTTTGATCTCAATTCCTTGATACAAGGTATCGAAGACGGCTTGGCTGAGAACGATCCAGTGATAGCTCCAGATTCACTCCAGGCAGCAAGGACGCGCGTGGCAACAGATGTTCAAGTATCTGAAGCAAAACGTATACAAGAACTAAGCGATAAAAATCTCGCAGATGGAGATGCATTCCTAGATGAAAACTCCACTAAAGAAGGAGTCATAACCACAGATAGTGGTCTACAGTACGAGATACTACGCCAGGGAGATGGCCCCCAGCCCAATACCGACTCGCGGGTCAAGGTCCACTATCGCGGAACACTTTTAGATGGTACCGAGTTCGACAGCTCATACGATCGAGGTTCTCCTAGTGAATTCTCTGTAAACGGGGTGATCCCTGGATTTAGTGAAGGGCTCCAGCTAATGCCTGTAGGAAGCCACTACCGAATATTTATTCCAGGAGATCTTGCATACGGGCAACAGGGGGCAGGAAGTACAATTGGACCCAATGCTCTGCTAATTTTTGAGATAGAGCTACAAGAGATTCTGTAGCGGGGGAAATCTGCTAACACATTTAGTTAATTATGGGATTACAGCTTCCGCTTCTATCTCAACTAGATATTCTTCGCCCACCAACTTAGCCTCAACTAATGTGTTAGCAGGGAGAACCTCACGGAATCGCTGTCCATGAGCATGTGACACAGCCTCCCAGTCACGGATATTTGATACAAAAATACGAGTACGGACAACGTCTTCGAGTCTTCCCCCTAGAGATTGGATTGCCCCTTCAATCTTGTCTATAGCAAAATGGGTTTGAGCAGTAGGATCTGATCCGCCGATGACTTGATTACGGTGCGTAGCTGTAGTTCCGGACACCAATATTCGTGACCCGTGACGAGTCGCTCTACTGAATCCAGCAATATCTTCCCAAGAAGTTCCTGAAAGCACTATGCTACGACCATCATCCCTTTCTTCTGTCTTGTAAGGGAGAGGTACAAAAGAGTCATCAAAGTGATGACTCAAATCTCCAGATGCCGTCAGGAAAGGAGGTTTCCGGTACTCGTCACCACAATCTCCAGGGATAGTTTTTAGTTCAGCCATCGCAGATTGAATTTCAGAAAAATCTTCCTCATCCAGAGAGAAACTGAAAATCTTGAGGTTGTCCTGGATATGGTCACTCTCACCTAAGCGTGCACCTATTATGATTCCCCCCACATTAGGCTGTTCTAGGATGTAGCGACAAGCCACATTCGCCATTGATACTCCATGCTTATCAGCAACACGCCGCACAGAACCCAAGAGTTCCTGAAAAGCAATCCAGCCTCCTGCAGTTTCGATAAACCTCCAATATTTCATCTGGGACCAAGTATCTAATGAATCGAGATTAGGCTTTGGAGCCCCAAGCCATCTCTCTGTGAGCAGGCCACCGGCCACTGTGCCAAACGCCAGTATCTTAATGTCGTGCTTGGAACATAAATCTGTCATAGCTATCGCAGCACGCTGATCTATGAGAGAATAACACACTTGATTGGATATCACTTCGATGTCGCTGTGAATAACAATCCCTAGATGGGCAGTGTCCACATTTGTGAGTCCTAAGTGCCCGATTAAACCTTCTTCTTTCAGTTCTTGAAGCCAGTATAGACAATCCAGCCAACTGGGATCAGCATAGTTCCAGGTATGGAATTGTAGAAGATCCAAGCAATCGGACCCCATCCGGTCCAAAGAATTCTGAACAGCAGTTCTTACATCGTCACGAGTATGATTCCATCCAGGTTTAGGCACCCATTTAGTGAACAATTCCACACCAGAGTTTTCAGTAAATTGCTTACGAAAGTTGCCTGAAATAATCTCCGCAGACCCGTAGTGATCTGCCATATCAAAAGTGGTAAACCCAGCCTTAACGTATGGCCCCATAGCTCCAGATGTGACATCGGGGTCGAGGATTCCTTTCTGGTGCTCTATGTCAGCGACTTGCCAGAGTCCTGTCAGGACTCGAGATATGCTGAGTCCTGGCCTGAGCTCAATTCTCTCTACCGGATTCACTCTTGTGCCACCATTAATCTCTTCCATCATTTGGGATTGCTCTATTCCACAGGAAGAGCCGAAAACAGTTCGTCGGTATCAACGCCAGTCCCCCTAAGATTACGTAGTTCTTTGATATGGTCGTTAACCTTTATTGATCATGCTCGAGAAACCTTCACCCACCGATTTCCCTGAAACCGCACGGTGCCGCACCCAAAGTATAATTTTAAATTCCAGAAGTGCGGCAATCAGAATTATTAAAATTATGACTAAATAAATTGAGATTTCGGTAGGCTCATGTAAATCCAGGAACGTCCAAGAAGATAGAGACATCTTGAGCCCTGTCTCTCCGTTGTTCCCTTCCCAAACATGGAATGCCAGAGGAATCAGACTTCCAGAATGAAGCTGCACTTCATCGTTTCCTGTATTCGTATTAAGGGGCCTGCGTATTACAACCGTCCAACGACCATCGACCCAAGCACCATCTCCCGTAATTTTTTGGCTTTCTATATCATGAAGCTTAGGCGGGCTTTCGACGCCATTAGCACGCAGTTCGAACATAGATTCATTGCTTCCGTATTTATATTGCCAATCTGCCTGCCATCGCCAAAGGTCTACAGGGTTTCCGGGATTCCCATAAACAAAGTGAGGCAAAATCGGGCTATCTTCATAACGCACAGGGATCATTACCTCAACCGCATCGCTAAAATAACCCCGCATGCGCTGACCATCAGGGAATAACACTGGATAAGTATCATCCGCTGTCCATCCCTCAGCAAGAACAAGGACTGAGTCTGCCGAAGTGGTGTCAGCAAAACGATCATCCCAAGCAAGGCGAAAGGCGATTTCGTCTTCGTTAAAAAGCACTTTGACAGCAATATCTGTCACGGCCGGAATCTGCCACCTTGGTGCATACGTAGCTTGGCCCGTTAAAGGCACTCGAATCTCTTGTGCCGCGTCCCATTCACTATCGGTAGATTTGGTAGGCAGAGATCCAGGAACCTTATGGGCTTTTATGATTACCCCATCACCAGAACGATCACTCTCCACATCACCCACAAGAGATGCCACATAGTATGCTAGCTGCCATCTTTCCTCTTCGCTGACAGTAGCTTCATATGAAGGCATGGGTGTACCATCGAGGCCTGTAGAAAATCGCAAATATAGTTCTTCGGGAGAAATTCCTCCCTTGATCTTCCATCCAACATTGAGATTGGCGGGCATAATAGGGAGATTCCAATCATCTGTAAGTCCAGATGCCCGCTCGCCATTACCTCGTCCAAAGTCTCCGTGGCACTCCCAGCATTTATTTTCATCGTAGACAATCTTGCCTGCTGCAACCAAATCTGCCTCCGATCCGTTCGGTGGATTTCCAATTGCTACGATAGCTTGATATGGATCGAAAAATTCATCTTCAAAGAGATCTGAAGCAAATCCCTTGATATAGTTGATGACCTGCCACCTCTCTTCTTCCGTGAGGTGTGGCTCCCAGCCTGGCATAGCAGTACCGTCGATCCCCAAGGTGATAGTGCGAAACAGGTCTTCATCAAGAGGAAGTTCGCCACTCTGGGTAGTACGAAGCTTATAGCTGCCCATAGTAAAATCTCTCGGGCGCGGAAAAAGATATGGAGATATTGGACCGTCACCGTCACCATCTTCGCCATGACAGAACCAACAGCTTTCCTGATATATATCCCTGCCAATCTCTAAGTCCAGGTTATCAGAAGACGGCCTCTCAGAAACATTTAAATCATACCATTGAGCCACAACCTGGGTTGGAGCTGTAACCAATAATCCCAACAGTAAAGCAAATCCAGGGTATTTTACGGTGCATCTCCTCATGGTTCTAACTTTTCCGGTAGGCGTGGCTCAGTACCTGAAAGCCGATATGCCGCCATAACTATGCGCCATATATCTTCGTCATTAAGTTCTTCACTCCAAGAAGGCATGGCAGAATTCCAGGGTGTGGCGATACTGGGTAATCCCGCCGCACCTTCACTGATTCTCCAGAAGGGATAAGACTCGACTACGGTAGCGATCGTGCCAGGATCGGTAAAATCTACAGGCCTTAGACGCTGGCCTCGAGCCAACGGCCCCTCCCCATCAGCCATAGTACCGTGACAAGGTCTGCAGTTTTTTTGAAAAAGCACGACTCCTTCGCGTTCGAGGACTTCACGTTCTTCTTTGGACACCCCAGCATAAGGATTGTCAATTTCTGCAAATTTTTCAGGAAGTCCTGGGTGTTGCACACGGATCACAGTCGGAGTTTGAGAGCCAGGTATTAATATCCTCCATGCAGCCCATCCTACTGTCAAAGGAATTAATATCAGGACAAGAAGCTGAGTGCGCCCCGGACCAGAAGAAGAAACATCAAACAACCCAATTATAGGACTAAGAAATGAACGCCATCTTTCCTCTTCGGAACTCATGTAAAACAACGTGCCTGCTAAGGCACAAGCCATATATATCCCCAATGCAAACCCAGGCAGGGGAGCTGGCGTCTGACTTAATCCAGCCAGTACAGCAAGCCATGGGATTCCAAATTGAAGCCCGATATAAACAGCGATCAAAGTGATCACTGTAACCATAAAAACTCCTATTCCTTTAGAAGTTTCTTTTTCATTAACCAAGTATGATCTCCTTCAATTTTGGAAAATCGAGCCAACCTTTTCCTAACCTAACATCTGCTATTGAAGTGTTTGCAAGAAAGCCATTAGATCATGCAAACTCGTCACCGAAAGAACTTCAGCAAAGTCACTAGGCATTAGAGATAGCTCTTGAATACGACGACGATCAATATTCTCTGTAGATACGGCAAACTCGACTCCATCTGCTGTAGCCAGCCATAATGAATCCTCAGTTTCACGCTTGACCACCCCGTCCAAAAGTCGACCATCCAACATCTGTATTAGGATAGATTCATAACCCCCAGCTATTTGTTTGCTTGGTTGAAGAATAGACTCGACTATAAACTGTGCAGTTCTTGTTCCGGCAATATTCGTGAGCTCGGGACCCACGTTACCACCCTCACCATTAACTATATGGCATTTAGCACAAGGAGCCGGTCCCGCCAGATCAAAGAATAGCTCACGTCCTGCTACAGAATCACCATCAATGTA
>DEAF01000026.1 GCA_002346625.1 Gemmatimonadales bacterium UBA2989
GGGCCGTAACTCTTCCTTTAACCAGCCGCGTCGAATACCCCGAGCTAGTGCGTACCCAACCATACACGTTACTGACATTTCCTGATAAGTTCCGTCAAAATCCAACAGTTGAGTCCACATGCCAGTGGGTTGTTGTAAATCTTTGAGACCTTCCATCTGATTAGAGTGTATTTCAATCAGTTCGTTTTTTGCAGGATTATTCTCCGGGAGATAACTGATTCCTTCAGCATATGCCAAGGCAGCAAAACCATTTCCTCTTCCCCAGAAGAACGGGGCATTTCTACTGTGCCAGAAAAGTCCATTTTCTTGCTGGACATTAGCCTCTAATAAGAAATCTGTATATGAATCAAGGTACTTACTGTCACCGGTTAATTTATACGCCCTGCCACACATTGCAGAGATAAAGAACATATCTTCACAACCAAACACAGGATCACAGGGTTTCGGGGCTGTTCCTCTTTCGACACGTTCGTAGGTGTTGGCTACTTTTATAAGCAAGTCATTCCATTTGTTATCTCCAGTGGATTCTGCCAGTTCACCAGCCCAGCACATAGCGGCAAGATTTGGACCACTCCTGTCGTTACCTTCATAGCCTTCATCAGTGGTTAGAAAGCTCACAAGTTTTGAAATATCATCATTTGGGTCTGGATAAGAATCATCTAAACTTTTAAGCCTGAGTCTTCCGCTTACTGCAACTCCCTGTACATAATTTACAGGCTGATCAAGCTTATATCCGTACACAGCACCCAAAATTTTTGCAACTTCTATTGGGGATCTTTCGGATCTTTTATTTAACTCAATTCGAGCTTCTGAATGTGATGTGTCTGAGTTAAATATATTATCCACAACTTCATTGAAAGATTTTTCAATAGTATCTGTTGTGCATGAAATCCGTATTCCTGGTATTGATCCCGGGGTTTGGCCTTCCCCACATGATAGAGCTGAAAGAAAGGAGTCGTCGTTAATCGATCCATCATATTTTGTAATCTGTGAGGTTGAAGCATCACACACCTCTATAACTAGATCTGGGGCTTCCATCGTAAGCCATCGCCAGAGGTATCTCGATTCAGGTGAGCTATCGTCAAAAAAATATCCGTCAGAAGGAGGATACGAAGCGTCACAAATTGAGTTTCCCACATTCTCAAGATCTGCCGCTATAAATTGATTAACGTCTGTTCTTTCACATAATATATCTAGACTTTTTTCGAAGAGACTTGAATCGTTTGAGGTACCTGAAATACCTGAAATCAAGGCTAGCCTGAGAGAACCTTCAGATAGATCATCATGGTAGTTGCCGTAAATTAGCCCTGAGAAAGTTGTTTCGGACGAAGTTACCCCGATTGGATAGTCAATCAATTCTTTTTTCGACATATTTTCTCCTGGTTGATACTGTTATTTGGGTATCGAGGACAGTACTATATTGGCTGCCAGATATCCTGCTCCGAATCCGTTATCTATATTTACGACTCCGACACCTGGAGCGCAGCTATTAAGCATTGCTAACAATGCGGCAACACCTCCAAAGCTAGCCCCATATCCGACACTAGTTGGGACGGCTATTATTGGCACGTCGACTAGGCCTCCTATCACCGATGCTAAAGCTCCTTCCATACCGGCCACAGCGACAATAACTTTAGCATTGTGTAGATCATCCATTTTGTCGAACAATCTGTGAATTCCTGCAACCCCGACATCGAATATCCGGTTTACGTCGCATCCCATCATTTCAGCAGTAATTGATGCCTCTATCGCAACAGGCAAATCTGAAGTACCGGCGCATGCTACCAATAGGCCAGGGACTCCCGGACTATTGTCAGTTTCGCTTAAGATAGTAATGATTTTTGAGGAATTATCGTAGTTGGCGTTATGGTGAACTGATTGCACTTCTCTATAATCTTCCTCGCTTGCGCGTGTGATCAGCACTTTGCCAGATCTTGATAGTATCGCAGATGCAATACTGCAGATTTGTTGTGGCGTTTTACCTTCACCATAAATGACCTCTGGGAAGCCTTGGCGAAGCTCCCGGTGGTGGTCCACTTTTGCAAAGTCAAGATCTTCAAACGGGAGACCTTTCAATTCTGAAATTCCAGAATCTATATCTGTTGTTCCTTTTTTGATGCTTTCTAGTAAAGCTCTTAAACGTTTCTCTTCTATTTTAAGTCTCCTGTTATTGATGAATTATCTACTTGATCCACTTTATGTTCGCACAAATTTAGATACTCTTTCCCCTCCACCTATCTCCGTTACGTATATCGATCCTTCAGAATCAACAGTTATTCCGTGCCCACTTATCAGTGTTCCCTGTCCCGGATGTTCGTCGATCTTCCATCGCGATACTAAGTCTCCATTAAGTGTCCAGATGCTTACCCCGCCGTGTTCACCCTGTTCTACACAGTAGATTAGATCGTCGTGTATCCAAATATCCCCAGGTTTTGAAACATTTGTCCATTCTTCAATAAATGTTCCGTCGTCTTGAAATAACTGTATTCTGTCATTTTCCCGGTCACATATTATTACTCTGCTGTGTTTATCAACCCATATGTTATGTAGAAGGGAGAATTCACCTGGGCCCGTTCCTTGTTTTCCCCAGGAAAGTAGTAGGTTCCCATCTGGGCTGAATTTGTGGACCCTGTGTCCTCCATATCCATCTGAGACAAATAATTCGCCATTTGGAGCGATAGCTATTCCAGAAGGCATATTGAAAGGCAACCCCTGGAATGAAGGGGAAGGGGCTAGTTTCTC
>DEAF01000002.1:0-2992 GCA_002346625.1 Gemmatimonadales bacterium UBA2989
ACCTAAATGGGAGGCTTCATGAATATACTCTGCTACTGCCTGAGCTATGGCCAAGCCGTCATACGTACTAGTGCCACGACCTATCTCGTCCAGTACTATCAGTGAGTTCGGAGTCGCACTGTTCAATATACTGGCGGTTTCAATCATCTCAACCATGAAAGTCGATTGCCCCAAAGCTAAATCATCATGCAATCCTACGCGAGTAAATATTGCGTCAACAATGCCCAGAACTGCACTGTCGGCAGGAACAAAACTACCAATCTGGGCCATCAAAACAATAACTGCAACCTGACGGATGAAGGTGGATTTTCCTGACATGTTCGGACCTGTCACAATCGCAAGTTGCTGGACAGCTGCATCCAAATCCAAATCGTTGCCCACAAAATTACCTTTGAGAACTGTGCTCTCTACTAATGGGTGTCGACTATTAACTAGGCGAATTTCACGTTGATCGCTCAGAGTTGGACGTACGTATGAATTCCTGACAGCAACCTCTGCGAGTGAAACAATAGCATCTACCTCACCAATCGCCTTAGCTGTATTAATGATCTGTTCCGAGTGACGGATCACCGCAGCCCTAATCGTTTCAAAAATTTCTGTCTCTAATCGCTCTATTTCCGATGCAGCCTCTAGAACTACACTCTCGTGTCGCTTCAATTCATCTGTAACGAATCGTTCCGAGTTAACCAGAGTTTGTCTTCGAATATAGTTATCCGGGACGTGCTGAACGTGAGAAGAAGTAACCTCAATGAAATAACCAAATACTTTGTTATAACGAACTTTGAGGGACTTAATCCCGGTCCTCTCTCGCTCCGCAGTTTCGATTTGCGCAATAAAAATACGTGCATCTTGTAGGCCTTGCTTAAGTCGATCTAGATCCTCAGAAAATCCTTGTTTAATCGCATTGCCTGAACCTGCAGATGACGGGTCATCTTGTACGATGGATTCATCAAGGATCTCAGTGACTTCCAGACATGGATCCAGATTACTATTCAGCTCTTGAACATGAGCAACACCTATACCCTCAAGCTGCCGCTTAATCTGAGGGATCCTCTTTAAGCCATCCTTGAGATTAATAAGGTGCACTGGAGTAACAAACGTTGTACTGAGCCGATTAAGGAGACGTTCCAGATCCCTAATTCCTTGTAGTGCAGATCGAAGAGACTGCCTGCGCTCCTGATCACAACAAAATGTCTCAACACAATCTAGACGACTTTGAATTCTATCTATATTACGATCAGGGCTACCTATCCAAGAACGTAACAACCGAGCACCCATAGGAGTATATGTCTGATTCAATATCCCATATAAAGAAAATTTGTCCTGTCGAGAAAAACGGTCATCGAAAAGTTCCAGATTCTTTCTAGTCTGATGATCAATCCTCATTGTCTGACCACTGTTATACGATCGAAGGGACTTGAGCGAGCTACTACGCCTCTTATCAATCGTGTTAACGTATTGGATAAGCACCCCAGCGGCGGTAACTCCAAGAGGCTGCCGGTCAATCCCATAAGGTTGCAGACTCTTGATGCCAAAATGCTGCATCAGGGCATCATAAGCCACTGAACGCTGAAAAACACCCGATGACAGCTTGACCACGTGGGATCCAGGTATTTCCGAGGTATTCTCAGCCTCGTCTATGACAATCTCTATTGGGTTGATTCGTTGGATCTCCGAAAGAAATTCTCCTTCTTCGAGTTGCGTAGCTGCAAATTCCCCAGTAGATACGTCTCCATACGCAATCCCTATTTGAACACCCTCTCTAACGAGCACCGCAATGTAGCTATTCATGTCCTCGCTTTGCAGGGAAAATTCAGGAGACATACCTGGAGTCAGCAATTGAACCACTTCACGATCCACCAAACCATTACCAGGTTCACTAACCTGCTCACACAGGGCTACTTTGTAGCCAGCCTGAAGTAGCTTCCCCAAGTAATTTTCCAGAGTATGAACGGGTATACCTGCCATGGGGACTGATAAACCCTTACCCATCGAACGAGACGTCAGCGTAATGTTCAAAATCCTTGATGCGAGGGCGGCATCATCTTCAAAAGTTTCGTAAAAATCACCCAGACGAAAAAGCAGGATAGCGTCCTGATGTGCTTCCTTCATTTGGCGGTACTGGGAATACATTGTTACCATAGTCAATCCGAAAAGAAAAAGTCCCACTGATTGTACATGAAACAAATAGGCAAATCCCTATGTGAATCCAACAGCTTTTGACGATATAATGCAACAGGTACGGATCCAAATCTTCAGCAACCCTCTAAAGGGCTTCGGTAGAATATGCAAGTAATCGCAGGAACAGCAAAGGGCAAGAAAATCCTTCTACCACACAATGTCACTGGAGTCAGACCGATGACCAGTAGAGTCAAGGCATCCTTGTTTGACATCTTGACCCCACATTTAATGGATGCAGTAGTCTTAGATTTATTCGCTGGAACCGGTCAACTAGGTATCGAGGCACTAAGTAGAGGGGCGCGCCACTGCACATTCATCGAGCTCGATAAAAAAGTAATTTCAGTCACCCGGAAAAATATACAATCCACCAATATGGAGTCCCAGTCCACTGTTGTGCAACAAAATGTGCTCACCTTCCTAAATCGCAGCACGGATCAAGCCTATGATCTGATCCTCATTTCCCCCCCACAATATAAAGGCTTGGTTCTAAGCACTATGGAAGCACTAGACGGTCTCTACCAGAGGACGAAGACAACTATAGTGGCCATCCAGCAATCGTCAAAGGAAGCCAATCCCTCAAACCTCAGCCATCTGGAACTCACCGACATTCGGAATTATGGCAGTACCAACCTATTGTTCTATCGCACCACTGCCACGTAATTGATTTAGATCCTGAACCTGATCAAAATCAACTGACTGCTACGACTGCAGGATCCAAACGGACGGGTGAAATGTTCAAACGAGGTGCCCGAAGCATTTTGATTGGATCTTTACTACTCTGAAGTTGCGTTGCCATCTCCCCAAACAGCGT
>DEAF01000002.1:3363-9132 GCA_002346625.1 Gemmatimonadales bacterium UBA2989
TCTGGTCCATCCCTGAGCATCGCTAAGTTCTATCTCATCTCCCTGTTGAACCTTATAAGTCATCGCATCATCAGGATGAATTTCTACTATTTCTTTTCTATGCAACACATTATTGAGTCCTTGTTTCGTCAGTTCCGATTCACGGTCATCCTGATATAGAACCCTACCTGGCACCATAATCAATGGGTATTGTTCGGAAACGTCAACAGTCAATGTTGTCCCTAATTCCATCGCTTGAAGAACTAGTAGTCCCGATGGAAATCCATCGGCATATAGCGTAGAGGTGCCATTTCCTTCTCCATCACTAGGCCATTGAACACTCTGTCCAGTGCTAAGCGATCCATAATTAATTCCCGCGTAACTAGAGACCACCTGCTGAATTTCACCAAATACTTGGCCACTATTCTCATAATTGAATTGATCCCCGAAGTCCAATACTCCAGCTATTAGCGAAATGATCTGCCAATCGGCTAAACAATCGCCCCGGGGAGCGATCGCCGGAGTTACAACCTGCACACGCCGATCCTGCGTAGTGACCGTCCCGATATCCTCAGTGAACGGGACTGATGGCAGAACTACATCTGCCAAATCGCTAATTTCACTTGGATGCACGTCCTGAACCACCAAGAAATCTAATTGAGCTAAAGCTTGCAAAGCATTTGGAATGTCCCCGTTCACAAGGGAGTCATCATAACCTACGATCATCATAGACTTGATTTCCCCAGTCATTGCAGAATCAATCATCCGTATGGTACCCAACCCGGAGGCATCCGGAAGTTTTGTTCCCCAAAGCCCCTCAAGTAATGTGTTATGGCTGATATTCTCCAGAGTCGTGCTACCAGGCAATGTGTCTGGTGTGCACCCTAAATCGCTGGCTCCCTGCTGGTTAGCGCCAGCTAGCAAAGGAAAGACACCTCCCTCATTAGAACCAAGGCTGCCAGTAACCATCGCAAGGTTAATCAGAGCCTGTACCATTTCGTCTTGACTCTGTATTCCCATATTATCTAGGGCATACAATATGGACGTTTTACCCTGAGTAGCAACCGCACGCGCTGCACGGCGTATATCGTCTTCGGAAACCCCCGATATCTTCGATACTTTTTTCAAATCGAATGCCCACAGGCTATTCTTATATTCAATCAAACCTTCACAATTGTCGTTGAGAAATCCGTGATTCTCCCAAGATTCATCAGAAATTACCCTTAACATAGCCGCAACTATGACCATCTCAGTCCCAGGCAGGGGGCGCAACCAAATGTCAGCGTACCGTGTCATCTCCACTTCCCGACTATCGATAACAACTAGTTTAGATCCTGCTTTTACCGCTCGTTTCACAGGAACAGCAGCAACATTTTGCTCTTCCGTCACATTGCTACTTACCAACAGTATTGCTTCAGAATTTCCTACATCCTTGTAGGAACCAGTGGCCCCTTTTTGACCTATTAGTCGACCCAAACCATCAAGCACTTTTGATCTATGGTTCGCTATGTAATCGACATTATTACTATGCATGCCAACACGAGCGAATTTTTGCAGCAAATACAGGCTCTCATTAGTCACTGAGTTGCCAGCAAGGGCTCCAAAAGATTCTCCACGATGCTGAGCAAAGCCGGATTTTATCGCCTCCAATGCTTCGTCCCAACTCGCATCTTGCAGCGTCCCTTCCCGGCGAACCAAAGGGTTCTTCAATCGTTTCCTACTATTAACCATCTCAGTGTTGAATTTACCCTTATAGCAAAGTTGGCCATCGTTGACGCCATCAGATTTACCTACAAACCGTATAGCCCGTCCCCTTGAATCCACTTCTATATCCATCTCACAGCCCACCGGGCAGAGAGTGCACACAGAACTTACAACGGATTGAGCTTTTTCCCATTTGTTGTCCGTTTCTACTAAAGCACCAACCGGGCATACGTCAATACATGCCCCACAGAACTCACATCCGCTCTCTAGCAGAGACGTACCGAAAGAGGTGCCAACCAATACTGTACCTGACCTCTCAATCATGGTAATAGCACTATCTCCACGCATTTCGTCGCACGCGCGAACACAACGTGCGCAAGCTATACACAAGTTATAGTCACGGTCGTAAAAAGGATCCCCAACATCAACCTGTAAGTTGCGGTAGTTGTATGCAAGAGGAGAATCCATATCTACTCCCACATATCGCACTGTATCCTTCAGTTCACAGCGCTCGTTCTTTGGACACATAACACATCGATCGTTGACCGACACATGTCGCAGACAAACATCCTGAGGTCCACACAACTCAACGCGATGGCAAGTCAAACATCCATGAGGATGCTCTGATAGCAACATTTCCGTTACACCACGCCTAAGTGCATTAACCAAGGGCGAATTGGTCGTCACAACCATTCCCGGAGCAGCAGGTTCGGTGCACGAAGCAGGAGTACCCGGCCTTCCCTCAACTTGAACTACACACATACGGCACGCACCATACGGTTTCATTGTTGGGTAGTAACACAGATAAGGTATATATATCCCAGCGTCCATAGCTGCTTGGATAACTGTCTTGCCTCGTTCCGTTGTGACCTCGACTCCGTCGATAGTCAGCGTAATATCTGGTGCCATATGTTTCCCCTTTTCATAAGATGCCTGTGCTTAGGGATCAATTCCTTAAGTATGGGTCAGTTATAAAGGCAGTCGCTTCAGGGCCAGGTCGAGTCCGCATTGGGTTTGCAGCATATTGGCTACAACTTCCTGTGGGACATCTGTTTTCATTGATATGTACTAGAAAATCACCCATAAAGTCGCGAAAGGCAGACTGAACTGGATTGAATCCAAGCTGTCCATGCCCACATAAGGATCCTGCTTGCATACTTTCGCCATACCGCCTCATCAAATCCAGATCTTCTTGCTGCCCTTCACCACCACGAATACGTTCAATCATATCCAGTAGATGAGTCATACCTAATCTGCAAGGGAAACATTTTCCACAAGACTCAAACTGGCAAAAAGCAATAAGCAATCGAGTCAGATCTACTGCACAGGTCGAGTCATCTCCGTAGATGATTCCACCTGAGCCCAATATAGCACCTGCGGCCCTCATCGCCTCGAAATCGAGAACTGTATCCATCTTATCGGCGGAAAGCAATCCCCCCAAAGGACCACCTGTTTGCAGCATCTTTATTTGACGCCCACCGGGTACACCGCCACCTATTTCGTCCATAACTTCCTGTAGTGTCATCCCGAGTTCGACTTCATACATGCCACGCCGATTTATATGCCCTGATAGGCACAAAATCGCCGTCCCTTTGCTAAGATTAACCCCAATATCGTTGAACCACTCACCTCCCCTACGAACTATCTCAGGAACGTAGGATAGTGTTTTAACATTGTTTATATTGCTAGGTTTGCCCCAAACACCAACTGCAGCGGGAAATGGAGGTCTGGAACGTGGCCTTGCAGTCTTCCCTTCTACTGCCTCCATCAGGGCAGTTTCCTCGCCAGATACGTAAGACTCCCCAACGAGGGACACTTCAATATCAAACGAATAATCAGTACCGAGAATATTCTTTCCAACTAACCCAAGTTCATATGCCTGCCGTATCGCCTCTTTAGTACGACTTATTGGCCCATCATGGCCATGGCGGATGAAAATAATGCCGTTGGAAGCTCCGGTAGCGAAACCAGCTAAAAGCAAACCTTCAATGACAGTATTCGGATCACCTTCGAGAATCCCTTTATCATTATAGGCACCAGGATCACCTTCCTCACAGTTGCACAGTATGTACTTCTCCGGCCCCGGAGATGGAACCAAGAATCCCCACTTTGTACCTGTACTAAAGAAGGCCCCTCCCCTCCCCCTCAGGCCAGAGGACCTAACTTCTGTCAGGACTTCTTCAGGTGTTTTTTCTGACAAGGCTACATCGAGAGCCGCATACCCTTCGTTAGCTATATACTGAAAGCTATCGCCCGGATCTATTTGACCGACATTTCGCAAAGCAATTCTATGCTGATTACTCCATCCAGGGACTTCTGACATCATCGGGACGCCTTCGATAGTCTTCTCAAAAGACCCAATAACGTTCGGAACATTCACGTTCCCATTGACAATCACATTATCCACAACGCCAGAAACTGCATCGACATCCACGGGCCCTAGTAGCACTCTACCTACTCCCGCGGTGCGAATATCGACCAATGGCTCGGCATAACAGAGGCCTAGACATCCTACTTCACTAACAACCGATTTAATTCCCCTTCGTGCCAATTCAGCACGAAAGGTTTCAACCACACCAAGGGCATTAATGGAACGACCACAAATGGTGGTTCCGATGCGCACCCACACTGTCTCCGGATCGTGAAGATCAGCCCAGATTTCATCTGCCCGCGACCTCAGATTTTTATAAGCTTCTGTCATAATTCTCTATACCACACGTATGTAAATTACTAAAACCCGGCACACGATTAAATCTTTCATTATTACGAAGGATTTAAAGTCTCCTCAAGAACGCTCAACGCTGTTTCCACCGTCACCGCACCAGTAATTTTTTCATCAACGCTAATTACCGGACCTTGCGAACAAGCACCAAGGCATGTGTTGTACTTCAGTCCGATAACACCATCAGGAACATCCCCTTCACCCTCCAAACCTAATTTACTTTGAATTGCTACTAGAACGTCCATGGCACCAAGCAAATGGCATGTTGGCCCCCAGCAAACCTCAACCATATGTTGAGGAGGAGGTGTAAATCTAAAGTTCGTGTAGAAGGAGGCAACCCCCCATACATCGTTTATACTGTGCCCGGTGTATTTTGCAACTTCCACGATCGCTTCCTCCGGAACGTAATGCAAATTCTCCTGCACCTCTAGAAGACAAGAGAGAACAGTAGTCCTTGGAGCAACGTTTTCATGCTCCTGGAGTAAAGCGCGGGTAACCTCACGCAAATCGGATGATGAATTCCCTTTGTTGTTAATGTCAATCACTCCTAAAATTCAGAGCCTACACAACGCTTGATACTAGCATAGAGCATTCCTTACAGCAACAAACGAAGCAACCCGGATCTTCCATTATTTCCATGCGATTAGACGCCTCCTGACACGGTGAAAGAGGATGGAATAGGAGGTTTAGGCAATTCCCCTGTCGTCGGGAACCCTTTGTCATCAAGAACCATCCGAATCACCTTTCTCCCCAAGCGAACACTATAATTTGTTCCACGGTCTTCCGGATAAATTTGGGTGGTATTCGCAAGATACAGGTCTCTAACAGGGGTACGGTGCGGCAGTATTTTATCCGAAAAATTTGCTGGAATCACAGGCTGAGCTGCGTCGACCTTGTGGTGATGCACCTTCTGGATCCAGGATCTGTCAAAGGACTTATTAACCATCTGTAGATAGGGAGCATATTCTTCCAATAAATCATCTTGGTCCAGCCCATAGAGATAGCTATCACGACTCAAGTAATTAGCAATGTATACCACATGTCTTCCCCCGTAGAGTTCCGGTGAAACCAAATTCGTATGTTCAATAATTCCCACAAAAGGGACATCCACGTCTGCAACATTCAGCCAATAAATGTCTGAGAGTGGCCTATCTAACTCCAATATAAGCAAAACTGCCGACAAATAGTCCACGTTGTTTAACTGCTGAACATAGTGATCCGGCATTGAAGGTACCAACCGCGGTAGTATGTACGAAGGAGTCGTAGTGATGATCGCGTCAAAGGATCTTTCAGGCATATCGTGATCCTGCCTAAAAAGAAACCCTGCGGCCCTATCACCCTCTAAAACAATTTTTTCGACCCCT
>DEAF01000029.1:0-2188 GCA_002346625.1 Gemmatimonadales bacterium UBA2989
TTTTAGCGTAATCTGGGCATCTTAAATCTCCGTTGACATTGTTTGATGAGCTACCTATAATCCACTCTGCAGGAGAGTTATGCCTAAACGTACTTATCAACCAAAAGTTCGCAAACGCCTAAGAAGCCATGGGTTCCGGGAACGTATGTCTACTTCGGATGGGCGAGCAGTCCTACGACGTAGAAGATTCAAGGGGCGAGCTTCCTTAACGGTGAGTAGATCGTAAGCGTATCAATCAGCGTGTTGGTGGGAATGGTTGAATGCAACGCGATCGACGGATAAGAAAAAGTCAGGATTTCTTCAGGGTATCGACTGATGGTCGATCATGGGCTGATCATAGGTTGGTTCTTAGGGCAGCCCCCAATGAATCGAGCACTACTCGTTACGGATTTGTTGTCAGGAAGAGTATCGGTTCCGCGGTGGCCAGAAATCGTCTGAAGCGACGTCTTAGGGCTATAGCAAGAGATGTACCAGAACCCAGTGGGGCATGGGATATCGTCTTGATCGTGCGTAACGGAGCTCGTGGTTCCACTTCTGCTGAACTCTCTCGCTCACTAAAGTCGTTGTTGTCCAGAGCTCGGATAGTATAAATTTAGTTTGCATAACGGGGCGTTTGCCTGATGGTTGTGACCACAGCGCTTTTACAAAGTATAAAGTTCTATCAAAGGGCAATCTCAGGATACTTACCTAGCTCCTGCAGATACGAGCCCACTTGCTCACAGTATGCCATTGAATCAATAGAAAGGCATGGAGCATTGAGAGGTGGAGGGTACACAATCAAACGACTTGCTCGATGTAATCCTTTTGGCGCATCAGGATATGATCCTGTGCCCGGAATAGACAGTAGTAGGGAATCCTAGAAATAGATTTTATGCCGTCTTGATCGGAGTTAGCTGACAACTGCGAAAAGACGCTTGATATAGGTGTATACATTGCCTT
Source organism: Gemmatimonadales bacterium UBA2989 (assembly GCA_002346625.1). Taxonomy (GTDB): domain Bacteria; phylum Gemmatimonadota; class Gemmatimonadetes; order Longimicrobiales; family Gaopeijiaceae; genus UBA6934. The sequence continues at coordinate 940 of DEAF01000029.1, forward strand.
TTAGATACTCGGCATCATGGGTTAGAAAGCACATTTGGTTTGCTGTTATGTTGCCGGCAGCTTTATTAACTATGGGATGTGGCTCACAGTTTGGTGCCTCTGGAGACTGGGGTGGTGTTGTAGTACATGATAACTCCCTCTATGCAACAACTCAGCAAAATGGCTTGATTGAACTTGATGTAGATACAGGGATTTATCAACGATCTTTCAATGGGGCAGATTCTGATGAAGGATTAGGTGCCATCTATAGTGTGCCAGTTATTGGGGATAATTTGCTATTTCTTGCGACCTACGATGGGAAAATTCATGCGCTCGACTTGAGGTCTCCAGATTTTGGAGGTGCCTTGGGCAGGTGGTCTGTGGACACTGCGTTATTGTCTGACTCTTCATCGCGTATCGTAGGAGGCTTGGCATATGATGAAGGTAGGCTGATTTTCGGATCAACTGATGGTTATGTATATGCACTTGACGGCGAAACGGGTACCGTAATTTGGAAATATCGTACGGACGGCATGATATGGGGAACGCCTACGATCTCCGATGGTGTTTGCTATGTCGGTTCCATGGATCACAATTTGTATGCACTTGATATTGACACTGGGGCAGCAGAATGGCGGTATGAATCCGAAGGTGCCATTGTTATGGCTCCGGTGATAGTGGATGACCGAGTACTATTTGGAGGGTTAGATCAGCAGTTTCACTCACTTGATAAATCAGATGGATCTCTCAACTGGACTTTTTCTGGTGGTGAGAATTGGTTTTGGGCGGCACCTCGGGTGGCAGGTGCTGTAATTTACGTTGCGAATGTAGACGGATTGGTATTTGCGCTTAATTTGAAAGATGGAACTCAACGATGGACGTTTGATGTGGAATCTCCTATTGTGATTCCTCCAATTCTCACAGATGGTGCAGTGATTGTAGGTTCTGATTCTGGGAAAGTGTGGTTCTTAGATAGAAACAGTGGAGGAAAAACCTTTGAACCAGGTTATGCTCCAATGGGAGATAAGGTTAGATCTACCATGGCAGTTGCTCACGGAGTAGTTTTCGGTGCGACTGTTGATAACCAAGTTTGGGCAATTGATCCAGACCGTGGACAAAGACGATGGACTTATGATGTTGTTGATGATTAAGCGCTAAGAAATATTCTATGGAGATTTAGCTAAGTGGAATATCTGTCACTGCTTTGGAATGAGGCTATCATACGACCAATGATTAACTCGTTGGTTTTCTTATACATAATATTGTTTAA
>DEAF01000029.1:2589-6213 GCA_002346625.1 Gemmatimonadales bacterium UBA2989
GCCATGTCTGCACAGCAGCCCCGTATTCTTGAGTTAAGAGAGAAATATGGGAATGATCGCCAGAAAATGTCTCAAGAAACGATGAGGATATACCGTGAAAACGGGATTAATCCTCTCGGTTGTTTGGGCCCAATGGTTATACAAATGCCGATATTACTCGGGCTATATTGGGCTATTATTCGTACCTTGCCTGCAGCTCCAGAGCGTTTAGTTGAGTTGTCTGGCCTGCTTTATTCATCTCCAGAGTTAAGCAAAGCTCTTCCACTGAACAGCATGTTCCTAGGTTTGGATTTGGCAAAAATGGCCTCCGATCTTGGCATAGGGGGATTTGTAATTGCTGCTGTAGTGGGAGCTTCTATGTGGCTGTCCATGAAGATATCAACTCCGCCACCCTCCGGGGATAGCGCGCAGCAGCAGACTCAGAAAATGATGCAGTATATGTTCCCGGTGATGATTGGCGTCCTCAGTTTGAATTTTCCGTTGGGATTGTCGATGTACTGGGTTGCGTCAAGTGCTATTCGCGGGTGTATCACAGCACTTACTTCGGGAAGAATGAATATTGGTTCCCTATTTCACAAAAATGGCACCGACTTGAGTGTGAGTAGCACGAGCGTCGATGAAAGGAAAGACGATGGATCAGATAGAATCAGTCGAAGGAACCGCCAAGACCGTGGAAGAGGCAATAGAAATAGGTCTGCGTCAGCTCGGGGTAGACAGAGATCAGGCCGAAATCGAAATCGTCAGCAGAGGTAAGGCAGGTATTCTGGGGTTTGGTTCCGAACCGGCTCGGGTTAGGGTTTCATTGCTTAAAGATATTCCCGAGGGTGCAATCGTGGCTAAGAGCGTTGTAGATGAGTTATTACGTTATTTGGATGTGGATCTGGTAGCTTATTCGAAAAATGTTTCCGATGAAGAAGAATTGCCAACAATTGAGATTCATGGGGATGACTCGGGTTTGTTGATTGGCCGCAAAGGAGAAACTCTTGGGGCTTTTCAGTTTATGGTGAATTATATCGTTCGGGGGAAAACCGGTGAGAGGTCGCGTGTCAATATTGATGTCGAGGGATACCGGCAGCGCAGGAAGGAAGTACTTGAGGCTCAAGCTAGGAGCGTTGCAACTCGAGTCAGTTCCAGTGGACACTCCTTTACTTTGGATCCGATGTCTCCTTCGGAGCGTAGGATAATTCACATGGTGCTTTCGGCTCGCTCTGATGTCATTACGGAGAGCAGTGGAGAAGAGGGCGCAAGAAGAATTACCGTTCTTCCCAAGAGATGATACGTGTTGATAGATTACAGGTGTAATGGAAAGCGATGCATTTATGGTATGCTCTCAGTGTAGTGGTGAGACCGATCAAGGCGCTTACTGCCCGCATTGTGGGAGTCAATTGACTGATAACGAAGCGATTTCATGGATTAATGTAGCCCCCCCTTTAATCATGGTGATTGGCTCAATTACGTCCGTGTTATGGGTGGATGTGGGGTTCCCCGTAGTAGTCGGTGCCTTGGCATATCCGTTGGTATTTTCATGTGTTTTGCTAGTCATTGGGGCAATTTCCTCGTTTAGAAAGACAGGCAATGTTTTTTTGTTGTCTTGGGGTGCGTTGATTCTGGCCAGCATTTATCAACTTATTGCAAAGATTTTTGCTTCGACAGATGGCTCAGGGATGACGTCTGATGTTGTGAATTTTGCTGCGTTTGCCGGTTTTTTCGTTGCGATGGTGGTTGCGGTGGGAATAGGTCGCATTGACGCAAGGAGGTCAGCCCTATTTGTTGGTTTATATTTCGCATGGGCCGTAACCGGACCAAGCATTTCTGCTGCTAGTGCAGCCGTCACTGTAACGATTAGTGCTATTGCGGTGGGGGAGTCGATAACATTGGCATGGGCAATTCACGCCTATGGTAAGCGCAACTTGGACCAAGCGCTTATTGCGGTCATCGGGTTACTTGCTATTCATCATTTATTGGTTGGATGGCATCCCCCTGTTGCAATTGAAGGAGAATTCACCTGGGCCCAACATTTCATCGATTCACTTGTGCAGGGACCGGTCTTTGTGATATTCGTCAATGCGATTTTAATCGTATTCATCATGCTTCTTAGAAAGCTTACTCGAACTTCTTGAAAAAGCATTGATGTTTCAGGTCAGTAAATATGCAGAGACATAGCTAATAAACGCTTAGCGTAAGAGGGATGTACTATACTCTGCACCATGATCTGTATAGAAATTAGTAACCACAGTGGGATGTGAAACTATGAGCAGTTTTGATAGCTATGAAGAATTTGACATGTTTTCCCAGAAACTGGCTAAAGAGGCAGGGAAACTTCTTCTGCAACAATTTTTGAAACCTCAGGATGTGCGGTATAAGAGCGGTGATCGCCGTAACCCAGTAACTGAGGCAGATACCCTAAGTGAATCCTACTTGGTTGAATCGATTAAATCAAAATATCCTGATCATTCAATTTTAGGAGAAGAAGGGGTAGCTGGGAATTTAACCGAATCTGAATACCTCTGGGTCCTTGATCCGTTAGATGGCACTACCAATTTTCTTAATGGAATACCTATCTTCGCAGTGTCAATAGCGCTACTGCATGAAGGCATTCCGGTTGCTGCTGCTATTTTTATGCCTGATCCTAATCAACAAGAAGGAACAATTTATCATGCTCATGCTGGAGGAGGTGCTTATCAAGATGGAAGAAGGATTCATATTGAAAGCAATCCTGTACCAGGATCAGGGTACGTTGCATTTCTACCTAGCCGGTATTCTAGATTCTTGTACTTTAAGGGATCAATGTCTGTAAATCATGGGGAGGTTCGTGGATTAGGCAGTATAGCATGTGAAATTGCATTAGTATCAAAAGGCACGGCTCAGTATGGGGTTTTTACAGGGCCACGTCTTTGGGATGTAGCTGCGGGTGTTTTGCTGGTCATTGAAGCTGGGGGAATGATTCTTATCGGCGATAGGTTAAAGGATTGGCAACCATTTACCAAATTTCCTTATCCGGTGTTAGGGAATGATGGGAAAGGTACGGAAGTCACAGAATGGGTTCGCCCCACCTTAGCAGGCAATGCCGCTGTTGTGTCCCATGTTGCAATGCTGCTTAGGCAGAGAAGCAGGAAATGGGCTCGTATACGAAGATGGATTGGACGACTAGGCAAACGGCCAAGTTGAGATAGTGATTTGAGAATGAATAAGGGGAATTAGGTGGACTATGTTCGACTATAATGTTATGAGAAATGGATTATCGGTGATCACGAGTCCTATGCCTCATACTCGCTCGGTTACTATATGCGCTTTTATTAAAACTGGTTCTAGATATGAGACACCCAGTAGTTCTGGAATATCACATCTCTTGGAGCATATGGTTTTCAAGGGTACGAAAAATTTTCCTAACCCAAGAATGATCAGTGAAGGTATCGAAAAGGTAGGGGGATCGATGAATGCGAGCACTGATCGCGAGCTTACAATCTATTGGTGCAAAGTTCCCTCGGACTATTTATCTGCAGCACTGGCTATTATCAGGGATATGCTCGTAGAGCCTTTGTTGCTTGCGGATGATTTAGATAAGGAAAAATCCGTCGTGCTTGAAGAAATTCATATGTCGCTTGATGATCCTTCTTCAAAAGC
>DEAF01000006.1 GCA_002346625.1 Gemmatimonadales bacterium UBA2989
TGCCCAAAAGATTTGACCCAACATCTATTAAGAATAAGCTGGAGGATCACAATATTTTTGTGTCACGAAGGGCAAATGCCCTAAGGATATCTCTACATGTCTATAACGACGAAAACGATGTGGAAGCATTGCTCGATGCTCTGCGAGCATTTGCTTAGCAAGGATCTGTAATTAAGGGGAAGCGTTCATTTTTTCATTTCAAGTTTCCCGAAAATTACTTCAGCGTAATCTCCCACTGTGATATTTTTCTCGGTTAGCCAGCCTTGCCTAACTTCCAGTGCGAACATAGCAGGTGATGTACTTACGTGATATTCTTCCGTCTGAGGTTCCATCTGTTGGATATCGACAATACGAAAGTTCACATCTAGAAAAGCTATATCGAGTGGGATGTAAGTATCCTTCATCCAGAATGACTGATACCCCTCGTTTTCGAATACAAAGAGCATTCCGGTTCCGTCAGGAAGTTCTTCCCGAAACTGGAGCCCCTTACTGCGTTCAGCAGAGGTATCCATAACCTCTACAACAAGGGTGTCAGACTCGAAAATCATAATAGCTGTTTTAGTCTGTGTAATTGTAGCACATGGATTTGTAATCTGTGCTTCTGTCCAGGATAAAGACTTCTCTATATCAGGTGTGGCTGACAAGGGAAATAAAATAGACGAGGCCGCTTCAACGATGACTAAAAATATTTCCATATCACCCCATAGATGGTAGATCTGTTAGATTTAATGGTCACCCTAAAGAAAACATTACCATGGTTGATCCAGAACTTCTAGAAATTTTAGTCTGTCCAGAAACAAAGCAGCAATTGCAGCAAGCAGATGCTGATTTGTTAAATCGTCTTAATCTTGCAATCCAATCTGGTCAAGTGGTGAACCGTGGCGGGCATAAGTTGGCAGATCGAGTAGAAGAAGGATTGATTCGCAAAGATGGCATGGTGTTGTATGTGGTCCAGGAAGATATTCCGATCATGCTTTTAGATGAGGCCATAGAAGTCCAAGATCTTTTTTAATAGCGGTATCGTAGTATCTATCGCTCCTTTGAAAAAAAATACTAATAAGTTGACAACCTATGAATTCTGTAAAATATCAGGATTTTGTCCTTTCAAGCTATTAAGTAAAACATCTACTGAATTTGAAGCACGTGATGTTATAGAAACTTCTACAATTTTTCAGATTTAAAATTTCAGGATTACAAGGAAGATTAATTTATTGTAGTAAAACACTTTGTAGCTGTGGAGTAACACAAATTCAGAATGTTGCGAGTCCCTGGAGCGTAACGTAGGCTTAGGGAAGCCGTAACGGACTAGCTGGAGTGCCGTACCGTGAGATTCATAACCGCAGTAGCCATTCTTGGTTTGTACTTAAGTATCTATTGGGATATGGCAACATCTAAAATAATCTTAAATATCAGGACTGAAGAACACCTCCTGCGATACGGTCAGTTTTGGCAGCAGCGATAAAATCGTTTCGGTGGAGCCCTCGGATCTTGTGTGTCCACCAGGTGACAGTGACACTCCCCCATTCTGTGAGCAGGGCAGGATGATGTCCTTCGGCCTCAGCAAGATCTCCTACTTGATTTGTAAAAGAGAGAGCCTCAGCAAAGTCGCTGAATAAAAAAGTCCTTTCCAGACGTTTGATCTCTTCTCGCTCAACTACTAGCCAATCGGGGATCTGAGTTCTCAGCATCTCTATCTCTGCTGGATCAACTCTCGGAGAACCCGTACGGCAAGCTTCACACTTCATTCCAGTTAACTCATCCACTTTTTTGTGCCTCCTTTAGATTTTTTTATTCGCACCCATCCTACAACTCAAGGATCTTATAAATCCTTGTATCTCAATAGACTGGAAGGCTCGGGTCCACCCTTTCTGCCCATGCTAAAATACCACCATCCAAATTCCATATTTTCTTAAAGCCGGAGTCTTGGAGGATACGCAATGCTTTAGCACTTCTTACTCCCGATCTACAGTGGAGCACAATATTTTGAGCACTATCAAGCTCTCCGCTACGTTCAAGCAGCTCGTCGAGAGGAACCAGCTTAGATCCCAAATTTCCAAGATTTACAATATTCCATTCGTGAGGTTCTCTGACATCGACGATGGTAATATCAGTTCCCCTTTCTAGCCAATTCTTTAGTTCTTCAGGGCTTATCTGTGGTATGCCGTCCTCGTCAGTATGAACATCACTACTGCTGGGAGTCACGCCACAAAAGTTTTCGTAATCTATAAGTTCAGTCAGAGTCGGATCCTCACTACAAACCGGGCAATCCGGATTTTTTTTAAGTTTTAATTCTCGCCAAGAGAAGGCTAGCCCATCGAAGATGACCAGTCTTCCCACAAGCACATCACCTTTACCTAGAATCAATTTTATAGTCTCAAGTGCCTGCAAGGATCCAATAATACCTGGCAAAACACCAAGGACACCTCCTTCTGCACAGCTAGGAACCAGCCCCGGAGGAGGGGGCTCATGGAATAGGCAACGATAACAAGGCCCTATGGCTCCGTGAAAAACTGAAACTTGACCCTCAAACCGAAAGATAGAACCATAAACGTTCGGTTTACCAAGAATCACACACGCATCATTCACTAGATAACGAGTGGGGAAGTTATCAGTTCCGTCCACTACGATGTCGTATCCATCGAGGATGTCGAGAGCATTATCACTTGTGAGGCGAACTCCATGGGTTTCAATAGCTACGTTTGGATTAATTTCGTTCAATCGCTCGCTAGCTGATTCAAGCTTAGGTCTACCCACATCGCTAGTATTATGGAGTAGCTGACGCTGGAGATTGGTCTTATCTACTACATCAAAGTCCACCAACCCCAGAGTTCCCACACCAGCTGCTGCCAGATAAAGCCCAAGAGGCGAACCCAAGCCACCTGTACCTATCAAAAGAACTCTTGCAGCTTTTAGTTTACATTGCCCATCCATAGCAACCTCGGGCATAATCAAATGACGGCTATAGCGTAGAACTTCTTCCTGTGAAAGTTTTGTCTTCTGATTTATTGATGATGCCTTGGGAGAAAAGGCCAAACCTCCTGCGATACTTGGTACAATGCTTATAGAATCTCCTTCGGAAACAGGTGTCTCCTGTCCGTCCATTTGAGGCACACGCTCATCATTAAGATAGACACTCACGAAGTTTCTTAAGGAACCTTCTTCAGTATATAAATGATGCTTTAAATCTGGATGGTTCTCGACCAGATTACTGAATATTTCTCCAACGGTTTTTCCATTTAATTGGATCTCACCCGACCCATCGGTATACCTACGAAGGGCTGTAGGGATGTAAATCGTTACGCTCATTTTTGTCCTCAATAATTTGTTCTTCGTTAAACCGACTACGATCATCTGCCAGTCGCCATGATCTTATCGTTGAAGGTTTCCCAGCCCAAACTGGCACAATAATATAGCTGTACCACGGCCAGGCAGCTTTTCGATCGAAATCCGAGGGCTCACCTTTGTGATCAGGATGAGAATGATAAAAGCCTAACACTTCGAATCCAATCTGTGTTGCATGGATTTCAATGTCTCGAATCCTCTCAGAGGAAATCAAGTACATCCGTTCACGATGAACTTCGTTGGTATTCTTGACAGGAATTACTTGCAATACCTGCCTAACAGAATCAGAACACATAGTTCCCAATAAAACCCCACAGCATTCTTCTGGATATTTATCACGTGCATCCTTTGCTATAACTGCAAGGATTTCTGTCGAAATATGGAGAGTCACGGATTGTCTCACCAAGCATCACTTAGGTAACGCTCTCCGCTATCAGGGAGAAGGGTTACAACTACTGAATCGGGTGGTGAATCAACTGCTAACCTTAAGGCTGCCGAAACATTGGCACCTCCCGAAACACCAGCCAAGCAACCTTCTTCTTGGGCGAGACAAAGTGTCATTTCTTGGGCTTCTTCGGTTGTAATACAAACAGTTTCGTCAGCGAGATCTGGATTATATATGCCTGGAATGATAGCTGAATCCAGATGCTTTGCTCCCTCAATCCCATGGAAAGGTGAAGAAGGCTGTACTGCAATTAGGCGGATTTTAGGATTAAGCTCTTTTAGTTTCATTCCAGTACCGATAAAACTTCCGGTTGTCCCCAACATTACAATCCAGTGGGTAACAGTACCACCAGTCTGTTCCCAAATTTCCATGGCAGTAGTACGATAGTGAGCACGCCAATTCTCTGGGTTATTGTACTGATCTGCATAGAAATATTGTTCTGGATAAGCACTCACACGCTTTCTTGCTTCCAAGATTGCACCATCAGACCCTTCCGCTGGATCGGTCTCAACTAAATGTGCCCCATATCTCTTTATTAATGTTTTTCGTTCATAGCTGGCATTTGCTGGAAGGCAAATCTCACAGCTATAACCCCGGGCAGCACAAAACATAGCGTATGCAATCCCTGTATTCCCTGAACTAGCATCTATAAGTGTCTTGTTTTTACATAACCTGCCATCAGCTTCCGCAGCACTAATAATCGCTTGTGCAGCTCTATCTTTAACACTTCCCCCGGGATTTTGGCTTTCGAGCTTTACGAATACACTAGCATGTTCAACCGAGCAAATTCGATGCAAGGGAACCAATGGAGTTCCTCCCACGGCCTCATCGATACTCTTGAATCTGGCAGGAACAAATTTGCCGTCAAATGTATCTTTTTCACACATCCTAACTAAGATTCCCGGCTTCACCTAGCTCCACACTAGAGCCTACGAGATTGCCCCATTCAGTCCAAGATCCGTCATAATTTTTGATGTTGTCATATCCCAATAGATACTTAAGTACAAACCAAGAATGGCTACTGCGCTCACCTATCCGGCAGTACGTAATAATGGGTAGTTCTCCTGTGATACCACGCTCACTATATAATTCCGCCAGTTCTTCACGTGACTTAAAGGTGCCAAGGTCTTCTGTGACCGTCAGGCCCCACGGAATATTTAAGGCTCCAGGAATGTGTCCGCCTCGTTGACAAGTCTCAGGCAGGCCCGGGGGAGCAAGTATTTCTCCAGTGAACTCAGCCAGACTCCTTACATCCACAAGCTCAACTGCACTATTGTCAACTTGTTCCTGGACCTCAGAAAGGAACGCTCTTAAGGTTGGATCAGCATCATTAGCATGATATTCTGTGGCTGACACCAGGGGGAGCTCTGTGGTTAATTGTCTCCCCTCTGCTTGCCATTTTTTGCGACCACCATCCATAAGCCTTACATCATCATGGCCATATACCTTAAGTTGCCAAAATGCCCAAGCCGCAAACCAATTGTTACTATCCCCATAAAGTACAATGGTGGATTCATTATTGATGCCAGACTGGGATAGCAGGTATTCAATATCTCCCTTGGATAATATATCACGACGAACTTGGTCTGCGAGCTGAGTCTTCCAGCTCCATCCTATGGCACCAGTGATATGACCTTGATCGTAAAGTTCTGTGTCTACATTAACTTCTACAACGCTAATCCCATCATCGTTGATGTGATCATCAACCCACTGAGTCGTTACGAGAACTTCAGGATGGGCAAAATCAGACATAATTGGCCTCTTGGTTTTTTAGTGTTAGGGAGAACCAACCTGGAGAGATAAAAAATCGCCCAGATCGGTTGACCGGGGCGGTTAGAGCTAGATTTTAAATTTCAGCCTATCAACACACCCAGGTACACCTGGTACACGGACATGAACACCTACAGGTGCAGGTCGCTACTTTATGGGTGTGTAATAATCTCATAGCTACAGTTTGAAATTTATATTAGATCGGTTTATTCAATTAATTAATATAATATCGTTTCTATCATCCACATTCGCTATACCCACAGATGTGGCATTTAACACAGCCCTCCTGATAAGAGAGCTGGCCAGCTCCACACTCAGGGCAACTTCCGAGGAAATTGCTACCTTGAGCATTGCTACTTGAAGCCTGAGCTTGAGTATCATCTCCAGAACCTATACTCACACTGAGAAGCAGCTTCTCTTGCACGCCATCCTTCTCTGCCATGTATTTTTCAAGCACTTGCCCGATAGCATCAGGCAACGAAAGCACCTTGTTCTGACCTACACCCACTGCACGATCAGAAGATATACCACGCAATTGATCCCTGACTGCCGGAATTGGGATTCCAGAACGAAGGGCTAGCGAAATCAAGCGGCCAACAGCCTCAGCATCAGCAGTAGCTGAGCCTCCAGCTTTACCAAGGGTACAGAACACTTCGAAGGCACGTCCGCTTTCGTCTTCGTTAATGGTAACATAGCAATCCCCAAGAGGAGAGCTCATCTTGTACGTGCAACCACGGAGAATATGCGGACGTTCTCGCTTATGGCGGGATGCCGCTGCCGTTAAATCGCGTTCTCGTTGTTCACGATAAACTTCTTCTAGTTCTACACGGAGACCGTGTAGCGATTCTCGAGAGTCAGCAAGTTGCTGCTCAAGTTCAATAACCTGTGGAATACCTTCATTGTCAGCATTTTCTAGCTTTTCCGTCTTACCAGTTGATAGAACCTGTCCAGCCCTTGATCCATCCCGATAAACAGTAACTCCCTTACAATTGAGTTCGTAAGCCAATTCATATATTTCTCGGACATCATCTTCCGTAGCTTCTTTGGGAAAATTAGTGGTCTTCGAGATGGCTGAGTCTGTATGCTCCTGGAAAGCTGCCTGCATACGTACATGCCATTCTGGAGAGATGTCATGTGCAGTTTTGAAAACCTCTTGAACCTCCCCCGAAACCTCGTCAAAGTGTATATGTCCCTCCTCTGCTATCCGAGCCATAAGTTCCTCTGAATACCAGCCTTCTTCTTTGGCTCGACTGACAAAGTCAGGATTAACATCCGGCATCATCACACCCGCTTGATTACGCATAAAAGCTACTGCAAAAATGGGCTCGATACCACCAGAACACCCTGCGAAAATAGAGATAGTACCAGTGGGAGCCACCGTAGTGAGATTACAATTGCGAAGACGGCGTTCAGGCCTGATCCGTTGCCCTTCTGGGTTACGAGCACAAGTTTCATCAGGGCCCCATATTGATTCTTCCCACGCTGGGAAAGTACCTCGCTTTTCTGCCAATTTTTCCGAAGCCCTACGAGATTCTTCATTTAAGAAGCCCATAACCTTCCTACCCATCTCCACTCCTTCAGGGCTATCGTATGTTATGCCAACTTTAATTAGCAGATCTGCCCATCCCATGACCCCCAAACCTATACGACGAATTTCTTGTGCCAAATCTGTTATGGCCTGGAGAGGATAACTATTAACATCTATAACGTTATCCAGAAAATGAGTGGATAATACAACAGCCTGACGTAGGCCATCCCAGTCTATGAGATCATCTGGTGTATCATCAATATCAGAACGTTTTTTTACAAAACTCGCTACATTGATACTGCCTAAATTGCAAACGTCATAGGGCAGGAGAGGTTGCTCCCCACATGGATTGGTAGCTTCATATGAACCAAGCTTAGGCACTGGATTAAATTCATTGGCCCGATCGATAAAAAAGGTGCCTGGCTCACCTGTTTTCCAGGCACCATGTATGATCATATCGAAGATTTCACGGGCGTCTTCTTCTCCTGACACTTCTCCAGTACCTGGATTTACAAGATTATAGCTAGTTCTATTACGAACAGCTTCCATGAAAACATCAGTGAGAGCAACTGAAATATTGAAATTAGTAATCTGGGAAGTATCATCTTTACACGTTATGAAAGAGCGTATATCGGGATGATCTACACGTAAAATCCCCATATTAGCACCACGTCTCGTTCCACCCTGCTTAACGACCTCTGTACTTGCATCATAAAGTCTCATAAAAGAAACTGGACCAGAGGCAACCCCCAAGGTAGAGCGAACCTGGGCCCCTTCACCACGCAATCTAGAAAATGAAAATCCCGTGCCCCCACCTGATTGATGTACTAGTGCCATAGATTTCAGGGTGTCATAGATACCGCTTTCTTTGTTAGATAGAGCATCGTCAACAGGGAGAACGAAACACGCCGACAATTGTCCTAGCGGTCTTCCAGCATTCATCAAAGTGGGAGAATTGGGCTCGAACCTGCCATTAGTCATGAGATCATAAAATTGACGAGCCAATTCTTCGACAGCAGCATCTGAGGCTCCATAATCCTTGTCTGCTTCTGCGATCACCCTAGCCACTCTCCAGAACATGGTTTCTGGATCTTCAATAGGGTTACCAAATTCATCCTTCTTTAGGTAGCGCTTCCCAAGAACAATGTTAGCATTCTCAGACAGAACAGCTGGCGGAAGATCTTCTGGAACTACATCATCAAAGATCTTTGGATATTCTGAGCGAAGCTTATGCTTCATGCCAATACTACTCCGTATTTCAATGTGGAAAGCCACTTAAAATAACTGTTTTTGCACCTATAAAAACCCTAAAATACAGCTTGTTTAGTATTTTTATAGTATGGACATTAATCTAAGTGCCACAAAATATTGCGGTATTGCCAACGTAAAGCTACCCTATATTGTGGTCAAGAGTGTTGTCTGGATAACGCATCACTACATCTTCTTTGTCTAGAAAAACCCTGCCTAGGACACCATTTACCTGAAGGACTAGTAAGCTGTCCATATGCTAGTCCAACGGAGAGGGATTGTCTGGGATTCGTAGGCGCAAAGTCCTTGCAGGAGGAAGTTTTTTCTTTTCACTACGGAGCATTTTTGCAGGACACGGTTCAATCCCTACGGGAATATCATAATCTTTATTCCACTCAACCTTAGTGTTTGCTAGCATTTGATTTTTGATTCCAAAAATCTGTGTGGACAACTCTCCATTCCCTACTCTCACAAGACTACAGAATGCCTCAGGATTAGACATTATAACTGGAGCGACGTAGGTGGCCCCTAATCTATCTATCCTGTCTAACACCACATAAGAAATATCCCCATTCTTAGCTTCTTCAAAAAAATTTTTAGAGTCAGAACTAAGAGGGTAGGTACGACTCTTAATCCCTGATATGGCATAAAAAAATCTAGGCTTACGGCTGAAAACACTTGTGCCATCAGGAAGATTTTCACCTAACCATCGAGCGGCAACAACAAACTGTTGAAAATTTTCATTGTAACACGCAAATGGACCATCAGTTTTAACTAATTCCCTGCAAGCTGAAGTTCGTTGGACAGTACCAAACCAATCCTGAGAAGAAGGCACAATCAGAAACAATACTGCAATAACGCCACTGACCAGGGGTGCCCTGGTATGCAAACGTTCTGTTTCTACGAGTAAAACTTCACCCGCATAAAATAGTACCAGTGGGTATAACGGTAGGATGAAGCGGTCTCCTGACCATACTGTTGGCCAAATCAGAATAAGCCCAAAATACAGTGGGACAAAAAGCTCGGAGACGGTGATTTGTTTTCGAAAACGCCTTATATAACCCACTCCTGCCATAAACACTATCAGGAAGCCGATCACCATCAAAAATATATCCGGCCAAGTCGTCAGGCCTCCTGGTATATAAGAGAAAACATACCCATGGAGGTTGCCCAAAGCCCTTCTTACAAAATCTAGGAAACCAGCAGTACCAAGATCTGGCTGATAGGGATCAACCAACCAAAATTCAGACATATATTGTGCCTGGCCTGTTCTTCCAGATCTTAACCACCACGATAGGCTGGGAATTGCAAAAGCCAAAGAGAACCCTGCCAGAGTTTTCCAACTCCGATTCAGCAGTAGTACTCCTCCCACCGCAATAACAAGAGGAATGCCAGCAGTACGCGTAAAAGTTGCCAGTATGGCCATAAGGCAACCAGCTACAATCCATATCTTGGATTGTTTGTTCTTTTCAAAGTTATGAAATGCCCATAAACACCCCATAGTCAAAGCTAAGAACAAGGGGTCAGAAAGAATCCAGTTGCTAGACCACAAAAATGCCGGAGAAAAAATCAACACTACAGCCACACCCAAAGCCAACCCTAAACCGTTTCTATTTTTTATCCAACTGAATGACAGGACTATTGCTGTTGTAACAAAAAAAACAGATAAGATCTTAAAGATGATCCAGGTTTCAGCACCCAAAAGCATGGCAACAGCTAGAAATACAGGATACAGAGGTGGATATTTAGTGTGGATAGGCTCAGCGGGATCCCAAATTTCTACGTAACTAGCATTTGTAGTAAGAGAGTGGGCCAGAGAAATATACCCCGTATTATCTCCTCCACTGTGGGGGGCAGGATTTAGAGCTGAGAGTGAAATTGCTAGGTGGACTATAGCCACTACTATCAATAATGTTACCCAGATGGGAATTCGGCGATGAGACGGGTTGTCGCTGGAATGTGATCCGTATCGTGGATTCACGAACTCACGCCAGGAGTCAGTGAACCCAATATCCGAGAACCACATGCACCCGTTGCATAAGGTACGTTAGCCGGTAAACCATGTAAGTGTGCCCATGTTAATACTGCAAATGCCAGAGCTTCTCTAGCATCAGGATCAACACCCAATTCTCCTCCATCATTAACCGGTATTGGGGCCAACTCTTTTCGAAGAGTATCGGTTAGTACTCGATTTTTAGATCCACCACCCATAAGAAAAATCTCATCAACGCCCAGAGGGACAACCCACATGCGATATGCTATTACAATAGATCGTGCAGTAAAAGCAGTTAGTGTAGCAATAAGGTCATGCCAAGCTAAATCTTTGGAATTAGGCACAATATTATCGGTTAGTCGGTCAACGTAAGTACGACCATACCGTTCCCTGCCAGTAGTTTTGGGAGGCTCCAACCTAAGGTAGTCATCGTCTAGCAGGATAGTTAGAAGACCCTCGTCGATTCTACCACGTTGGGCCATCTCTCCTCCCACATCAAAGGGGAGTTCATTGTTAGTGGCACGCCTAGCAACTTCGTCAATCAAGACCATTCCTGGACCTGTATCGAAAGCTACAGGTGGTTCAGTAGAACCAGACTGAGGCAGCCAGGTCACATTAGACATGCCACCTATGTTGTGAAGAACACGATTCTTATTCGGTGCTGAATAGAGCAATTGATCAGGCCACGCCACCAAGGGAGCTCCGTGCCCTCCCGCAGCCACATCTCTGCTTCGGAAATCACTGACAACTGTTACTCCCGTGAGTTCTGCTACCGTCGCCGGATCACCAAGTTGAAGTGTTGACCCTCGCATTCCGCTTTCAGGTGGAATATGCCACATAGTGTGGCCGTGACATCCTATAGCAGTGAGATCCCTGGGGCTTAGCCCGGCACTCTCACACACCTTAAACACTGCCTCAGACATCCACTCTCCAAGATCTTTGTTGATTCGGCAGAAACCTTCTGGGGTTCCCTCTTGCATGACCTCGAACAAAAGTGTTTGACGATAAGTTTCATATGGAATGACCTCGAAAGCCATAAGGTTCCATGAGAAATCTTCGAGAGAGCTGCCCTTGAAATGCACTAAAGCAACATCGATCCCATCAAGAGAAGTTCCCGACATGACACCAGCTATAAGCTGTTCCGAATTCATGGGATACTATCTTCTGTTAAATCTCCTATCACCAATGATAAAACACCATTAGCATCCTTAAGAATTTGGGTGGCTTCTTTTAACTCTACACCACGAAACCCCATTACCAAGGCTGTTTTTACATGCCCTGAAGCTGCTTCTAAAAGTTCAATGGCCTGAGAGCTGTCCACCCCCAGAGTTTTCATGACAATTCTCTCTCCACGGTTTTGGAGCTTATCACATGTCGTATGGAGATCCACCATGAGATTTCCGAATACCTTGCCAGTTCTTACCATTGCTCCAGTAGTTATAATGTTCAAAATCATTTTAGTAGCAGTTCCTGCCTTCATACGGGTGGATCCAGTCACTACTTCAGGTCCCACTAGAGGAGCAATTACAACATCATGGGTATCTAAAAGTTCAGAGGTAGGATGAGTACAAAGCAGAAATCCAGTACGAGCTCCCCTCTCTCTTGCTCGTGTAAGTGCACCATATACATAAGGAGTCGTCCCCGAAGTGGCTATTCCGAGCACAAAATCCCTAGATCCTACGTTTCTCTCATCAATAGCAAGGGCACCATCATCAGAACTGTCTTCAGCTCCATCTTGTGAACGGACAAGTGCCCCAGAACCTCCTGCAATAATGCCCTGAACCAAAGTGGGATCAGTACCATAAGTTGGTGGCATCTCGGCGGCATCCATTACCCCCAATCGTCCTGACGTACCAGATCCAACATAAATTAAGCGTCCAGATTCCCTGAAAGCCTCTACCACGATATCTATGGTTTTGGCAATAGCCACACGTTCTTTGGCAACGGCATCTGCCACCATACCATCTTCAGCATTAATTAAATCTACGATTTCTATGGACGACAGTGTGTCTATATCCGCAGAACGCGGGTTCATCTTCTCTGTAAGGCGATCGTCAAGCATTAATAATCCTAGCATTTCTTACATGTATATAAATAAAATTTGTTAAATTATTGCTTGCGGCATTCAGTATTCATGAACAAGCTAACCTTCATATTTTTCTTACAGCAAATAAATATTACATACATTGAGAGAACATCCTTTGAACTTACTTGAACAAGCAAAATCAATAGCCAGCGATCTCATAGAGATGAGACGCGACTTACATAGACATCCTGAGCTCGCATTTCAAGAAGTGCGCACAGCTGAAATGGTAGCAGAAGCCTTAAATGACTTAGGGTATAGGGTACAGACTGAGATAGCGATAACGGGAGTTGTAGCCGATCTCGATAATGGAACAGGCCCCAAAGTGGCCCTCAGGGCTGATATGGACGCCCTCCCCATTCAAGAAATCAATACCCATGATTTCGTATCTGTAAATCCTGGAGTTATGCATGCCTGTGGTCACGATGCCCACGTTGCAGGATTGATAGGGGCAGCAAAATTGCTATCTAAGGAGCGTGAAGAAGGGCGCCTTCCTCCCGGATCTGTCCGACTCATCTTCCAGCCTTCTGAGGAAAGCACTGACACAGAAGGCAAGAGTGGGGCCATGCGCATGGTGGAGGAAGGAGTTATGAAAGGTGTCACAGCCATCATCGGCCTCCACATAATATCAATATTACCTTCAGGTAAAATCTTCTTCCGAGCAGGACCTTTGATGGCGGGCAGTGAAGAAATTCACATTGAAGTTTTAGGACAGAGTAGCCATGCGGCCCAACCAGACCTGGGTGTTGATGCTCTTTCTTTGGCTGCACAAGGAATCACAGAAACACATCAAGCCGTATCCGATGATCTCTCTCCTACAGAATCCGGAGTGTTAACTTTTGGCAAAATCGAAGGAGGAACTGCAAACAATGTGCTGGCTGACCGGGTCACGATAGAAGGTACTATGCGATTCTTCTCTGAAGAAGTTCGGGATCGGCTTTGCCGTTGTCTGGAAACATCCTTCAATATGCTTAAGGCATCCGGAGCCGAAGTGAATATTCGCATAGGACCAGGTTATTTGCCCGTAATAAACAACCCCCAGGTTACGGAGTGGGTACAGGATGCGGCCATCGATCTTGTAGGAGATGACGCAAAAATACCCGTCGACCCAACCACGCTGGCGGAGGATTTTTCATTCTTAGGACGTGAGGCTCCAAGTACTTTTTTCTTCCTTGGAGCAGCACTGCCAGAACCTCGGATGCACCACCGTCCTGATTTCAGGATCGATGAATCTGTGATCCCCATAGCTACAGCTACTTTGGCAGCTGGGGCTATTCGTATCCTTCAGGAAATGAATAAAAAAGGATAGCTACTAAATTCTCCTTAGTATCCATTCCGGCGTAAACCGCACCAGATAGCTACTTAGGGCCGTGAAGGAGTCCGTAACCAACAGTACCCCAAGCATGATGAGCATAACTCCTGAAATTTTTTCGACAAACGGAAGAAAATGTCGGAATCTTGAGAAAATCCCAAGGAAAAAATCTAACGCCAGAGTAGCGACCAAGAAGGGGATCGCCAATCCCATAGAATATACACTCAACAATATCACTCCTGACCAAATTGTATCTTGTGTGCCCGCTAGAGTTAGTATGGTTCCCAAAACTGGTCCGATGCAGGGTGTCCATCCTGCTCCGAAGGTGACACCAACACCTAATGAACCTAAATATCCAGTGGGCTTGTCGTTCAGATGAAATCTTCGTTCACGCATGAGGGGGATTAGACGAAATATGCCCGTAAGATGGAGCCCCAAAATTATGATTAATGCACCTCCTATTCGAGCGATCCATAATTCATAGTAATTAAATACCGTCCCCAGAAATGAGGCTGAAGCACCTAGTACAATGAATATGGAACTGAAGCCAGCCACAAAAAGAAAAGAATGAATCAGAGTGGCCCTGCGATCAACGCCCTTCTGGAGATCCTCTAAGGACATCCCAGTAACAAGGCATAGATAACTTGGTACAAGCGGCAAAACACAGGGTGACAGAAAAGATAATACCCCCGCCATTAGTGCAACGACAAAACCTACTGAATCAGTCATCTATCTTCATTATCTTCAGAAACCATGTGTTGTCGGGCACTCATGCGATGCCAGACAGCCCTAACACCAGTCACTAATCCCAGCCATAACAGTACAAAAGCTACTGTCCATCCAAACAATCTTGGAAAAAAACCTACCACAAAAGCAGCTGTGATAGCTACTACAGATACGGTGCCCAGAATAGTACGATCCTCTCGACCCAAAATTCTGTGGCCTGCCAAAGCTCCTCCAAATGACGCACTAGCACGTACAAACTGAGCAAGACGCCATTGTCTGGTATTTTTCCTGGTTTCCTTGAGTGCTTCTAGTCGCTTAGTGAAACCTTTCTCAGGATCTAGGGGGATTTGTGTGATTTTTTTGAACTCAGGCAAGCGATCTTCATGAGTAATTATATATGATTTTCGGCTGCCAGGGAGAATTACTTCTGAAGAATATCCTAGATCCTCAAGGAATAAAATCTCAAGCTGCTCAGCAAGGGGTGCATCCATGACACCAACATCAATTTCCCAATTACCCAAAAGGCTCCAGGCATTCAAATTACTGGATCCTACACGGCACCAGATCCCATCAGCCACTGCACTTTTCGCATGGATCATGGGGCCTTCCCATTCAAAAAGACGAACACCGTGATCTAAAAGATAACGATACCCTGCCCTCGATAAACTTCCCACAAGAGGCCAATTATTATTAGCGGGCACCAACAGTCGAACATCGACCCCTGCACGGGCCGCTTCAGTCATTGCCTCAGCAACTATGCCCGGTGCTACAAAGTAAGGGTCCGTAATCCAAAGGCGCTCTTTTGCCATAGCAGCTACGAGAGAGAGTGTCCTCATAACACGACTTCTCCTTGGCTCACCTTCGATCAGCCAAACCGATGTATCTCCTGCTCGAGCCACCTGTCCTTCTAGGTAGTTGCTAGGTATAGATTCTCCCATAACATTCCATATGCGTTCAAACGCACGAGCTGCTACTGCTACTGCGGGGCCTTGTATCTCTAAGCCAGTATCTCGCCAGGGAGGATAGTCATTACTACCTGCCCATTCTTGGCCGACACAGAACCCTCCAGCAAATGCAACCTTCCCATCTACAACCACAAGTTTGCGGTGGTCTCGCTGAAAAATACCGTAGGGATCCTGAAATGATGGACGATTAAAAGACCTGACTTCGACACCCGACTGCCGGAAGGGCTTCCAATAGCTACGTGACGTTGCCCAACATCCTACCCAATCATAGAGGACTCGTACTTCCACACCCTGGCGAGATTTTTCGATCAATATATCCCGGAAAATACGCCCTATTCTGTCATTTCTAATAATGTAATTTTCAAAGTGAACGTAATGTTCTGCAGCATTAATAGCATCAATCCAAGTATCAAAGGTGGACGGGCCATCAAACTGTAGTCCTACCTTGTTACCGGGTATCTCAGGTGACCCAGTAGCACGTGCAAGAACATTAGCTTTCATGTCCCATAACCCACCTCTGTTGGGAACTAATCGGTCAGTAGCGGATTGAGATAAGATTCTATCTGTTGTATTGGAATCACTTGTAAGCATTGGTTGTCTTGTCTTTAGTCAGATACATCTAGGCTCTTGGTAAACTGACTTTTATTCCTTTGCAAATCGGTATCCGATTAGCTTATATACCAACTTAGCTATCAAAAAGTCTGGGGCATGTACTGCAGGATTAGGTGCAAGTTCTACTACATCGCAAGCCACTACTGTTCTCTCTTGGAACACCCTCCTTAGAAATTTAAGTGTACGATACCAATCTCCTCCCCCTGGCTCTGGGGTTCCCGTCGAAGGAACCAATGAAGGATCGAAATAATCCACGTCTATAGTTAAATAGACATTACTTTTTAAGGCTCCTATTGCTCGATCCATCCAGGCATCGTTACTCTGCATTTCGTCAGACCAAATCAAGGTTATATTATCGTTAGTATTGGCTTTCTTGGCCTCTTCCTCACTTACTCCCCTTACTCCCACCGAAACCAAGTCTGCCACTTCAACAACTTTGGTCATTGCACAAGCATGTGAGTAGGTCGAGCCTTCAAACTCAGTTCTTAGATCTAAGTGGGCATCAAGCTGAAGGACACTCATGTCCCCATCAACCTTAGATGCTTGAGTTCTGACCGCAGGAAAAGATATGGTGTGTTCTCCTCCGAGCATTATAAGAAAACGATCATCAATGACTTCAACTACACGAGCATATGCTGTTTCTAGCTCATCCATTGCCCCAGGAACGCTATCACGTATTAACCTCAAGTCTGGAAAAGTATGAATGCCAACATTTGAAGGGGATGTGTCGAGTTCCTGATCATATAGTTCTATGTGTCGTGAAGCTTCGATAATAGCTGAAGGACCTTTTTGTGCTCCACCCTCATAGCTAGTCGTGCTTTCATACGGAACAGGAACAATAACAACCTTACATGTCTTGAAGTTGCTAATATCTTCGTCTAACCCAAGAAAACCGTGAGGAAACCCCCACGGTAGATCAGATAGGCTTGGATGGATCCGCCCAGAATGATTCAGATATCCTCTATGGGACAAGCTAGACCCTCAGGTTTGAGATCGATCCCTGACCCTAAACACTTTTTACAGAGGCCATATATTTCCAATTTATGGCGAGCAGGCTTAAAACCGTGTTGTGAGCTTATGTAATCCTCGATCCGGGAAAGATCTGGACTTTGAAATTCGAGAACTTGTCCACAGTTAAGACAAATTAGATGTTGATGAATAGGCTCTCGGGAAAGGCGATGCTCATACCTTTTAAAGCCTTCTCCAAAATCATGAGAAGCAGCTAATTTGCTCTTCACAAGAAGATCAAGCGTGCGATATATGGTTGCCTTCCCAATCTTCTCTCCACTTGAGCTAAGTTCTCGATCAATATCGTCCACTGACAGGTGATCATCGGAACTGAATATCATGGAAGCTATTACCTCGCGTTGATTTGTTACCGGTAGACCCTGCTCCCTAAGATAGCGCCCAAAGAGCCTGACAAATGGTGACCGATCTTGTAACATTTTCATGCTTCCATATCATCTAATAATGATGGATCAAATTCATTCATTAATTCCTGAAATTTTTTTGGATTGCCAGCTATTTTAACCATTCTAGGCTTACCAAGATCGATTTCACTTCTCCGTACTACACCAGCTATAACCCGAGAGAGCCGATCGTCTGGTGCTCGACCTTGCTCAATCATCTCAGAGTCCACATTCAGTGCTGTTCCTGACCTTTCAGCTGAATATTGTGCCGTATATAAGATTCTTTTGCCACTTTCAGTGAAACAACTGACGGCGACCAAGCCAAGTTCTTTCCTCTTATTAACCAAAGGAGGGAAAACCCATAGCCGGTCGATTTCTACCTCGCCCAATGTACGGGCCATCATCTGTAGCGTCCTTGGAATAGCCTCCGGCACACCTGGACCAAAAGCATCCTTCACAGAATTTCTCCATGTTCAATACTTATAGTAAGCTCAGATCTTATCATGGGGGAATTTATATTCCCACCCCTACTTACGCCTACACATCTTATCGTTTATTTCTTAATATCTTTACAGCTGCTATAGTCTCCGACACAACCTCATTACGTACCTGCTCCAAACTCCCATGAATCATTGCACCTGAAGCACGAACATGGCCTCCTCCCCCAAAGCTCCGGGCCAGCTCATTAACATCCACCGCTCCGTTGGATCGGAAAGAGATTTTCACGCTGTCTTTTGTCGGATTCCAAAATAGAATGCCTACCTCAACACCTTCAATTGATCTTGGATAGTCAACAAATCCTTCGAGATCTTCAGCTGTAGCAGCCAAATCCTGATAGTCCTTAGATGGTACAGTCATCCATGCTACCCTAGAATCGTCATCTACCTTAAGCTCTCCAAGAGCACTCCGGAGCAACTTAAAGTGCCGGTACGAAAAAGTCCCATAGAAACGGCGGTACATTTCTTCGGGATCAACACCTCGCCGAATAAGTTCGGCTACGATGTTGTGGCTGGCTGGAGTTGAGTTGCTGAAGCGAAACGATCCTGTGTCAGTGAGTATGGCCACGTAAATTGCTAAGTCTGCCACATCTAGCCATGGTCCACCAGCTTTCATAATAATATCGAACACAAGCTCTCCGGTAGCAGAAGCAGTAGAATCACGGAATGAAAATCCCCCTATTGGTTTATCTCCGACAGGGTGGTGGTCAATGACCACGGTAGTAAGATTCTCAATCAGAGGCTTTATTCTTCCTATGCGTTCCGCTTCACTGGCATCTAGAACAATCGCTACATCAGCACCGTAGCAACACTCAACTGTTTCCTGTTCCGAAGGATCTAATACCCATGATTCATCGGGAACCAGGAATCTAAGTGACTGTGGAATGGGAGTTGGGTTTACGATATAAGATTTAGTTCCTCTGGCACGTAGCCAGGTTGCCAAAGCTACTTCAGATCCAATACCGTCTCCGTCAGCATTTATATGCGTAGTTAGAATAGCACACTCCCTACCGTCCAATGAATCCAAAACCTTCTGGACAGAATCGTATCTGGATTCTGGAGTCTGATATGTCATCATAGATAGATCGCTAGTCGCTACTTCTTAAAATGGGAATTGTTTCCTGAATTTTGCCCAAGTGGAGGCCAGGTGAACAGACCATGGTGTTGTTGCGCCACGTATTTGTGCAGTAGCCAAAGCTTCCAGAAGTAAAGCAGGCTCATTCGGGTGATCAACAACCTCAATGAACGCACCTGCAACTTCTCCAATAGTGTGAGCATCGGAACCGGCCCCTCTTGCCTTAGACCATCGGGCAGCCAACTCTTCTCCAGGTTTGTTCAAGGAACCCGGATGAAGCCGTCCGTTGAAAACTTCAACTACATCTACTAGTGGAACAAGCTCTTCAGCATAACGACCCGACCCGCCTTTACCACGGGCATAGGGATGTGGCAGGTACACAATCCCTCCCTGCTCTCCGATAATACGGCAAACTTCCTTGGCAGGAATTCCTTTGGGGATCTCTTCTTTTATGTAGAGGCCAATGACATCAATGCCCTCTGCCGTACTAACCTCCTCACCTGGAATCACTGAATCCGGAAATTCTTTGGCCATATCCAAAGCCATTGCCAAACAATTGTGATCGGTGATAGCTATGCGTTGGACACCTCTATTTTGAGCGGCCTCAAGAACACGGTATGGATCTGAAAGGCAATCAAAAGAAGCTCTGGTGTGGAGATGCATATCAATCCTTATTCTTCCTGACGACGGACCCTGGTCGCTCCGGGGTTGCTTGCGTATCTGATCCAAAATTTCGTGAGCCGATAACATTAGATCTTCAGGGAGGCGATCATTAACCAACACGTAATCTGCCTTGTTTCTTTTGAACTCGGGAGCCATCTGGCTGGCAATAATCTTCCGTGCTTCTTCTGCGTCTAGGCCTCGACCGCTGGTTAACCTAGACATCCGGATATCCTCTGGAGCATCTACCAGAACAGTCACATCAAAATCATCTTCTAAGCCAGCTTCAAATAGGAGTGGCACCTCTGATACAGTGATCGCAACACCCTCGTTTAACCTTTCCCTGGTCCATCTATCTCTAAGCACCCAAATACGCGGATGGAGAATTGCTTCAAGGTTATCACGTGCATCTTTATCATTAAATATTTTGTGGCGAAGGACCTTCCTATTTAGAGATCCGTCCGCATTCAAAATATCTTTTCCGAATGCACTTACAATCTCTTCTAGGCCTGGACTTCCGATTTTCACAGCTTCCCGTGCTAATTCGTCAGCACTTACAACCGAAATGCCTTCGCCTGACCAGCACTTGGCAACTGCAGATTTGCCGGCAGCTACATTTCCGGTAAGCCCTATAGACAGATGGCCCCCGGTACTCGAAGAACCAAGAATACGATTCTTAAAGAACAAAAACAGCACAATAGCACTTAGGGTAATAACAGCCACCCAGAACGTACCTAGATATTCCATTCCAATCTGCCATCCGCGTGCGACACCATATGCAAAACTCAACCCCATCACCGCCCATCCAACGACACCCAAAAAATCAAATACGAGAAAGCGACGATAGGACACTCGTGTAGACCCTGCGAACAATGGCATGAGGGTGCGTACAAAAGGAATCATACGTGCACAGCTTATAGATAATATCCCATAACGTCCAAATAGAGTTGAGGCTCTATCATGGTAAATCAGAAGGTTCTTTCTCCAGGTTAATCTGGTCAGATGTCTTTTGTTGTACAAGAAACGATTGCCCCCAAAACGTCCCAGCATAAAACCGCATGAATCGCCGAGTGTGGCGCCCAATAAAATAGCAACTACCACCGTTACAAAGTTTAAGTGGCCCTCCAAAACTAGGGCGGTCGCAGCAATAATCGTAATTTCTGTAGGAACAATTATGCCTATAATTAGAGCTGTCTCTAACATGGCCATAGCACCAATAAAGAAGGGTCCGTAGGTTGCTATGTTAGTGCTAATCAACTCGATCATGATTAGGTAACTGCCAATTTTTTGCTAGAGAAGCCATCTTCAATAAAGAAGTTGCTAGAACAGAATACCACCGATCTACTCTTGGCTATTTTTCTATCCGTTTATTAAAAGAACCTGATTGTGAATATTACTCAGGTTGGTCCAATTTCTTAACTTTCATGAGTTTACGCATATCATATGCCCAACGTAAATATCGCTCTACATCAGTTGCGGCAGGTGCTGCACCAGTATCACCGTATGCCGTATCCATACGCCATCTCATATAGTTTCTCGGTGGGATGGGAAGGAAGGGAGGTCGCAGGTACCATCGTTTCGACCTAAATGCCCAAGCAGCACTCAAAATTATGGGAACGAGTGAAGGTTTTTTGATAGCTGCTTTTACGAGTCTTATATATATGTTTTCTGGGAGGATTCTCACGACCTTAAACCCATCTGAAAAAGCAACTGGAAAAATCAGGCATAAACAAATCTACCTGTGCACCTAAACGAATTCAACGATCGTTGTCCTTGGAGATTTGTGTTTACGCATCAGAAAAATCATAAGTTTTCTGGTGTAGGAGGACCAAAAAAAAACTATTATAGAATTTCCAACAAATGATAATCAGGAGTTGAAGGTGCCCAATCGATTGTCCAAAGAAAATAGCCCGTACCTTATACAACACGCTGAAAATCCAGTGGATTGGTATCCTTGGGGAGATGAAGCCTTCACTCAAGCCAAGATGCGAAACGTACCCGTCCTTCTTTCCATAGGTTACTCGGCATGCCATTGGTGTCATGTTATGGAAAGAGAATCCTTTGAAGATCCCGTAACCGCCGAAATCATGAACCAAGGTTTTGTAAACATCAAAGTGGATCGAGAAGAAAGGCCGGATATAGACTCCTTATACATGCAATCGGTACAAGTAATATCGGGTCACGGGGGATGGCCTCTGACAGTGTTTCTAACCCCAGAGGGAGATCCCTTTTATGGAGGCACATACTTCCCGCCCGAATCCCGCCAGGGATTGCCTTCTTTCCGTCAGATTTTAAGTGCTATCCAAAAAGCCTACAGAGATAATCACGGTGAAGTTTTGGAGAATGCCGGAAAACTAAGGTCCGTGCTAGAACGCAGTACTGCAGAGATCGGAGAAGGGCCCCTGACCGGTGATGGAAAGAAGATAATCGGTACTGATTTATTGGATCATGCATACCATTTTCTATCATCTCGCTTTGATCCCACCCACGGTGGTTTCGGAGGTGCACCGAAATTTCCCCAACCCATGACCCTAGAGTTTGCGTTGAGATTTTACTCTCGGCAAAAGGACGAACAGGCTCTGAATGTCGTCATTCATACTCTACGCAAAATGGCTAATGGAGGGATGTACGATCATTTAGCAGGCGGTTTTCATCGTTACTCGGTAGATGCACATTGGCTAGTGCCTCATTTCGAAAAGATGCTATACGACAACGCTCTTCTGGCACAGATATATCTGAATGCCTTCCAAGCCACCGGATACAGCGACTTCAAGCAGGTAACAGAACAAACCTTAGACCACATACTTAGAGATATGCGTGATCCTGAAGGCGGGTTCTATTCTGCCCTTGATGCTGATTCAAACGGGGAAGAAGGTGTTTTTTACCTATGGGATCCTGCTCAGATTCGAGAAGTGTTGGGCGCAGACTTGGCCACCCTTTTCGGGCGCTGTTACGACGTCAGCAATACTGGAAATTTCGAAGGCAGCAATATACTACATCTTCCCCATGATCTAAATGCCATAGCCCGGAGTGAGGGCATGGAAATAGAACAGCTCCATGAGAGTCTTCGTAAGGCAAGGAAAAAATTACTAAAGACTCGAAACCTGAGAGAAAAGCCCCTAAGAGACGATAAGATTCTGGCCAGCTGGAATGGTTTAGCATTAAGAACACTGGCGGAGGCCGGAGGGGCTTTGGGGCGTGATGACTATCTGCAGGCAGGAATTTCCGGGATAAATTTTGTGCTTTCGCGAATGAGGCGTAACGATCGGTTGCTTCGATCATATAAAGATGGAACAGCACGAATAGATGCCTTCTTAGAGGACTATGGTGCAGTTGGGAACGCTTTGGTGACTGTGTACGAAGCCACCCTTGAACCAAATTGGATAGAAGAAATTCACTGGATTGCTAATCGTATGATTGATCTCTTTTGGGATGAAGAGAGTGGTATATTTTACGACTCCCCAGATGACAGAAAAGATCTTATAATCCGAGCTCGAGACATCATGGATAATGCTATGCCTTCGGGAAATTCTCTTGCCGTAGAGCTCCTAATAAGGACAGCGCAACTTTTTGGAGACGAAAAACATCGAAAAATTTCTGAACGCGTTCTCGACCGTGAATCTGGTTCTATGGCAAGGTTTCCAACAGCATTCAGCAGGCTCCTGTCTGCTCTGGACCGTAAAGTGTCCAGACCCATTGAGATTGCCATTGTAGGAAAGCGTGATGATCCAGCAACATGTGATCTGCTTAGGGCAGTCCTAGGTCAATATCTTCCCAACAGGACATTGGCAGGAATATCTCCCGGGGAGACCATCGGCTACACTTTGCCAATTTTAGCGAACCGAGCGGAACAAAGAGGGAAACCGACTGCTTACGTTTGCGAGGGCTACACCTGTAGCCAACCAGCAGACAGCCCTGAATCTCTTACAGAACAACTAAAAAGCTTAGTTTAATCGTAAAAATTGAACTCTATAGCAATCTGATTGATCTGCATATAAAGCACTAAATTTTCAATCCGACTGAGTATAAACACAATTTAATATTCCATTATGATTAAGAGTTACACTATCTTAGTGTTATATAAGACTTAAACCTGATACCAGAGACAGCATGAAGACTAAAGAGAAAAAAGTTGCGGCCACACAAGGTACGTCGGATATCAGCCCAGAATGGCTTTTAGAAGCTTATCGAACCATGGTTACTGCAAGGCGACTAGATGATCGCGAGATAGTTCTCAAGCGACAAAATAAGATTTTCTTTCAGATTTCTGGTGCGGGGCATGAAGCCATTCAGGTAGCCATAGCTGCTCACATGAATAGTGGCCATGACTGGGTATACCCCTACTATCGTGATAGAGCATTTGCTCTCGCACTCGGACAGAGTCCCCTAGACCATCTCCTGGGATCTGTGGGAGCGCAGGACGATCCAAACAACGCAGGGCGACAGATGCCATCACATTTCTCAGATAAACGTTTCAACATCTCCAATTCATCATCATGCACAGGAACCCAATTTCTTCAAGCGGTTGGAGGTGCAGAAGCTGGATGGCGAATTGAGCTGCTCCCTGAGCTCAAGGACAAGATTTCCGGATTCCACAAGGACGAAGTCATCGTGGTATGTTCCGGAGATGGCGCCACCTCGGAAGGGGAATTCTGGGAAGCATTGAATATCGCCTGTAATCTAAAGCTTCCTGTTGTTTTCCTCATTGAAGACAACGGCTACGCCATCTCAGTTCCAGTAGAAATAAACACTGCAGGAGGAAGTATATCTAAGCTTGTTAATGGTTTCCCAGATCTTCTGATCCGGGAGTGTGATGGCACCGATTTGGTAGACAGCTACGTTACTACTGGTGAGGCAGTTGCTTATTGCCGTGCGCGGAAAGGGCCCGCACTTGTACACGCACATACTACTAGGCCTTACTCCCATTCCATGTCAGACGACGAAGCTATGTACCGTCCTAGTGCAGAGATAGAGGAAGAAGCAAAACGAGACCCTCTCCTAAGAGCACGTACGCTTCTCTTAGATCAAGGAATTTCAACTCCTGAGGACTTAGATGATCTCGAGGAAGAGGTTCAGAGGATGGTTGCAGAAGCGGCTGACGAAGCTGAGAAGCACCCCCAACCTAACCCAGAAACAGTACTAGAACATCTCTATTCAGAGGAAGTGGACGCTACAGGAGATCAGTTCGATAGTGAAGATTCTCCAGAATTTACAGACGAAAAAGAATTGACTGTCGTTGACCTATTGAATGCTTGTATGCGTGACGAGATGGAGCGAAATCCTTTGATCTTGGTTTTCGGAGAAGATGTAGCAGATGCATCTCGGGAAGAAGTATTGACTGAGGTCAAGGGAAAGGGTGGGGTATTCAAGGTTACACATGGCCTGCAAAGCCGTTTTGGTGGTGGACGAGTATTTAATGCTCCCCTTGCCGAAGCCAGCATCGTTGGTCGGGCAATCGGTATGGCTCAACGTGGATTCAAGCCAGTAGTTGAGATTCAATTTATCGATTATATATGGCCAGCTTTCATGCAAATACGTAATGAATTAGCCACTATGCGATACCGGTCAGGTGGGGCTTTCTCTGCCCCATTGGTTATACGTGTACCATATGGAGGGTACCTAAAGGGAGGTGGCCCCTACCATTCACAGACCGGAGACACCCTCTTCACCCATACTCCTGGCCTGAGGGTAGTACTGCCTTCGAATGCTATGGATGCCAATGGGTTACTGAGAACAGCCATCCGTTGCGATGACCCTGTAATCTTCCTGGAACATAAGCACCTATATCGGCAAACCCATAACAAGGGTCGCTATCCAGGTAAAAATTTCATGATTCCTCTGGGGAAGGCGAATATAGTTCGCTCAGGCTCAGACCTGACCATTGTAACTTGTGGTGCACTGGTAAAGCGTTCTATGGACGCAGCAAAGAAAGCAGAGAGCGAGCATGGCATCGACTGTGAAATCATAGATTTACGAACACTTTCACCCTTCGATATGGAATCTATATCTGCCTCGGTGAAGAAGACGAACAAAGTGATCATAGCCTATGAAGACTGTCTTTCTTGGGGGATAGGATCTGAGATTGCAGCCCGTATATCAGACGAACTTTTCCCCTGGCTAGATGGTCCGGTGCGACGAGTAGCCTCATTGGACACCTGGGTCGCCTACGCACCCCAATTAGAAGAAGTAATCCTTCCTCAGCCCGAGGATGTCCTCAAGGAAATATTATACTTGGCTAAGTATTAGAAAGCTTTTACCGCTACCAAAACAAACAATGCTTTCAAATCTAAATTCCTGAACTATTTTATAGTTCAGTTACGGCAAAACCAGTCTCGTGCTTCCCACAAGTCGTTACCAACAAGATTAGAATCTAGTAACTGCAGGAGCAGTGGGCTTCGCGTCCTTTGTGCGTGGAACCGACTGGCTGTCATGTAGCCGTAGAAGTTCCCCTTACGATCAATAATCGCAGGAGGATCAGACGCATGTTGGTTCCATGGAGAGTTAGAGCTATAGCGGGAGCCGTAGTCACTATGTCGGTTCCAGATACTCGTACTACTGTAACGGGAACCGTAATCTTTGGATCTATTACAGATTGATTCAGGGTTAAAAGGCCTGCAATTTAGACAACCGAGAAAAACATCTTGATCAGGGCCCCCGAAGAGAAGAAGTTCAGGTGCTTGAGCAACCAGGGATGTCACGCAAATAAAAAAAACAAAAGCAGTATGGAAAAATAATCTTAAGATCACACTGTCCCCTTATCGCCCTAAAGATAGATACCGTGACCCACCCAATGCTGTTGTACGAAAAGCAACCGCATTCTGAATAAGTTCGTCCACTTCATCTGTAGATAATTCAGCGATAGCAGCAGCATCGGCAAGCTGAACAAATAAAGCCTGGTAATGCAGAGGAATGTTAAGTGTGCTGCGATCCTGCCAGATTTCTCTGTTTCGGATGCCACGGTATTGATAAACATCTCGTACTAGAAAAAGATTTCTGTCCATGTCGAACCATTCAGCGCCCATTTGATCGCTCCCCCGCACCAATCCTTCTGGGCGATTTTCATTTAAATCTCGCATTACCAACTTAGTGGCCAACCCGTGCCTAACTCCCCAATCTCGTAGGCCTAGATCTTCAAGTAAACCAGCACTGCTTGCAAAATAGATAGGGCGCTCATCGATGGAATCATAAATAAAGCTAAGTGCCAGCCGATGGCCACGGTTCAAGTATAGGCCTTCCGGATAAGTCACGACTACATCGCCTAGGGATAAGGGCAAGTCTTTAGGGATGGGTCCAGACCCTACAGCATCTAGTATATCATCCTCCGAATCCGTAATTGCCGATTCCGGAATTGGCGTTACGGGATAAACACCAAAAGAAAACTCTTCGCTGAATGACCTTTGCCGACTCGGATCTGTCATATCTCTAAGTTGCTTAGGATACCAGTCCGTGTAGAGGTATTGGACAACTACTACACTCACATCTTTCCGAACTCCTTCGACTTCCTGTAAATACCAAAGTGGAAAAGTATCGTTGTCTCCATTAGTAAAAAGTATCCCATAAGGTTCTACGCTCATAAGAAGGTCGTACGCCCAATCGCGAGCTGCATAATCCCCTGATCGGTCAGCCCATGACCAATTGAAAATCAATGGAATAAAAACAACGACAAACATAGGGATTGTCTTTAGGTACGCCCTTTCTCCACCCCAACGATCGGAGAGTGCGGCCCAAAAACCAGTGAGACCTATACCAACCAGATTACCCCACAAAATGAATCCAGCAACAAAGAAATAGTCTCGCTCTCTAACCTCATGAGCCGATCTATCTGTGATATAAGAAGCTAATGAAAATCCGTATTTAAAATTCAGATATACAACAAGGCCAAAGGTCAGGGTTAAGATAAGTACTGTTAAATAAGCGAAAATATTCCGGTCTGCCCTCCATATAACAATTAACCCCATTAATCCCATAGATAAAAACAGCAGGGTAATCGGGAAACGTCCGCCTACCAAGGGTGGTTCTCCTTCAAGGCCCCTTGCCCATTGCCAATCAAAGTACTGAGAGTAATTCAGTAACTGGTGCCAGAATGGTGCTTGCCGATCGACCATAGGAGGCTTGGCGTACTGTTCACGACTTAGGGAAGATGCTAAGGCCGGACAACCAGTATTTCCATTTGTATAGATTGCCACGACTGCACCAACAGCGGACTCACAAATAGGATCGCCTTCATTTATGATCGGATCTTGAGCAGCACGAATTGGCAGAAATAAATTAAACGATAACCCCAGGGCCACCAATGGAATCATACGTATCCAGAACCTCCAACTAAGAAGTATTGCCGGACATACTAGAATCATAAAGACACCAAAAGCAGGTAACGGAAGTAATGACATAAGATGATTGGTAGATCCAAGAACCATCGCATATATAGCCACTAGCAATATTTTCAGGTTCAGGTGTCTGTCCTGATTATCATACCATCGAATGAGTAGCCAAGAAGAAGCAGCAATTATGGCTACGCTCACTGTATACACTTTCTCGTTTACGTTTGATTGATTCCATACAGTGTAAGCAGTAGCTCCTATTAGAGCTCCAGATGCGGAACCCAGAATTGCCATCCAACGCTTTTCTAGAACCACCGACAGGATTCGGTAATTGATCATAAAAAAGAAGAACGTAGCCGTAGCACTAGTAATCGCAGCTAGAAGATTTATGCGGAAAGCCACAGAAAATCCTAATGGAGCAATTAGCACACTCCACGTACGAGCCAACGATACAAACAATGGATTGCCGGGAGGGTGGGGGATACCCAGGATATGACCCGTAGCAATGTACTCACTAGCGTCCCACCATGATGTGGTGGGTGCCAAGGTTACATAATACAGGGCAAAAACTGTAATGCTGATAAGAGTTCCAGCAAGGTACGGTGGCTTGTATCCGGTCATCCGTTACTCTTTTGTTAGGAATAATTTACTAAGAGTGTCCGTAGCAATTTGTAGTCTATGCCCCCTTCACAGTTCCGTCTGTAATCAGTTTAATAAAAACATTTATAATCATCTTAATCTTTTCAAAACATAGAAATAGTAAACCATAAAGCTGGAGATCTCCTCTACCAAACCAATACTAAACCAATACTTTCTTAAGTTATATGGATAAAATTAAAACTTTACGATCCGTGAATAGCTGGTTGTTCGACAAAGCAGATACGAAGGAGAAAGATATCCTTCTTGACCGAGTGGATAGAGAGATTCCCGCTTCGGTAATTGCTCCACGCACGGGAGGTCACGACTTACCTGGTTGGATTGTTCTCCATGGGCTCACCCCACCGGGACGATCTCACTATAACTTACTTCGTTTTGTAAGGGCTCTTGCCTCATCACGTGCTGCTGTGTTGGTTCCTGAGGTGCCTGAGTGGACAAAACTTAGGATTACCCCTGAAGTCACAATTCCCACTGTCAGGGCAGCCTTAAGAGGACTCCGCAAATTAGATATAACTAATGATGGGCCATATGGAATCATAGGTTTCTCATTTGGAGCACCCCAAGCAATAATAACAACAAGCCAGAAAGATATTTCTGAACAGATTGCAGTAGCTTTGGGATTCGGGGGCTATTGTGACATGGAACGCTTGGTAAGATTCCAGATGACGGGTGAACATGAATGGCTAGGAATTAAGCATCATATCCGACCTGATCCCTATGGGAGATGGATAATCGGTGGAAATTACTTGACTTCTATTCCAGATTTCCAGAACGCACAAGATGTAGCAAGTGCACTTTTGGAACTTGCAGGAGAGGCCGGGAAACAGCGTATCATGTCGTGGGACCCATCTTATGATGTTCTTAAGAAAAAGCTCAGAAATAAGATTTCATTCGATCGCAAATGGCTTTTCGATCTTTTTGTACCTCCTTCGGACAGTGAACCTGACATGAGCCCATGCAAAGACTTGGCCGAGCAATTAGCTCAAGTGGCCATGAGCTCATCACCCTTACTGGACCCGCAACCCCACCTTTCTCAAATCAGTACAAAGGTCAACCTCATACATGGAAAGAACGATCAACTCATACCTTATACTGAGACTCTTAGGCTACAGAAATTATTCCCAGCAGAAAATCCAGCTGACACTACAATCACAGCTTTATTCACCCATGCTGAACAAGGCAATCGTCTTTCATCGTTAAGGCAAGAGATCCGTGAGATCTCAAAGTTATTGCTGGCACTGAGTCGAATATTCAAGATGCTTTAGCATAGAGATAGGCTAGTATGAAACATAGGATTCTAGTAATAGGAGCAGGGATGTTCGGGGTAACTGCTGCCCTGGAACTGAAGAAACGCGGACATGAGGTGACGCTTATAGATCCTGGCCCCTTACCGCATCCTGAGGCCAGCTCCACAGATATCAGCAAAGTCGTCCGTCCAGATTATGGCTCTGAAATATTTTATGCCAAATTAGCACAACAGTGTATAGATAGATGGCACGAATGGAATGCAGAGGCCAATCAGGAACTCTATCACGAAACAGGCTATCTAGTACTGGCAAAAGAAGAAATGCAACCTGGCGGATTTGAGTACGAAAGTTGGAAAACCTTGGTCAGCCTAGATCATCCTGTGGAAAAACTTACCTCCTCTGACATCATAAATCGATTCCCAGGCTGGAGCAAAGGAGATTACCATCACGGTTACTTCAATCATCGGGCCGGATGGGTGGAAAGTGGCAATGTGGTTTCGTGGTTACTTTCCAGAGTCCGTGACTCTGGTGTGCACTTAGTTGAAGGGCAAAAAATGGTTGGTCTCCTGGAAAATGGCTCACGCATATCAGGTGTTGTAACAGACTCCAAAGAAGAACATTTTGCAGAAGTAGTGGTGGTAGCTACAGGAGCCTGGACTCCCATATTACTCCCATGGCTAAGTGATTCGCTTAGGTGTGTAGGACAACCAGTCTATCACTTCCTTATTCCAGATCTGGAATCATACAAACCTGAACGTTTTCCAGCTTGGAGTGCAGACATAACTAATACAGGATGGTACGGACTCCCAGCACTGCCAGACGGAACATTGAAGGTTGCTCATCATGGAGCTGGGATCCCAATGGATCCCAGGAGCGAGAAAATAGTCCCCCTGGAAAATGATCAGAAGTTCTGTGATTTTCTCAAATCTACATTCGATGGACTAGCTAACTCTCCAATCCTTGAGCGTCGCCTCTGCCTATATTGCGATTCTTGGGACGGAGATTTTTTGATTGGCCGAGACCCGGATCATGAAGGTCTTATTGTTGCCAGCGGTGGAAGTGGACACGGTTTCAAGTTTGCTCCTATGCTCGGTCAAATCACCGCAGACGTAGTGGAAGGAATAGATAATCCTTGGGCTTCACGCTTCCGCTGGAGGACTCCTGGTAAAGCAAAGACTTCCCCTGAACGCTATCGGCTGGAGATCCCTGAGACAAGCTGAAATTAGGTATTACAGTTACAACAAGGAGGTCCTACATGACCAGAAACTTAGATTGGCGCTATCACCGTCCTGGCTGAAAAAGTTGTAAACGAACGCAAGAGTTTCTTGCGCAGTATAACATCCAGGACAACGTTTTACAGATTACTACTAAAGACCCATTAATAGGTGAGGCCGCCCTATCGATTCTCGAAGGTGTTTCAGAGATCTTCGTAGCCAAAGGAAAGAAAATCTTGCATTTTGATCTTGAAGAAAATGCACTAACAGAATCAGAGCTTCTCAATCTGCTATTAGGTCGCTCAGGCAACTTAAGAGCTCCAACTATAAAGACGGGAGGACAACTCTTGGTGGGCTATAACCAAGAACTGCTGGAGACAAAACTACTTTAGTGAATGAATAATCTCACAAAAGTCTCTCGTCGTCGCTTTCTGGCAACCACCGGAACTGGCATATTCGGACTTTCAACTTTTGGATGTTACAAAAGCAAGCCACATCTAGAGGATAAAGATCGTCCTACATTGCATCGTCCTACTGGAATGGACGATGCGGCATGGGCCGATGTTAGGGCTCAATTTATCTTGGACCCTAGCATCATTTACATGAATAATGCGAGTCTCGGCATGCCTCCAGCTATAGTAGCAGAGGCAGTTGCTGCTGGATACAAAGCTGTCTCCAGGGAACCTTCCCGTGGCAAGCACGACCTGTCAGAACAGATATCACAGCTAGTAATACCTGGACTCTCACGCCTCCTGGGCACAAATGCCAACGAAATTGCACTAACCCGTAATGCAACAGAAGCTCTGCATCTGCAAGCTGTGGGGCTCGACCTTCAGCCTGGTGATGAGGTGATCTTCACTACACAAGAACACCCGGCAGGACTTAGACCTTGGCTATTCCGTGCTGATCGCCACGGAATCAAAGCCACCGATATCTTCGTTCCTAGCCCCCTCAAAAGCGAAGAACATTTGATCGGGCTTTTTGAAAATGCAATCACTCCGCGCACACGAGCGATCGCCTTTTGTCACGTTACCCGCGGAGGACACCTTTATCCAGTCAAAAAACTTTCTGAAATGGCCAGAAATCATGGGCTCATAAGCCTTGTGGACGGAGCCCAAGCGGTTGGGATGTTCCCAATTGACTTGCATGACCTAGGATGTGACGCCTATTCAGCAAGCCTTCACAAGTGGCTCCTTGGGCCAGTGGGTACTGGAGTTCTCTATATAAGCGAGAGTGCTCGCCAGCACATCCGATCTGCATATGCTCATGATGGAACTTTGGATTCCCCGGCATTCGCGCCTCCAGGAACCGCAGACCTTCCCCTTAGAGCTGGCATTAGTGCAGCTATCAGTTTTATGGAAACCATCGGATTGGATAATGTAGAACTTAGGACCAGATATTTATCGGATTACCTGAAGGAACAACTGTCAGAAATGAACGGCATTAAGTTGCTTAGCGGGGGGACCCTTCGCACTTCTTGTCCTGGATCAACGATCTTTGAAGTCGAGGATGTAGACGCTATAAAAATCGTTTCTACTACGAATAAAATGCATTCCATACACATAGACGAACATAAGAGGGACGGCCATAACGCAATTCGGGTTTCGACCCATATTTACAACACAAAAACTGAGGTCGACCGTCTTGTTGAGGTACTTCAGGGCTTCATATAATCACCCTGGACCACCTTTAGTCACATCCAGATTAATTTTATTTGCTATCCGTAACATCTAAGTCCCGCCCCGAAGCTAGTTGCATCCGAAACTCAGATTCCTTATCAGGGGCAAACGTTGTAAGCAGCGATATGGCGGGAATCACAAACAGTGGGACTAATGTTGTCACGTAGGCCGGATCAAGCCCTTCCCCATTACTAGTCAACAGAGATACAAAAAAACGAACCGGCACAGAAGCTCCATCTGAAACCTGGAGATCTGCCCACAATGCCCATTTGACCAACACAAACCAGGCACCTCCGGCACCATATCCTGCCAACATTCCCCAATATGCACCTGGTTCTGTTGTCCGGCGCCAATAAAGCACATAGATCACCGAAATAGCTGCCGGGACTACCATGGCAAACCCCAGGAGAAGAAGATCTAGAATGGAAATCCGAGTACTTATAGCAATCCGCCATGCAATAAGGGCTGAGATTAGAGCATAGATTGCAGTAACCACCTGGTATGCACGAAGCCGTTGCTCAGATGAATACGCTCTAGCAGATGGCATCCAGTCTCGGACAAACATCGTGGCACTAGACAGGAGAATTGGCCCACCTGAAGAAATAACTGCAGCCAGAACAGCAGCCAGGGCAAGCCCACCCATAACTGGGCTTATATCCGCAGCTAGAGTAGTGAGATTCTGATAACCAGCCAATCCCGAGTTGGGCCCAAATTTAGCCACTGTAAGAATCCCAATCAGGCCTGCTAAAACTGGCATTAGGGCAGCTATCACACCTCCTGCGATAAAAGCAGGCACTAAACTCCGCTCGGTTTTAGTCGCAGTAGAATAATTAGCATAGATAGAAGCGGCTGGAGAGTGGATCGTCGCTGAGAAAAACATAGCAGCAATCGCCACCCATCCTCCACCCGAAAAACCCCACCATGCAGTTCGGGATTCGGACGACTGTGATAGCTGTAGATTTACCCGTTCAACCACGATGTCCCAGCCACCGAATTCGCGAACACCTATAACTACCACAGCCAAAAGGGAAGCCAGAATTACAATGCAGTGTATAACGTTGGTTACCGCCGTTCCCCAGAGACCACCCAAAGATACGTATGTAGCCAATACTAGGGCTGCTATTAGTGTGCCTTGCAACATAGAAAGAGGTGTGAGGGAACTAATGATTACCCCTATCACATACGCTTCAATAACATTGATAATGGCATATTCGGTCTGAACACACATACTGGTTAGCCATTGGCATCTTTTTGAATTAAAGCGAATTAAGAACAGCTCTCCGACAGTTTGAAGCCTGAGTCGTCGATAGTATACCGCAAAACCAAGACCCACTAAGAGTAGTGCGGCAAAAGAGCTAAGCCCATACCACCACATATTCCAAACACCTCCGGTCACTACATCCCCAGCCACTCCATATGTCCCAGCTCCTCCGATCCGTGCACCGGCTAAACCAAAAGCCACGAGCAAGCCAGACATTTGACTGCTTCCAACAGCCCAACCACTTGAGCTCTTCGATCTCCGGGACATAAATATTCCGACAACCATCACTCCCAAGAGATAGAGAACGATCACACTACCCGCTATGGAATCCATTCAAACTCCAACCGATTTTAAAATTATCTAAGAAGGTTTGGGTAACCCTAGCTACAGGCCACGCCTTAAATTTTATATTACAAATTGAACCTGACATTCATTATGTCACCGTCAGCTACTAAGTATTCTTTTCCCTCAACTTGAAGACATCCCGCATCCTTAACGGCCTGTTCAGATCCATATTCCATAAAAATATCGTACGGAATAATTTCAGCACGGATAAATCCCCGCTCCAGGTCGGAATGAATTCTTCCTGCTGCAGCACGTGCTTTGGTGCCTCTGGTAATAGTCCATGCCCTAACTTCATCTTCTCCAACTGTGAAGAACGAGATTAAATCAAGAAGGCTATAGGTCGTCTTTATTAGCCTGGCCAATACGGGCTCTTCGAGCCCCAAATCCCTAATAAAAATGGTCTGATCTTCAACATCGAGTCCGGCGATTTCAGCTTCAACACTAGCAGACAGCAAAAAACCTGCAGCGCCTAAGTCACTCAGGTGAGCCTTGAGATGTGCAGGCATGGAGCTATTTGCACGACCTTCGTCCCGATTCAAGGCTACAATAAGAATTTTATCTGTAAGCAAATTAAAGCCTCTCAGATAAACACGACTTATTTTGTCTTCTGAGACTGATCTTATCGGGTGGCCTCTTTCCAAGGCCTCTTTTATTATCTCAAAGGTTGTTATCTCTTGTATGTCCGCTCTTTCCTTACGTAAGCGATCAAGTCGTTTTTCGACTGTTGTAAGATCAGCGAATATGCACTCCGTGTGGAAAGCATCCAGATCTTCCATTGGATTGGGATCACTCTCAAGGGCGGGATTAGGAAAATCCCTGAGCACCAAACAAATGGCATCTTGATGTTGTATATGTTGTAGTGTGCCAGGCGATAGCCCCACCTTCTCAGCCCCGTGCTCCCCTGGTATGTCACAAAAGCTTATATCAGCATAAGTGGTTTTCTGTGGCAAAAAGATCCGAGACAATTGGTCTATGCGTTGGTCAGGAACCTTCACAGTTCCTAGGCGTACCTCGCCACTAAACCCTACAGGTACATCCAAACCTGTAATAGCGTTGAAAACTGTAGTTTTACCAGATCCTGCAAATCCAACCAAACCTATCTTCATTTTTTTTGAATAATCATTTGAGACTAATCCCCATCATCTTAAAATTAAGAAACAACAAAGCAGCCCATCTTATGGTGAGCTTATAAGGAACAACCTGACATCAGCCGATTATATCGGTGAAGTGTCCTTAAGAGTGGGGGGGGCTCTAGGATTATATCCATCCAGAAAGTTTGAATGAGCAGTATAATCTTGAAATAAATCTAGTACACTGACCGTTAGGAACGTCTCAGGGATTACAGAAGATGATGGAGGATTAACCAGCAGGTTAGTGCCAGCTTGAGTACACACCGTATGGTCATGTCCGCGCTGACATTGAAGAGGGTTATGCTCGCTCTCTATAACCGTTTGAGATAACAGATCATCACGTTCCATAAGCGGAACTGCCACACTGAGCATAAGAAACAGCATAGGAATCCCTGCTGAAAAACCTTTGTTCATAGCTTTTTTACTAATGCCTACACCCCTAGATCCGCACCGCTAATGGGTCAAAATAAATGATGATTAGTTTAATGTAATGTAATGGTATGGTATTTGATAAATCATGATTGGTTTTTAATACACACGAACTCTGCTCTGTTCCCTCATGAACTGCTGAAGATAATATGATCCTCCAGCCCCCATTCCAGTAGATGCACTCCCCTTCCATCCACCGAATGGATTAACACCGGGCCAGGCACCTGTGGTGGCTCCCGCTGGGCGATTAACATATACCGTACCAGCCTGAATTCCACCTAAGAAATCCTGTACCTCC
The DNA here is from genome assembly GCA_002346625.1 of Gemmatimonadales bacterium UBA2989. Lineage (GTDB taxonomy): Bacteria > Gemmatimonadota > Gemmatimonadetes > Longimicrobiales > Gaopeijiaceae > UBA6934. The sequence continues at coordinate 36,247 of DEAF01000006.1, forward strand.
GATTCATCTTGAGAAAATATACCTGCAGTAAGCCCATATTCCGTTTTATTTGCGAGATCAATACCCTGGTATAGATCATTGATTTCTCCGATAACGGTTATAGGCACAAATAGTTCAGTGGTAAACAAGGTGTGATCCAAAGGCAAACCATCTATTACTGTTGGCTCTAGATAAAATCCGTAATCGAACAATCCGCCAGTCAAACGCTTACCTCCAGTCAAAATCTTTCCTCCATCCTTATCAGCCTGTTCGATAGCTGCCGTGTAACGTTGGAATGCCGCCTCGTTTATAACCGGTCCAAGCCATACCTCCCTGTCTATGGGATCACCTATGCTTATGTTCTTAGCTTTATCAACCAAATCTCTAATAAAGAATTCGCGCACCCCTCCTTCTACATAGACACGGGAACAGGCCGA